>NC_012034.1:452500-787500 GCF_000022325.1 Caldicellulosiruptor bescii DSM 6725 | reverse complement strand
TACCACCAATGCCAGTTGGTTCTAAAATCTGAGCATCTTCAATTTCTTTTGCTTCCTGCTTTGCCGCACTTGTGAACACAGGCCCTGACTCAAAAAGCTTTAAAATGTCTCTTTCAATTATTCTTCCGTCCGGTCCTGAAGGTTTTGCAAACCTAAAATCAACATTTAATTTTTCAGCTAAGTTCTTTGCCCTGGGCGAAATTTTTATTTTCCCTTCAATTGGAGAATAGTCCCCTGGAATTTTTGCTTGAGTTTCCATCGGCACGTCTTGTTCAGATGTCTGCAAATGTGAGATGTCATCTTTTTGAGCTTCCAAGAAGGTCTTTGGATTGAACTTAAGTACATCCTCACCAGGCTCACCAATCACACACACATTTGTCAAGACAGGAACCTCTTCACCCTCTTCAAAAAAAATGTCAAGAAGAACACCACTTACTTTTGCTTCCTCATCAAAGCTTGCCTTGTCAGTCTCATAAGAAAATAAAAGGTCGCCAACCTCAACCTTATCACCTTTCTTCTTGTGCCACTTTGTAATTATACAACTTTCAACAGTCTGCCCTTGCTTGGGCATTATTACAGGTGTTGCCATCTCAAAAAACCTCCATTTTAGCTGTTTATTTATTTCAATATGTTTGATATATTTTTTCATCTATCATGTTAACTTTTTTCATCTCCAATTTAATAGTATCATTTTGTTTGTTTTTTTGTCAATGTTATTTTGATTTTTGCATTTCTAATTTTATATTTTGCGGACATTTTCAATTATATCTTTTGTATTTTCTGCCATATATGAACTTCTCACAAGAGGACCTGACATAACAAACTTAAATCCAATTGAAATTGCAAACTCTTTGTACTCTTCAAAGACATCCGGATGAACAAACTCAACAACAGGATGGTGATTTTTGGAAGGAGATAGATACTGTCCTATTGTTACAAAATCACATTCTGCATTTCTTAAGTCTTCAAGTGCCTTTTTAACTTCATCTTTTGTCTCACCAAGTCCAACCATGATACCCGATTTTGTAAATATATTCTTATCAATCTCTTTTACCATCCTCAAGACATCGAGCGACCTTTTATAACTTGCCAAAGGTCTTACGCAGGGATATAACCTTTCGATGGTCTCTATGTTGTGTGCAACAACATCAGGTGAAGCTTCTACAACCTTTGAAACTGATTCAAAACTACCTTTAAAGTCAGGAATTAGAACCTCAATCTTTGTGTATGGCCTTTTTCCTTTTATGCTTCTTATGCACTCTGCAAAGTGAGAAGCCCCTCCATCTGGCAAATCATCCCTTGTAACAGAGGTTATAACAACATACTTTAGTCCCAATGCACCTACAGCATTTGCAACCATCTTAGGCTCATCACTATTTAACTTCACAGGTTTCCCTTTCTTGACATCACAAAATGTGCAGTTTCTTGTGCATACATCTCCCATAATCAAAAAAGTGGCAGTTTTTTTTGAAAAACACTCATAAATGTTTGGACACTGAGCTTCTTCACATACAGTGTGAAGAGAAAACATTTTTAAAATTTCTATGACATCATCTATTTTTTGATCTGCCTTTACTCTTATCTTCAGCCAATCAGGCTTTTTTAGATAGCTCATCTTTCCATACCTTCTTGTGTTTAAATTTTTAGCAAATCGAAAAGTTTTTCTTTGCCCAATATATTCAAACTCTTGCCGAAAACCTTTCCAAAATAAGTCTGAACCTTATCCACCACATCTTCAAACCGAATTGTGCTTCCAATCAGTCTTTCTAAGGATGTAACACCTCTATCTTTCAGTCCGCACGGGACAATCCACGAAAAGTGTTCAAGATTTGTATTTACATTGAAAGCAAACCCGTGCATGGTCACCCACTTTTTAACTGCTATACCTATAGCAACTATCTTGTCATTGCCAACCCAAACACCGGTGTATTTGTTTTCATCCCTGTGCGCTTCTTTTCCAAACTGGTCTTTTAAAAGCCTTATAAAAACTTCTTCTAAAAGATACACAAACTTTTTTATGTCTCTATCTGTCAAAGCCAAATCAAAAATTGGGTATCCTACAAGCTGACCAGGACCGTGATATGTCACATCCCCGCCACGGCTTACCTCAAACACCTTGACATCCATTTTCTTTAAAAATTCATCTGACACAAGTATGTTTTTCTTGCTGCCACGTCTTCCTATTGTGATAACAGGAGGATGTTCAAGCAGCAGCAGTGTGTCACCAATCTTTTTTTCAACCCTCAACGCCCAAATCCTCTCTTGAATAAAAAGAGCCTCTTGATACTCTACCTCTCCCAAATAACAGACATTTATACACACTTTGCATATCTTCCTTTCATACTGTTAATACTCAATTTTAACTGTCAAATCTTCTTAGCATTTTCTAAAAGAAAATCTTCTGCCTCTTTGCACCAAAGGCCATTATTTCTTTCAACAATCTTTGCAAGCTCTGCAAAAAGAGGCTCTTCTTTTCCCTTTTCCTTGAAATCTTCTATTGCTACAAGGTCAAGCTCTATGTTTGTGTATATAAGCTTTTTTCCGCCAGGGATTTTGGGAAGATTTAGAGTTGTTTGCGCTACACAATTGAGCCCTCCAATATGAGTAATCATTGCAGCGGGGTTGACGATACCTTTTGCCATCAAATCAAGCGCTTCAATCATGTCATCGGTATTTCCACCACTTGTTCCAACAACGTGCGTTGAGTTGTAATGGACATTGTAAAAGTTCAAAAGTGCTGAAAAATTGGGGTCGCTCGGTCCTGCAAAAAAGTTTAGGCACCCATCTCTTGCAAGAATTTTATCTGCAAGTTCAACAAGTTCTCTGACTGGTGCAAAGACAAACACATCGTCAAAGCCTCTGCCATCAGTAAATGAAAGA
This sequence comes from Caldicellulosiruptor bescii DSM 6725, assembly GCF_000022325.1. Classification (NCBI taxonomy): domain Bacteria; kingdom Bacillati; phylum Bacillota; order Caldicellulosiruptorales; family Caldicellulosiruptoraceae; genus Caldicellulosiruptor; species Caldicellulosiruptor bescii. The sequence continues at coordinate 784,620 of NC_012034.1, read as the reverse complement.
AGATAATTCTCAACATCATCTATATTGGCAGTATTGACATAATAAAGGTCAACACCATACTTTTTAGCATCCTCTTGAGTATATATTGAGGCTGCTCTATCTAACCTTTCCTGGTTTATATCTGTCACAACAAGCAGTTTTGGTGGTTTAGGGCCGTGCACAGCATAGTCAATTGCTCCAAGCCCCATTGGTCCAGCACCTGCTAAGATTGCCATAAAACCGTTTTCTAACGTTCCCATTCTGTGTATATACTTGCCTGGCTGTGTGTGATAGCTTGCATGAAATGCACCAATAATGCACGACATTGGCTCAGCCAGTGAGCCGTAAAAGAAAGCATCACCTTTATACTTTAAAAGACAGTTTTGTTCCATTACTTCATTTGGAATAATGATGTATGTTGCATCACCACCAATGTACTGGAACGAATATCCCGGTGCTGCATACGGATTGTCTTTGAGGTTCAGCGCAGGCTGAACCGTGAATTTGTCACCTGGTTTGAACTTATCCTGCCACTTTTTACCTACCTCTACTATCTGCCCGCAAAATTCATGGCCTATTATAACAGGGTTTTTATCTATGTCTTTTGGTACTCTTTTATGGTCACTTCCTTGAATTGCTGCCTTGTAAGAAGACATGCAAAGACTATCAGAAATTACTTTTGCCAGAATTTCGTCTTCTCTTATTGGTGGAAGTTCAAATTCTTCAAGTCTCAAATCGTTTTTGCCATATAATCTCACAGCTTTTGTCTTCATTTTTATATCCTCCTTTACAAATCAAAATCTTAACTATAACATCAATGTTATCATAAGATAATGATAATACATCTTAGTCAAAAAATCAATAAACTCAAAAATAAATCAAATTGATATAGACATAAACACAACACATATTGTATAATTAATTTTAGATAGAGCAAAAAGACAACATGTTAAAACAATATCAAAAAGGGGGTACTATAATATGATCTGCAAACGATTAGAGGGACAGGTTGCGATTGTTACAGGGGCTGCCCAGGGGCTTGGCGAAGCTTTAGCAAGAAGACTTGACAAAGAAGGATGCAAGGTTGTTGTTGCAGATATAAACTTCGAAGGTGCTCAAAAAGTTGCAAGTGAGCTATCTGAAGCTATTGCTGTAAAGTGTGACGTTACAAACGAAGAAGATGTCGAAACAATGGTCGACAAGACAATTGAAACTTTTGGCCAGCTTGATTTGATGGTTGCAAATGCCGGAATACTGATTGCAAAGCCTATTACAGAATTTTCACTTGCTGAGTGGAAAAAGGTAATCGATGTAAACCTCATTGGATATTTCTTGTGTGCAAGAGCCGCAGCAAGAGTGATGATTCCACGCCGAAAAGGAAATATAATCCAGATAAATAGTAAGTCTGGAAAGAAAGGATCATACAAAAACTCCGCATACTCTGCATCAAAGTTTGGTGGCATTGGTCTTACCCAGAGCTTGGCACTTGAGCTTGCAGAGTACGGGATTAGAGTAAATGCTATATGCCCGGGAAATTTGCTTGACTCACCTTTGTGGGTAAACAGCCTTTATGAGCAGTACTCCAAAAATCAAGGACTTACACCAGAACAGATAAGAGAAAAATATTTGAGCCAAGTACCACTCAGGCGTGCATGCACATATGACGATGTTGCAAATGTTCTCGTATTTTTAGCATCTGATGAGGCAAGCTATATGACAGGGCAAGCTATAAATGTAACAGGTGGTCAGGAAATGAGATAAATCTTGAAAAAGGAGCAAGGTTGGCAACATGGCACAAGTTGAGTTTGAGCTTGAAAAAGAACTAAATCATGAAGATAAGGAGAGAAGACTTGAAGCTCTTTCAAAGTTCTTTGAGCTTGTCAGACAAGGCAAGATTTCCTTGCCACCAAAAAGTAGCGTCATAAACAATCACATACATACATTCTACTCATTTTCACCATACTCTCCTTCAAAGGCAATCTACATGGCCGCAAAAAGCGGTCTTCCGACAGCAGGCATAATGGACCATGATACTATAGCAGGTAGCAATGAATTTATTGTTGCTGGTAAATTAGCAGGTATTGCAACAACAATTGGTGTTGAGTGCAGAGCTGATTTTTCAAAAACTTTGCTTTCAGGCAAAAAGATAAATAATCCTGACCAGCATTCAATTGCTTATGTTGCAATTCATGGAATTCCACATAACCAAGTTGAAACTGTAATGAAATTTTTCAAACCATACGTGGAGAGGAGAATGAGAAGAAATAGACTGATGGTAGAAAACATTAATAGCCTTCTTTCAAAGTACGAAATTGTTTTGGATTTTGAAAAGGATGTTGTGAGTATTTCAAAATATAAAGAAGGTGGAACTGTCACAGAAAGACATATACTTTTTGCTCTTGCAAAAAAAATCATTGAAAGAGTTGGCAAAGGAAAAAGATTGATAAATTTTTTCAAAGATGAATTGAAAATTAAGATTAGTAAAAAGGTAGAAAGCTTTCTCAACGATGAGCAAAATCCTTTTTATGAGTATGACTTGTTAGGTCTTCTCAAGAGCGATTTTACTCCAAAGTTCTATATAAATGCCACAGAAGAGTGCCCTGACATAAAAGAGGTTGTAGAGTTTTCACATAAGATAGGTGCAATAATTGCATATGCCTACCTTGGTGATGTTGTTGAATCTGTCACAGGCGATAAAAGAAGAGAAAAATTTGAAGATGATTATCTTGAACTTCTGTTTGAGGTTTTAAATGAGCTTGGCATAAAAGCAGTAACATACATGCCCTCAAGAAATACTCTTTCTCAGCTCAAAAGAGTCAAAAACTTATGTGAAAAATATAATTTTCTTCAGATAAGCGGAGAAGACATAAATTCCCCTCGCCAAAGTTTTATATGTGAAGCATTAAATCAGGATGAGTTTAAACATTTGATAGATACTACATGGGCTTTGATTGGACATGAAATGATGGCAACAGAGGACAAAGAGTTAGGATTTTTCTCAGAAAAAATGCAAGAAAAGTTTCCAAATTTAAGGGAGAGAATAGAATATTTTAAAAACATCGGCATTAAAATGTGGGCAAAACCAGATTGAAAGTGATAATGTTGAACATAAAAAGGCAACAAGCGGTCAAGAACACTTGTTGCCTTCTTATTTTGCCATTTTCTTTAGTAGCTCTTTTCTATATTTTTCGCTCTCCCAGTTTTTGATATACTCCATTTCATCCTCTGACATAGTTTTTATAGTAAGACCAAACTTGTTGATTTTGGCTATCACATAAAGATAAGCAAGCAAAGTCTCTTCAGTTGCAAGCGCCTCTGAATAGGCTGCATTGTATATAACTCTGCCTCTTGGCAAATCTATTTCTATCTTTGGATTTTCTGCATACAGACTTGAGTTTATATAAACAAGCTGGTCAGGATAAAGAGGATACTTCTCAAATAGTTCAACTTCAAACATTTCTGATTTTATAAAATCCAAAACAAACCTTGTTCTGCTCTGATATCTGTTATCACCAATTTGTTTTAGCACACAAGACGGATATCGTCCTCTTATTTTGAACCACCTTTTTATCAAAAGGTTAACCCTCTCATGTACCTCATATGTTTCTTGCATATTATCTGAAGACACAATAAGTCCATGATTTTCCATGAAGATTACCTTCGGCCTTTTATCTTCAGCTGGCAGGCTTCTAAGCTGGTTTGCAATTTCAATGGTCAACGAAAAACCAGGATTGATATAAGATATCCAGATAAAGTTAAAATTTTCATTTTTAAAAATTTGGTAGCAAAGCTGCCTGCCTTCATGTGAACAAGCCAAGATATTAGCATATACAGAATGAGAGTGGATGACGTACCTGTCAAGGATTGAGTGAAACCCTACCTCCACCGATGGTCTTAAAACCCTACCGGGAAAACTTAAGACGCTCTTTTGAACAACTTCTGAACTTTCTTTTTCATAGTCCTTAACCTGTGAAAGATTAACATTCTCATAAAAGCTTTTTATTTTTTGATATTCTACAATTACATACCCGTCTTCTTCTGTCACCTGGTCAAGCCTAAAACCAGAAGCTTTTATCGCCATATACTGTGAGTCAAGCTTTACAGAAATGTTTCCCCCGCCACCCTGAACATAGTCAATTTTTCTGCCAATCTTCTGGCATAGCCATACAAGCTCGTGCAAACTTTTACTTTTTTCCATCTCATCATCCCTTTCAAAATATTTTTCACAGTTTAAATGCTCTTTCTATCTCTTCAATCTCTTCTTGGCTTATTAGCACAACATCACCCAACCTCTTTGCATCTATGATGGCCTTTGCGGTGAACTCCAGTACCTCAAGCTTGTCAAATGCATCTAAAAGGTCTTTACCAACAACAATTACACAATCATTCTCAACAATCACAGCTGGAGTCTCCTTAGAAAACACATCTGCAGTCATTTTTGGCTGCATAAACGATGAACCAAACGGAATTTTTTTTACGTTTCTGAGAGAAATATAAGTTTCGGGTATTGTTTTAGAATCAAAATCATTATCTGTCACTGCAAAAGCCATAATGTTGGGCGGATGAGCAATTATGATTGCATTGACATCTGGATGCTTTTCATAAATAAACTTATGCAACAGAACTGACCTGCTTGGCTTTTTCCCAGCCTCCTTGTACCCATTTTCTATTCTCACAATATCCTCTGGCTGAATATACTTCCTATCAACCATGTAAGGAGTTATTATAAAAGAATTGTCACTGAGCCTTTGTGAAAATGTTCCTTGCGTGCTTGTAAAAAGTCTCTGGTCATATGCCCTGTGGATAAGCTCACACATCTTTTTCCTTGATAGCCTTTCGAAACTCGAATATGTTTTTGGAATGAATTCATCCATTTGAATATCCTGTTTTGCTTTTGAAATCTCAATATCTTTTGGTCTGAGTTGTCTTGATTCACCAATAAGCCTTGCCCTTATCTCAAGCTGAGCACAAAAATCAAGCGTTTCAAACGCCATAAAAGCCTTGAAAAGGTTTTCGGCACCTACAACAATCCCGTGGTTTGATAAAACAGCTGTTGATACCCCTTTTTTGAAAGTCTCAGCTATTTTCTGACCAAGCTCAGTACTTCCAGGCAAAGCATACTCAACAAGCTCAACCTCGCCACATATTAGATGGACATTTGGAATAAGCTTGGTATTTGGAATTTTGCGTGCAAGTGAAAATGCCATAATCGCTGGTGGGTGCGCATGAATTATTGCTTTTATATCAGGCCGTGCTCGGTATATCATCTCGTGAAATGGAAGTTCAACAGAAGGTTTGTGTTTGCCAATAATCTCTCCATTTTCTTTTACCTGAACAATATCGCTACTTTTTAAACTTCCTTTGTCTATGCCAGAGGGTGTAATCCAGATATCGCCATTGTCATCTTTAATTGATATATTGCCACCAGATGTTGTTGTCATACCATAACCATATATCCTTTCCATTATCATTACTATCTGGTCGGCTGGATGTAGTAGTTCAAATTTCATAATTTATGCTCCTTTCTACAACCGATATTTGTGCAATTTTGATTTTATGTTTAATTATGCTTGATTTTTAAAGCTAAAGTTAAATAGTTTTGTATTTATGTGTTTTTGTATTTGATTTTGATGTCTTTTATTAATTATTATAATATAACTCAGGTATTTTGTCACTATGATTTATTTAAAATTTAAACTAATTAAATTGTTAATTTACTCTGCAAATTGTTGTTAGATTATTAAAAATACACAAAAATCATTTCAAAACAAACCACTGCTAAAAAGTTTCACCACGATAACATTTATCTTGCACAAAGATTTTACTTGTGTTATATTTTTAGCTAAATGCGACAAAGCTTTTGCAACTTTTGAAATAGATTATCCAAAAAGGGGCGCAAGATGGAAAGCAACATTCCTCTCAAGAAAAAAATCTAAATATCTGGATGGTACTGTTCTTAGTTGTGGGAATGGTAATCGGTTCAGGTGTATTTTTTAAAGCAACACCTGTTGCAAAGTACTCTGGAAGTTTTGCTTTTATTTTTTTTTGCATGGCTTTTAGGCGGAGTTATGTCACTGTGCGGTGCCCTTGTTGCTGCTGAGTTTTCAGCAAGATATCCTCACACAGGCGGGCTTTATGTCTATCTTGAAAAAATTTATGGCAATAAAATTTCTTTTTTGTTTGGTTGGATGAATACTCTAATTTATACACCCGCCATACTTTCTGCATTATCAGTTTTGTTTGCAGACCAAGTATCAAGTATGTTAAATGCAAATCAGATGATGCATGATATTTTAGCTTTGAGTATCTTGACAGCAATAGTTATAATCAATTTTTCAAACCCTACAGATTCAATCTTTTCCATCTTAGTTACTATTCTTGGTTTACCTGTGTATGTAATCTTTGTTAAAAAGAAAAACTAAAAAGGCTCTTTGGGGTTTCCCACAAAGAGCCTCCTCATGTTACTTTATATTTTTCATCATCTCATCAAGTTCTTTGAACTTCCTCCCAAATTCTTCCCAGTTACCTTCTTTCAAAGCTTTCTTAGCATCCTCAAATATACCTTTTAACTTTGAAAGCTGCTCAGAAAAGCTTTGAATTTCCTGAGCACCTTGCTGCTGCGGCGTTTGTAGCTCTTGAGTAGTTTGTGCAAGCTGCTGCCCAATCAGCTGCGTGAGAGCATCATTTAGGCTGCTTCCCATTACTACTTTGCCGTTGCAGGCAGCAATCACTCTTTTTACCTCTGGCAAAGCTGATGCGTTGTCAGATGCAATATATATGGGTTCGATATATAAAATCTTCTGGTTTATAGGCAGTGCCAACAAATTACCTCTTATTACCTTAGAACCTCCCTGATTCCAAAGAGACAAATCTTTTGAGATTTGTGGGTCCTGGTCAATCATATTTTCCACCTGCAGCGGACCATATACAGTTGAGCCTTTCGGAAACTTGTAAAGCACAAGCTTTCCATAATTTTCTTTGCTACTTTTTGCTGCAAGCCATGCAATCATTGTATTGTATTTTAGCGGTGTAAATGGTACCATCAAAATCATCTCTTCTTTTTGCGAATCTGGAAGTTTCATTACGCTATAATATGGGGGAATATAGTCAATTGAGCCATCAGGGGTTTTGTGCTTCCCGAAATCCCACAAATCTTCTTTGTTGTAGAACACATTAGGGTTTGTCATGTGATATCTTTTCAGCACACTTGCCTGAACCTTGAAGATATACTCTGGAAATCTTATGTGCTCAGCGATATCCTTGGGAATGTCTCCTTTTTCAAAAAGCTGAGGATATATGCTCTTGTATACATTCACAATCGGGTCGCTCTTGTCAACAATGTAGAACTTCAAGGTGCCATTGTACGCATCAATCAAAACCTTTACAGAGTTTCGGATATAATTAAAACCCTCCTCGGTAGGCTCTGAATATGGGAAATAACTTGTCTTTGTGTACGCATCCAAAACCCACACTAAACGGCCCTTCCCATCAATCAGGATATATGGGTCAGGGTCAAACTCCAAAAACGGTGCAACCTTTTTGGCTCTTTGAACAATGTTTCTGTTTATAAGAATTTTGCTGTTTGAATTTATCGCAGAGGAAACAAGAAGCCTAAAATCTTTGTATACATATGAAAATATCAGTCTGTTTAGCGGTGTAAGTTTTATTCCCCCCTGACCTGTGTACCTGTAGAGCTTGTTTGAATCTCCTTCTGGATAATCTATCTCATCAATTTTTGTGTTGACTATTACATACGGGTCTGTCTTTTCTCCATAGTAGATGCGCGGCTGTGTGACTTTTGGGGCACCATCCAAGCTTTTTATTGGAATATCCTTTATTATGAACTTTGGTTGACCCTCTGGGGTGACCTCTGTCATAAGACTCATAACAACGCCGTAACCATGGGTATACTGGAATTTCTGGTTTATATATGTCTTTGTAGGAATGCCCTCATAGTTTATCTCCCTTGCAGAGATAAACACCGATTTTATCCTGCCGTTTATGGTGTATTTTGCAATGTCTGCGTCATTAAAGATATAATATTGTTTAAACCGCTGAATCTGGTTTTGTATATCTAAGGTAGTTGGAAAATCTGTTATCCTTATATTTTCAACTGTTGCTTTATTTTGCTGCAAATCTTTTGCTGTTATATTATTTGATGTGTCTACAGGAAAATATTTCTCTTCGATGTTTTCTAAATTGTAAGCAAGACGTGTAAACTTTATATTCTTCTCTAAAAATGGCCTTTCATATACCTGTTCGTTTGGTGATACCACAAAGTACTGAAAACCTGCTGAAATTATGGTCCCTAAAACTGCCCATCCAACATAAGAAAGCATAACTTTTCCGATGTTTGTGTACTTTCCTTTTGCAAAAAAGTAAATACTAAGCACAATGACTGCAGCCAAAAATATATAAGAAAGCTTAAAATAGTTCATTCTAATATAATAGTCTGTATACCCAACACCAACAACCTCTCCAAAGAAAGAGTATAAAAGCCCTTCCATTTCATACTTCAATGTGAACATTTTAACAACTAATATGAGTATAAGATTGAAAAATATATGAGCCCTGACCTTTTTGTCAGATAGAATATTCCACGAACTTGTTCTGCTAACAAATGAAGCTGTGTAAAGAAGCAAATATAGCACCACTGTGTATATACATACAAATATCATCAAGAAAAAGAGGAAATTTACCACAGTCAGAAAAAAAGGTCTTTCAAATACATAGTAGCCTATGTCTTTCTTAAAGATTGGATCTTTGATATTAAAAGGTTTTGAATGTGTCAATGTCAAAAACTTTATATAGAGATTGTTTTCCAAATATTTACTTGTCACAAGTGCCAAGAAAATAGAAAGAATAATGTTGGGAATGTTCTTCTTCAAAAAACCAATTTTCCCTACAATTCTTTCGATATTTTTTTTCACAATTGCATTGTTTATAAAAAACACAAAGAACAATATAACAAAAGAAATTATCTGCACAGAAAGTTTTACATAGAAATTTTTCCAGAACACACTGACAAAATTCTTACCAATCTCTCTTATCTGGATTAGTTCCAAAAACAAATCAAATGCAATTGAAAACACAATTGCAGCCAAAATCAGCAGCGCCAAACCAAACCCTGCTCTTTTTAAAATCCTTTTCGTCTTTTCCCTTTTGTAATCATAAATTATTCTATCTGCCATCTTCGAACAAATCCCCTCACTTTTGTTTTTACTTATTTATCTGCAAATCCCCATAGCTCATCTTTAAACTCAATACTGTCGGCAATGATTTTTGAAATGTCAGCAATTATCTTTGCCAGCATCATCTCAGCAGAAAGGTACTCTTCTATATCAGGATTCAATGAGATTATTTGATAAAGCTGCTGCAAGGAGTACACGTCAGAGCTTGTAACTTCCTCTCCTTTGAGGCGCTTTTGTTCAAGTTCGAACTGTTTCTTTTTAAAATCAGAAATCATCTGTTTTAGCTTTTCATCCTTTTCAATCTTTTCTTTTGCAGCTTTAAACCTTTTAAATTCGTTTGACTCCTTCAAAGCAGTGGCAAGTTCATATGCAATGTCATACACATTCCTCATCTTTCGTTTTGCCACCTCTCATCATTTTTTATTGTGATGATGATTGAGAGTTTGTACTATCATTTGTTCTTATTAGCTCAGAAGCGCCAATGAGAGTTCCAAGATTTTTGAACGCATCTGTTGGGATATATACTTTATTTGCCGGATTTTTAGCAATCTCAATTGCAGCCTCAATCTGTCTCATCGCAAGCACAACCGCATCTGTTCCACTTTCTTTTATTGCCCTGTTGACATATGCAATAGCATTTGCCTGAGCCTTAGCTACCATCTCTATTGCCTGAGCCTGACCTTCTGCCTGCAAAATCTTCTGCTGCTTTTCACCCTCAGCTCTCTTTATAAGCGCCTGCTTATACCCTTCTGCCTTTGCAATTTCACTTTCTCTTACACCTTCTGCCTCTAAAATCATTGCTCTTTTGTCTCGTTCTGCTTTCATTTGCTTTTCCATTGCCTGGGTAATTTCTGCTGGCGGAATAATATCTTTAATCTCAACCCTTTTAACCTTAACACCATAATTATCTGTTATCTGGTCCAAAACAGATGTGAGCCTTGAGTTAATTACTTCCCTTGATGAAAATATCTCGTCAAGTGTCATGTTACCAACAACATCTCTCAAATTAGTGAGCACTGAATACATAATCGCTGCCTGATAGTTTTGAATGTTGTAAGTACACATTTTAGCGTCAAATACTTCAAAAAACACAACAGAGTCAATCTTTATTCTGACATTATCCTTTGTAATCACATCCTGTGGCGGAACATCAAGAATTCGTTCCTGCATATTTACCTTTGCTCTAACGTTATCAATAAACGGAATGATGAGATGAACACCAGGTTCCAAAACCCTGTGAAACTGACCGATTCTTTCAACAACATAGCAGTATTTTGTCCTGACCACCTTGATGCTTGAGAAGAAAAATATTAAAAATAATCCAATAACAAGTATTACCCAACCAATTGCTGACATTTACATTTCCCCCTTACACTTTATTTTCAATTTTTTCAACAAAGATTTTTAGCCCATCTACCTTTGTAACCCTGACCTTATCACCAATTTGAAGTTTTTCTTGACAATAAATATTATAAAATATCCCGTCTTTTTTTATCTTACCAAAGTATCCATCCTCAGATACTTCTTCAACAAAAAATTCATCGCCAACAGATACAAAACTTCTATTTTCTATTTTTGGCATGTTTTGAAGAAACCTTTTTATCTTGGGCTTAAAAATTAAGAAAATAATAATTGCCAAAACAATAAATATCCCCATTTCAAGTGCTATATTGTTTATAAATAAGTCAAGAATGAACACTACAAAAGCAGATATATAAATCGGAAACAAAACAAAACCTATAAACATATCAGCAGCAAGAGTTGCAAGAGCAATCCCAAGCCATATAAAGTCATAAACGCCTACATTCAACAAAACTCCCCCTTTCATCTTTTATCCTTTCAATGTTCTGTAAAAGCTGTACACCTTTGTAGATTTTAGGTTCACCTTTTCTTGTGTTTTAAAAAACTCTTTTACCTCAATTCCCTCGTGAGTAACCTCTGCTAAAATGAGACCTGCCTCTTCAAACATTTGGACAATAAAAAGCAATTTTACCACATTCAAAAATGGGTCTGATTCATATATACCCGAAAAATTGTAAGATATAAACTCACAGTCCCTCAATGTTTTATAAACATTAACACATTCTTCATTTATGTGAAGTGAAAATTCATCAAATTTGTTATCAAGGTCAATCAAAAGAGTGTTAGCATCTTGATAAAAGTTTTTGACATACTGATAAGAAGGCATATCAAGAGCAACAACCAAATCTGCCTCGTTCACAATAGCATTTAGCTTATCAAGCCTTGTTGCAAAGATATCGTCAAAATACACCTCTTTGAGGCTACTTTGATGCTGAATTATCCTACCTTGTTTATTTAAAAATTCAAAAAATTCACTCTCCACGTCTTCTCCTTTTAAAAATTTAAGAAAATTGAGAACAATGTGCGGCCAAAAAGCTACAAAAACACACCTTTTTTCTTCTATATCCTGCAAACTGCCTCTTTTTACTTCATATCTCTGAAAACTTAAGCAGTTATTTCTAACAGCCTTCAAATTATTATATAAGTCCTTTATAACTCCAAAACTAACATTTTCGCAAATATCAAGAATATTGAACTGATTTTTTCTCACACTGTTAAAAAGATTCTTTTCGAGTTTGCAAACAATATCTACTTTTTTCATTGAAATCAGCTCATCTTCATCTTCCAAGTTGGAAAAGCATACAACATCATATTTTGTTGAGTTGCCAGCAAAAAATTTGTAGTATTTGTTACCATCACCCATGAACCTAAAATTCTCTACAACAAGATTTTTTATCAAAAAAGTTGGTTCAGGGTTACCAACACCAAACGGTTCTAAAAGATAAACCTGGTCGATAAGTTCATCATCAATTTCATTTAAAGAGAGCACAAGATCAATTTCAATTGCCGGCTTGAATATCATAAAATGATAATCCTGTGCAATTGAGTTTAAAATCTCGTCAAGTTTGTCAACATTGTCAACAGGAAGTGAAAGACCTGCTGCATGTTCATGACCACCAAACTTGAGCAAAATTCCTGCACAGTTTCTGAGTGCTTCAAACAAGTTAAAACCTTTAATTGACCTTCCTGAACCTTTTAAAACACCCTCGTCAGCAAGTGTCAGCAAAAGAGAAGGTCTGTAATATTTTTCTGTGATTTTTGAAGAAGCTATCCCAACAACTCCAGCATGCCATGAACCATTGCTAAGAACAAATATCTTCTTTCTTAAAATACCTTTATTTTTATTAATTAAGCTCTGAGCTTCTTTAATTGTCTTTTCTTCTATTTCCTGACGTTTTCTATTCTCTTCGTCAAGCTTTTTTGCGATGCTCTCTGCCTTTATAATATCCTGCTCTAAAAGAAGTGATACAGCCAAATTCGCATCAGAAATTCGCCCAGCAGCGTTCAGCCTCGGACCAATTATGAACGACACATCATAGGGTTTCAGTTCCTCTTTTGACGAAAGTCCAGCTACTTCTATAAGTTTCTTGAGTCCGACATTTTTCGTATTTTTTAAAATCTTAAGCCCAAACTTTGCTAAAACCCTATTCTCTTCAACAAGAGGCATTACATCTGCAATTGTTCCAATCGCAACAACATCAAGGTACTCAGATAGTTTAAGATTTATCCCTGAGCTTTTGAGTGCATGTAAAAGCTTGAACGCAACACCTACACCCGCCAAATCCCTGAAAGGATAAATGCTATCTTTTCTTTTGGGATTTATCACAGCATCAGCCTCTGGCAAAACTTCTTTCGGTTCATGATGGTCTGTTATTATAACTGTTTTCCCTTTTTCTTTGAGATACTTCACCTCATTTTGTGCGCTAATCCCCGTGTCAACAGTAATAAGCAGGTCAAACTTGTCTTCCAGTTTCTTTAAAACATCAAGGTTGAGCCCATATCCATCTTTAAATCTATTGGGGATATAATATATTGTTGGCAAAAAATTTTTCAAAACTGAATAAAGCAAATATGTACTTGTAACTCCATCGCAGTCGTAATCACCATATATAAGCACTCTACTTTTGCGCAAAATAGCCTGGTTTATAATTTTAACTGCTTCTTTCATATCAGGCAAAAGGAATGGATTGTGAAGATTTTTAAGTGAAGGATTTAAAAACTTCTCTATTTCCTCCTTTTCCTGTATACCTCTATTGTTCAAAACCTTTATAATTTGAGGCTTTATTTTCCTACCATCAATTTCAATATCCATATCTTCAATGTTGCTGTTATCTTTCAAAATCCATCTCTTTTTCTGAAAAATCATACCTCAAAAAATCCCCCTCAGAGGCAGAAAATAACTTTTTATGAAACTCAATATATCCAAATCATTATTATGAGTGTTACAAAAAAAGATGTGGCAGCACCTGCCAGAAGCTGTTTTGTATCATGTCTTTTGAGTACAAGTCTTGACCACATGACAAGAGGAATGAGCAAAGCCAAATAGATCATCTTTATTCCCGCAATAAAGTTTATTGCAACAATCGGACCGGTAATTCCACATGCATGACCACTTGCTTTGAATCTCAAGACCTTGTTTACAAATGCCAAAATCAAGGCTGATATAAGATATGATAAATAAAGTCCTACCATGGCCCTTGTTGGTTTTTTCATAAACATTAAACTTATATTTCCAAGCAGATATCCAACTATTCCGAACACAAACGCAAGTTTTCTCTCAACTTCTCTTCCCACGGCCTTAAACTTTGGAAAACTTCTTGCAACAATGTAAGCACAAAGGGGAATTATAGTAAAAAAGAATATCGAATTTATATAGTAGTAGAAATTCCCATTAAAGTTTTTATAACTATTGTCAAACCACATGATAGTAAAAACAAGTAGTGCTACCATAGGAACTGTAAAAAGGCTGCTGATAAGATATGCAATCTTTTGTTTCATTATCTTTTCCCCCAAAAAGATTAATTTTTTCTTGAAATTATTATATACCATAAACGGTTTAAAAGCAAAAAAATAAAACCCCTTTGCTCTTTTAAAAGCAAAAGGGTTATGCATTATTTTGAGCTTTATCTTCTTTTTGTTCTTGGTCTTTTCGCTTTACTTGAATTGAGTGCACCTGTTAAAAATCCTACAAGCGGTCCAAATATAAGAATATATAATTGGTATTTTGAAACATTAAAGCCTTTTTTAAATATAATACTTAAGGCAAAAAGAGCAGCTGCAACAAAAGTCGAAACCAAAAACGCTGCAATCTTTTTATTACTTAGTGACAAAGTTGCTGCTTCATAGCCCGAAAATGCTATTCCTACAAACATAGAAAATAACGTAAGAAAAAATGCAACCCTGTCTGGCATAGAGAAATACATTACAAAAATGGATATAACAAATATCAAAAAGCAAGCCATGAACAAAGACTTTACTATAACCCATATATATTGATAAACTGAAACTGCTGTATTCTTTTTATCCATTAAATTTGCTCAAATCTACTTAAAATAATCTCTAATAAACATTATTAAAGTTTTTAAAAAGTTAGAACTATTCTTTCGAGAATTTTAAACGTTCTGAGCCTCTTTTAGTATTTCACCTACCTTGTCTGTTCTTTCCCACGGGAGGTCCAAATCTTCTCTTCCAAAGTGACCATAGGCAGCAACCTGCTTGTAGATAGGACGCCTTAAGTTCAAATCTCTAATTATTGCAGCAGGGCGCAAATCAAATACCCTCTTTACAATCTCAGCAATCTTTTCATCGCTAATTTTACCCGTGCCAAATGTGTCAACCCTAATTGAAAGTGGTCTTGCAACACCTATTGCATATGAAACCTGAACCTCACATTTTTTTGCAAGCCCTGATGCAACAATGTTCTTTGCAACATATCTTGCAGCATATGTTGCAGACCTGTCAACCTTTGTCGGGTCTTTACCAGAAAAAGCACCACCTCCATGGCGTGCATACCCACCGTAAGTGTCAACAATAATCTTTCTTCCTGTTAGACCTGAATCACCTTGTGGTCCGCCAATCACAAATCTTCCTGTAGGATTTATAAAAATTTTTGTGTTTTTATCAAGCATTCCTTCTGGAATTACAGGTTTTATAACATGCTCAATAACATCTGCCTCTATCTGAGCATGAGTAACCTCCGGACTGTGTTGTGTAGATACAACCACCGTGTCAACTCTAACTGGTTTGTCATCTTCATACTCAACTGTAACCTGAGTCTTGCCATCTGGACGAAGATAAGGCAATATACCCTCTTTCCTCACATAAGCAAGTCTTCTTGCAAGCTTGTGAGCAAGATAGATTGGCATTGGCATCAAAACAGGTGTTTCATCACATGCAAATCCGAACATCATACCCTGGTCGCCTGCACCAATTGCCTCTATCTCATCTTCTGTCATCTCACCAAGCTTTGCTTCTAAAGCTTTGTCAACACCCATTGCAATGTCAGGTGACTGTTCGTCAATTGAGGTTATAACAGCACATGTGTCAGCATCAAATCCATATTTTGCACGTGTATAGCCAATCTCTCTTATTGTATCCCTTGCTATCTTTGGTATGTCTACATAGCATTTTGTTGTAATCTCGCCCATCACAAGAACAAGGCCTGTTGTTACCGCAACCTCACACGCAACCCTTGCGTAGGGGTCTTTTTCCAATATTGCGTCAAGCACAGCATCTGAAATTTGGTCACAGATTTTGTCAGGATGACCTTCTGTTACTGACTCTGATGTAAATAGCTTTCTCATCTGAAATTTTTACCTCCTTTTAAGTAAAATAAAAACTTCTCTTGAAAATCTTTAAAAATTTAAAGCCCCTTCTGAAAAGAAGAGGCAAAACTTTCTTTTGCAAAAGTTTTATCCTCATCTCTCAGAAAGCTAAGATATTTTGCTTTCTGACGGAGTTGGCACCATTGCAAAGCTAAAAGCTTTGCCGGTTGCCGGGTTTCATCGGGCCTTTTTCCCTCCACCTCTCTTGATAAGGATAAGCTTCTCATATATTTACAATATTCAATTTTTAAATTTGCCTCATTAATATTAACAAAACAAAAGGGCATTGTCAACCGGAAATGTTATTACATTCAGTACTCTTTTAACCTATTTTCAACTTTAGCAATTTTAGAATAATCTCTATCATTGTGGAGCAAGTAAAGATTATTTTCAATAGCTATCTGGGCTATTATCACATCGACAGTACTCCTAAGATTTACGCCTCTTTTCTTGCACTAAAAGTAGAGCAGCGCTGCTTCTTCATACGATTTTTTTCCTTTTGTCAATTCGTAAAATGGTTGAGTACTCAAATATTCTTTTAATAGCTCAAACTCTTTTTCATTTTTAGCACCTTGTAAAATCTCCTGGTAAATTAAATGAGTAATTCCAAATGGTATTTTATTTGTTAATACCCCTTCAAACTTTTCTACTTTTTCGTTTGTATTCCCTTTAAAAAAGTCTATCAACACAGAAGTGTCAACTAAAATCATTGCCCTGCCCTCATCCTTTTATAATCATAATCTTCTGCAAACATTATTTTGCCCTTCAACTCCAACAAATTCTTTCGTGTGTGATTTTCTAAGTACTCCCTCAACGCAATCTCAACTGCTTCTTTTTTTGTCTTTACTCCAGCAATCTCCATCACTTTCTTTAATAAATTTTCATCTATAAAAATATTGGTCCTCATTTTATACACCTGGTCAACCAAACTGTGCACACTAACACAAGTTTGATGGCTGGGGTATTTGTAGTCCGCCTTTCAGGCTTTCCCAACCCCAGCAGGCGGTATTTAGGAAAGCCATAGCCCCTGCCCCAAGAAACAGGAACTTGCGCCCTTACAGGTCTTCCCCACTTGCCCTGAAATCAATAACGATTTCAAGACAGACATATCACGCAACACCCTGTCAGGGGAGAGTGGCGTTACCACCGCTACCCTGAGAACTCGCCAGAGATTGTTGTCTTTACCATAGGTACCAGAACTTGTTCCGTCCAGAGGTCCTGATACCCTCCCTGGCTCACTCCCAGGGCTTTGTATCATCCGCATTACATATTCAATTTCCCTTATCTGCTTCTTCCTCAAAATTACATTCTTCACCGTTTTGCTTACATACTCTTTTAGTTCTTCCAAACTACTGACATCAAGTCTGCTCAAAAACTCCATATAGTTTGATGGTATCCTCTCATTTAATCCAAGTCCCCTTCTTGCTACTACATATGCTGCAGCTACATCTTTTGTCACCATAAACTGCAGCGCGTACTTCAAAATCCCTATTACAGAAGTATACGCCGGGTCTACTTCTATAACCTCTATCCCTTCTCGCTTTGCTAAAAGTTTTACTTTCTCTAAAAGTGACCCATACCCAAAATAGTGTCTTATCCGTCTTGATTTTCTACCTGAAAAATCTCCTCTTTTTCCCTGTCTTTTATGTACAGTCTTTCAATCACAATAGCTTTTCTCTTCTCTTTTGCTATTTTTACAATCTCATGAGCATACTGCCACCTGTAATACTCTCTTTTATCAAAACTGCCACTTTCAAGCTTCTCAAGTGGTATTCTGCCATATCCCAGAAACTGCCCGTGCTCATCTGTTTCTGCCCATGCAACATTCTTTGGATATGCATTCGTGTCTATCCCCATAACTCCATTCGCTTTTGTTATCTTAGCCTTTGGAAATTCCTCTTCAACAGTGAAATAGGCATATACTACACCACTTTTAAGTTTCAGCTGGACAGAATAGGGCTGTCCAGAAATACTTATCGCTTCAAGAAGTTGATTCCTATCAATGTTCGTTCCATCTTTTATCTTCCATCCGGGCTGTATTTTCGCATATACATGCTCCCTTTCTCCTACGTTGATTCTAAGTTTCATACAATCTTCATCTATCTCAATCCTTGTATTGAGATTACCTTTCTTGCTCTTGTCTCCTCTTGAATACAGATTCCCCTTCCTTCTCTCCTGCCATTCAATCTTGAGTCTTTCGTAAGGCTTGCCGTTTATATGCCGCCTCTTTAGCTTCTCGAAAAGCTGCCTGCCACCAAAAATAACCTTCTTGGGATTTTCTCCTCTTTCTTTGCATGAGGTCAAAATGCTTTTTGCTTTCATTATTGCATCATCCACGTATCGGGAATTAAGATTGAAAATTCCCTGCAGCTCTCTTTTTAGTTCATTCCTTTTGTGCCCTTCAAGTAACCTCTTGTATGCATACCTCATGCATGATGACCATCTTCTCATAAGGTCCAAGACTTTTTGCTTATCTTCCCCGCTTTCAAAAATTAGCTTGGCTTGAACTGTTACCATGCTTTTTTGCACCTCTTTGTCCGTAAATCCTTGCTGCAAAAGATGTATACTGCTGCTATTAAATCCTCTGCCAGTTCTTTGTTTATGTCTTCTTCGTTTTCTTGACCATTTAGCACTATAAGCTCTACTCCATAGCTTTCCATAAAAAATTTGAGATATTCAAACCCAAACCTTGCAAGTCTGTCAGGATACTCCACTACAACTTTTTCAACTTCTCCTCTCTTAATCTTGTTCAAAAGTTTCAGCAGTCCCCTTCTGTTCTCGTTTACCCCACTCGCTATCACAAATATAGTCTCATACTGCCACCCCTGAGAATTGGCATATTCTTCAAGTCTTCTAATCTGATTTTTAAGGTACTCTTCTTGCTTTTTTGTTGATACCCTTGTATACAAAACAACGGTTGGCTTTGGTTTTTCCTTTATCATACCCAGTAGTTTTTCTATGTCTTCTTTTTTATACCTTCTTCTACCCTTTGGGTTCTAACAGGAGTAATTAACCCCTCTTTCTCCCAGTTTATAAGCGTCCTTCGACTGATTGAGTATATTTCTTTTACTTTTTGCATACTTAATAACATCTATCATCACCTAATTAAAATTATACCCTTTTTCATAACTATTTTCAACTGTTGCTGCCTCCCTATGTATATCTTAATACACATAGGAATAATTGTCAATCTCTTACTCTCCTATAATCTTCACAAGCACTCTCTTTTTTCTTTTGCCATCAAATTCACCATAAAACACCTGTTCCCATGGACCTAAGTCAAGCTTGCCATTTGTTATAGCAATCACAACTTCTCTTCCCATTATGGTTCTTTTAAGATGCGCATCTGCATTATCTTCACCGACGTTGTGATGGTACTGAGAATAGGGTTTTTCAGGTGCCAGTTTTTCAAGCCAGATTTCAAAATCTTTGTGAAGACCTGGTTCATCGTCATTAATAAATACACTTGCAGTTATGTGCATAGCATTGCAAAGTAAAAGTCCTTCTTTTATACCACTTTCATCAACACACTTTTGAAGAGTGTCTGTAATGTTTACAAATGCTCTTCTTGTTGGTATTTCAAACCACAGCTCTTTTCTGTAAGTTTTCATTTTATATTTTTCACCTCTTTTGTGAAAATTGGTTATCCTATTGACAGGTTTCAAAGATATTTTACATAATTTTTTTGTAATTATTCAATACCAAATGTGGTATATTTCAATGTATAGACAATTTATTTGTGGGGGGATTAAAACAATGAAAAAGGTCTTTGCAAAAAAGGACATATTTACACGCTACAGCGGAAATCCAATAATCACAGTATTTGATATTCCATATTCAGCAAATGCTGTGTTTAACGCTGGTGCAATAAAATATAAAAATGAGTACTTACTACTTTTGAGAGTTGAGGATAGACAAGGAAAATCGCATTTGACTGTTGCTCGAAGTAGTGATGGAAAGACTAATTGGAAGATTGAAAAGTCACCTCTGATTTATCCCCAACCCACAGTGTTCATATACGAAGAGTTTGGCTGCGAAGACCCGCGAATAACCTATATTCCTGAAGATGATTACTACTATATAACCTATACTGCATACTCTCGTTATGGTCCAGCAGTTGCACTTGCAAGAACAAAGAACTTTAAAAAAGTTGAAAAAATGGGATTAATTTATCCTCCCAACAACAAAGATGCAGTTTTGTTCCCTGAAAAAATTAACGGTAGGTACGCCATGCTTCACAGACCTGTTGCAGGGGACATCGAACACATTTGGATTGCATATTCGTCAGATCTTATCCACTGGGGAAACCATGAGGTTGTGCTTGTTGAAAAAGGAGGCCCGTGGTGGGACGGCTTTAAAGTCGGCGCAGGAGCTGTGCCAATAAAAACTCAAGAGGGCTGGCTAATAATCTATCACGGCGTGAAGATGATGCCATCAGGACCAATTTACAGGCTTGGTGCTGCGCTTTTGGACTTAGAAAATCCGGCAAAGGTCAAGAAAAGATGTCCAGAGTGGCTATTATCACCTCAGGAAGTATATGAACGAATTGGAGATGTCAACAATGTGGTATTCACCTGTGGAGCAATTGTTGAAGACAACCAAATCTATCTTTACTATGGAGCTGCAGACTCTTGCATTGCTCTTGCTTTTGCTGAGATTGACCAGATTTTGTCCATCTTGATTGAGGGGGATTTGGCAACAAAATAGCCAAAAAGGGGCTCTCACTTAAAATTTTTGTGAGAGCCCCTCAGTGTATTAAAAAATAATTTTCCATCAAGTGCCGATTAATTTTGAGAAATCCAATTCAATACCTTATCTTTTAGCTGATAGTATTCAGTTAATTCATTTTTGTTATATACAAAAACCTCATAATTTTTCACTTGCCCGTATTTTATTAATATATTACCTTCAAGATTAATCACCTTTGTAGTATTTGATTTATTAATTTCAAATTTATCAACAGCAGAATTATGAGCAAAGACATAAATCTCTTTGCCTCTATAATATGGATTATATCTAACAAAATTTGTATACTTCCATTTCTTCAAAAAAAGAATATAATTGTGACCTGGCTTCATAAGATTATAGCCACAGTATGCAAAATAATTGTTGTACTTACCTAAATTAAAATAACTTGGCTCAAATATATAAATTTTTGAATTCGTTATTTCCCCTTTGTAAGCCTTGATAACATTGAAAGCTGTCAGTACTGAACCTTTTAAATAAATTCTATCGCTCAGCGCAGTACCCTTTACAATTACCTCAGAATCTCTAATAATCTTTT
The DNA here is from genome assembly GCF_000022325.1 of Caldicellulosiruptor bescii DSM 6725. NCBI lineage: Bacteria > Bacillati > Bacillota > Caldicellulosiruptorales > Caldicellulosiruptoraceae > Caldicellulosiruptor > Caldicellulosiruptor bescii. The sequence continues at coordinate 763,480 of NC_012034.1, read as the reverse complement.
CCAACGAAAAATTTTCATTATTGCACCCCTTAAAACTACCACCATTTAAAAAAACGCATTGGTCTACTATATTTTCACTTACACTTTGTGTTTCAGTATTAATAAATGATTTTTTTACAATAAAACTTACAACTATATCTAAAGCTAAAATAACAAATATCACCACAAACCACTTTCTATTCATCTTTGCTTTCTTCCTCCGAATAGTAAACTTTCCCTGAATCTACCCTGAATTTATAATCACATAGCAAATTTATGTCTTCCTTTATATGACTTGCTAATAAAATTGTTGCTCCTCTTCTTTTTTCTTCTAACAAAATCTGTCTTACAAGTTTAACACCATCTTCATCAAGAGAATTTGTTGGCTCGTCAAGAACAATCAATTTAGGTTTTTCCATTATAGCTTGTGCAATTTTCAATCTTTGTTTCATACCAAGCGAATATTTTTTATACGGTCTTCTATCTTCTGGATCAAGCCCAACCCTTTTTATAGCACTTTTGATCTCATCATCAGTAATTAAATTTTTTATAGAAGCCAATAATTTGAGATTTTGAAAGCCTGTTAAATTTTCCCACAAATCAACATTTTCTATAATAACCCCTAAACTCTCAGGAAAAGAAATATCTCTTCCTATTTTCTTTTCAAAAACAATAACTTCTCCAAACGTTGGTTTTATCAAACCACATATAGCTCTAAATAACATAGTCTTGCCTGAACCATTTCTACCATAAAATCCATAAATATTTCCCTCTTCAAGTTTAAGATTAACATTATCCAAAATAACTTTTCCTTTGATTATCTTTGTTAAATTTCTGACTTCTATTGCTTTCATATTTAAAATCACCTCTTTCCTGTCAATCTCTCTCAAATATTTCGATATTTTTAACTACTTTTATTCCTATTATCACTACAATCGAAAAATAAATAGCAAGTATAAACATTGACCACCATATGCTAAAACCATTTATGCTATCTATTCCATAGATTCCAGTTATATCTACAATAAATCTATCACTATGCCAACTCAAAACAGCTTGTAAAACAGGACTAAATTTTATTAAAAGATAATTGAAATCATTTAAAGATATAAAAAAGGGAACAAAGAATATTAGCCAAACTGTTATAGTAAACAAAAAGGATATTCTTGAACTCATATATAATGATAATATATTTGCAACTATAGTAAACAATATTATAGAAATAAAATTTAGCAGAATTATTATTGTACAACACAATATACCTTTAAAAAAAGATTCTACCCTAAATTTATTTGCCAAGGCAAATAGTGTTGTGGTTATTACAAATGTAATTAGAAAAGATAAAATGTATAAAGATATAAAATAAAGCTTATTAAAATACCATGAGAGCCTACTATCTTTTCTTGTAAAAATGTAAACTGCACATCTTTTAAAATCATGAGAAAAAACATTTCCTAAGGTAGCTATAAGATATAATCTGGGCAAAGCATATACTAAAGGATATATAAATGAAGTTACTTTACCTGGAAAAGGTAAATAATTCAAACTCAAAATCAAAAAAATTTCAACAGAAGTATTACTATAAAATTTCAAAGACATCAGCCAATATAAATCAATTAACAAAGAGAGAACTGCTGAACTGACAATACTATTTATCAGTTTTCTGATTTCTTATCACCTCTGTAAATATCTATTTTTTTCAATGTATTTGTCATAACAATGTTCAAGAAGGTAAAAAGCAGCAAAAAATAACTAAGGTATATTCCAAATAAAAAAAGATGCTTTTTTAGCGATAAACTATAGCTCATCAGAAAATTTATTAACATACCTAAGGTAATACCAGAAAAATTCACTGTTTTAAATATATATATAAAGACAAAATCTATGAAAGGCACTAATATGCCAACTATATACGCCGTAATAGCTCTTTTAATAATAGCCAATACAATAAGATATGCTGTTCCATATACAACTAACAAAAGAAGCACAATAAATAGAAACTCTAAAATGAATATAAACTCCTTGTAGCTTAAAGCTTTTAAATACTTTGAACTCAACATAACAGTTACTATCAAAGGTATAGTGTATATAGATAATAAATAGATTAAGGTATCTTTTAGTAAAATTTTTATTTTTTCCTTCCACCAATCCTCAACATGAGTATATTTCAGAATAATCAGGCAATTATCCATATGTATTTGCGAACTGACCAAAAGAAGATATATGGGTACATAAAAAAACGTAATTGCGTTTGCTTTAAATATTTGACTTATAATTAAATTAACAGTCCATGTTTTATTTGCATCCAAAAATTTTAACAATAAAATTGAAAGTACTAATTCTACAAATAAAGTTGCAAAATAAGCCATAAACTTTCTTGTTAAGTTTATATAAAAAATTTGCCTTAATTTCATTATACTTCATCCTTACTACATCTAAGGTTTATAGTAATAGCACTTATAAACAATAGCCCCATTATAAAGATTAGTAAATACTGGTATTTCGTAATTTCAGAAGAAAATGGAAGAATAATTAAATAATCAGCTATTGAAAATGTGGTTGACGAACTAATTAATTTTCCAATAAAATTTTCCAGCAGATAGAATAAAAAAGCTAAAATAACCACCAAATATCTGTTCATTTTTCTAAAGAAGGATATAGAATATGAAACCAAAGCAATGATACCAGCACAAACGCCATTTAAAAGCATGTAAAATAAATTATGTAAATAAGGATTTATCGAATGCAATTTTGGAAGTTGTACTGTACTTAAAAATTGGTAAGCGTTATATGTCGGATGATTAAATACATTTTCTGACGGAGAATAAACTGGCAATAGACAAAAGCATAATAATTGATCAAAAAGCAAAGGTGCAAAAACTACAATAAAACCAGAGAAAAAGACAACTATTCCCTTACAAAAAAGATACACTCTTTTATCACAACGCGTAATAATAAAATTTATAACTCCTGCCCTTTTATCCTCTAAATATGAATCTGAATACGGTATAGTTGCAAATAACGGAATTAAGAAATAAGCAAATAGTTGCCCCCACTGTCCACGAACTTTATTGTACAACAACCACATCTGATATGCAGATGGTAGTTCAAAAAGAGGTGAATTGATTAACATTACTGAATGATAAATAAAATCGACACTTATGTAAAAAAAAGCAATTACAATTACAATAAAAAATTCCTTTCTACTAAATAACCTCTTCAATTCATATCTTAACACATTAATCAAATTACAATCACTCCCAAACATTTGATAATGTAGGGTTATAGCAATAAATGCTATAACCCTACAAATTAGCTTTATCAAATTTAGCGCAAATCATACCAACCACTTGCTTGGACAGACACAACATCTACAGCGTCATTTTGAGCCCATAAATTAATATAGGTTCCACTCTTAATATAATTGTTAGTATTAAAACCAATATTAACAGTGCCGTTTTTAGGAGATACTGCTACAACATTTGTAAGATAATTACCATTTGAATCAGTGACCCAGAAATCTACTTGGTTGTTACTACTTAATAATGAAGTTCCTTTGCTAATAACTCTTACTTGTACAAACTGATCATTTGTTACTTTATTTGCTCCATTAATTTTTACATCACCTTTAAAAGCTGGCAATATTACGTTGAAATAACCGCTTACTGCTAGTGCAAATACAAACGTTAAAGCAAAAGCAAATAAACATAGTACTGAAATTAAACTTTTGAATTTAAGACTTCTCATTAACATACACCTTCTAATTTTTCTATTCGCATCCCTTCATAGGTACCTATGAAAGGTTGTTGCCAACAATAACACTTACTTTAATTTTTTAATTAATATTAATTTTTAGTATAGCTATTTCTTTGCTTTGTTATTAAAGATATTCTGTAGTTTCTAAACCTTTAATGTAAATTTATTCTTGGAAATTTCTATGTTAATTTTATTATTTATATCTTCACCTGTCAATCCTATTTTTTTTTCTTTTTTTGGCTCATATTCCTCTAATTCTTTAGCTAAAACTAAGCTTTTCTTTAAATCTCTTTGTATTTCTTCAATTTTCTTAAATTTTCATTAAATATTGAACAGCTAAAAAAACAAGCTCTATAATAAATATTGGGGTGGGTAAAATAAAAAAAGCACTTGTTTCTGAATGCCTGGTATAATATTATTGAAAAAAGGAGAAAAACACAAAAGAAAAGGAGGTATTCAGAACGAGTGCCTGACATAAATTATATCACCCAATTATTAAAATCTGAAGATGTAATAATAGAGGATATAGTGGAGAATCCAACTGAAGTAGAACCTTATATAAGACTCAGGCAAAAAGTACATATTTGTCCTAATTGCAAAGCTCAGACTTCAAAAGTTTACGATTACAGAATTCAAAAAGTCAAAGAAATACCGATGTTAGGAAAAAAGACATACATTGTATTAAAGAAACGTAGATATGTTTGCAAGGTTTGTAAAAAGAGATTTTACGAACAAGTTGATTTTTTACCAAAACATCAAAGAATGACAAATAGGTTAGCAGCATGAACAGTAAAGTCAATTAGTAAATATAGTTAGCATGACAGAAGTTGCGAAGTAGAGGCTTGTCAATAATTTTGTGTTACCAATTTATAACGTAAGTTGTAAAGTTAGGTTATGTTATTGATGCATTTTCTAATACTGAAAAGCTCCATTTTTCCATTTTGTACGGCGCAAGTTCTCTTCTTGTTAAGTAAATATTAATTTCTAAGACTTTGACAGCCTTAAAAGTATCCACCTGAATTTACTTCTTGCCTTTTCAATCATGCTGTTTACACGCAAGGCGGCGTCTGTAGCAAAGAATCTGCTTCCTTAATTCCTCAGGGTATTTCATATGGGCAAAATAAAACTCTGCTTTTTCTGATGTTGCAGCAATAAAATTGAGGATATTTTGAAAGGTATCCATCGCAAAGTTCTTTAAATTTCAGTACAGCTTCGTCAAAATCGAAGGAAGAAATTCTAAGTCTGTCTAAATTCTTGTTAAAAGTTGAAAGCTATGTCTTTTGTCATATGTTTTCAGCTATTTCATTGGAGGTGGACAAAAGCAAGCTCAAGGTCAGCAAGAGGATAAGCAAGTTTGACAGCATCTATAATACCAGGAAAGTCATCGCTTATGACAATTAAAACTTCTTTAAGACCTCTTGTAATTAAATCGTCAAAAACTTTCATCCAATCAGCCTTATTTTCTTTGCCGAAGAAAGGGCAGAATACCAAAGATATCTTTTTTACCTTTCTTGAGTCGATACCGAGGCTGGCATTACAAGTAGCATGTTTGCTTTTAGAATTGTCCTTAACTTCACTTCTGAATAACCGTCGATGATGAGAGCAAAAGCACTTGTTAGCAATTCTCTTTGTTTGAATAACTGAAGTTCGTTTTTAAGGTCTTCTTTGATTTTTAGTATTTCATTTTCGGAATATGGAAGATTCAAAGCTTTCAAAGTCTGGACAAGGGAAAGCTCAAGAATAACCATTGACGTACTTGCGACATAAGAAGGGAAGTAGATAAGCTATCAACTCTTTTGTAGCGGAAAGAAGAGGATAGAAGGTCGGAAATTCTAAGGGCGTGTGCGAGGGACAGAGATTTCAAGACGTTAGGCAGGTGTTGAAAGTTTACTTCAATAAAAGCCATTGCCTTTGTCATTGTCATTTTTAGCAAGGAATACTTTTCTTTCCGATAACATAAAGCAAGCGAGCAAGTTTTACTTTCAGTTGCTAAAGAAGCTTGGCGGTTAGGATTATCTTTTGAGCAATACATATTTAATACTTGCTTCTTGTGCCATATTTTTAGCAGTCTCAAAAATTCATTTTATTCATTCCAAGTAGCCCCCTTTGATGATTATTTCAATAACTAATTATACAGTAAACACAATTTAATTTAACCCCCTATTTTGAGGGAAAAAGGTAAAGGAATAAGTAGTGAAAGGATAATGGAAGCGATAGATTCAATGAACTTTATTGAAATAGAGATAAAAGGAAAGAAATATTTGGTAAAGCAAAGGACAGAAGGAGAAGCTGTAGATATACTGAATGTGATGAAGATAAAGGGGCCGAAAAATTTTATTACATATGAGAAAGGTTTAGAATTTATTGGTATTAGCAAATGATGTAGTGACAAAATTGAGGCTCAAATTTTGTCAATCCCAGTCCTCCCAAGCTTTTTGAGTTTCAAACTGACAAAGTCAAGAGGGCTGGCTAATAATCTATCACGGCGTGAAGATGATGCCATCAGGACCAATCTACAGGCTTGGTGCTGCACTTTTGGACTTAGAAAATCCGGCAAAGGTCAAGAAAAGATGTCCAGAGTGGTTACTATCACCTCAGGAAGTATATGAATGAATTGGAGATGTAAACAATGTGGTATTCATCTGTGGAGCAATTGTTGAAGACAATCAAATCTATCTTTACTATGGAGCTGCTGATTCTTGTATTGCTCTTGCTTTTGCTGAGATTGACCAGATTTTGTCCATCTTGATTGAGGGGGATTTGCAGGTAAAATAGAAGATAAAGGCTCTTTGTCAAAAGTTGGGGTGGTCATTATAAATATCAACCTCTCTTTTGACAAAGAGCCAGATTAATAGAAACTTTTTAATCATTTCTTTTTTCTTTTTATCACCAAAGGAAGCCTGAATTTTAACACAAACTTATAACATACATTAAATAGAAACTTTTTCTACAACAAAATGGAAGTTTAAATAAAATTAAGGCTCATAACCTGGTAGATAATTGAAGTTTTCTGAAGTAATTTTCCATTTTCCGTTTTCTTTTGATAAGTTAAAATAATATCTTATTACACCTTTTGGATTATATGTCACCAATTTTTTGGGAAGTTTTTGCGTTTCTTCATACAGCCTTTTCTGATATTCTATTGTCATTTCTTCAGGCTTTATGCTTCCATTTACTTTATTATCAATTGGAATCAACGCAACCATTTTGTTTTCGCAATATACATCTGCTATGACTGTTGCTGTATCACCTTCAATCCTTGTTTCTAAAAATTTTATATCATTTATTTTCCATTCAACAGTCCTTATATCTGAGGGTGAATAAGCTTCTCCTAAAACAGCCGTTTGAAAAACTTTTATTTTATTTGCTAAAATACCTGACTTTGCACTGTAATATTTCTCACATTCCTGGGTAATTTCATTTATCTTTTTTTCTATAAGCTGTGAAGGAATTTTAATACCTGGTGATTTTGTATACTCTGGTGGATACACACTTTTACTATAAATATTTAGTGCACTCTTCACCACTCCTTTTATTTCCTCCTCATTATTCAATTGCTGAATACTTTCTGCATTATAACCAATTATAGTTGCAACTATTGTAATAAGTACCAATAAACCTAATACAAATAATTTTCTTTTTTTCATAAAATTTGACCTCCCCATCTTATTGTGGTCTAACAGCAATTATGATTGTAGACAGAGGATTAAGATTATATGGCTTTAAGTGCCATATTGCCCATTTTCTATCTGTTGTGTGTTGATCTTGCAAAACACCTTTTATCCTAGAATCAGGGTCTCTGGCATAAACCACTACAATAGCAGAATGATCATATGTTCCATCAGAATCCCAATCATAAAATAATACATCTCCTCGTATAATATGATTATCAAATCACTTAAAACTTCATATCTCAATTGGTACATTAAATTATCAGCACCAATTGATTACTGGAAACTCACCTTGATAGCAAACTTTTCTTAAAACACTCACTTCTCAAAAATTGAATATTAAAATTGACTGCTACAGTTTAAATTTGCCCTTTATCTTTGGTAAACTAAAATCAGAAAAAGTTTAAGCCTGATTTAGTTTATTTGGATATTTTTGATCACCTCCTGCTGGACGTGCTTTGACATCTGCACGCCACAGCTTGCGAAAGACTTCAGCCCCAAAGGATTACATGAGTAATGTTTACTCGAAGGCTTAAGCACTGGCAGTTTACCACATCTGATTTGAGCATGTCAGATGTGTGCTACAGCATAAACTGCTCAAGTAGCTCTAATATCGGCGAGGCTGCTATTGTCATGTAATCCCCAGGGATAAAGGGCTTAATACTTTTTCTTACCACTACTTGCAAAAAGGAGGTCTTCAAATTGCCAAATACTTTAATCGTGGGCATTGATATCAGTAGTCAGTCAAATTCTATCTTCTTCGTCGATGATGCCGGTAATCACTTGATTAAAAAATCTTTTTCCTTGCCTAACTATCAAGAAGGTGCTAATGAATTAATCAGAAGGAGTTATTGATTACTTCAGCCAGTACAATCTATCCTACGTTAAATTTGGCATGGAAGCAACTTCACATTACGCTTGGCATCTGCACTTGTATCTTGCTTCTTCATCTGAACTGCTGCCATATAAACCAACTTTTTATGTTCTCAACCCAAGCATAGTCAAAGGCTTTAAAAAAATCTATACTTTCTTGCCTAAAACAGATAGCATCGATGCAATTATCATCGCTTCAATAGTGTCAGGTTCAGCAAACTCAACCCAACACCTTTGCCTGATTTTAAATATGCTGCGCTACAACGCCTTACCAGAATGCGCTATCATCTTGTTCACAATTTGACACGTGAAAAAAACAGAGCCCTCAATCTCATATACCTTAAATTCTCTACTTATTCTCAAGACTGTCCATTTTCAGATATCTTCGGTAAAGCTTCTTGTGCTATCATCGAAAACTTTACACCTGACGACATTGCCTCCATGCCACAAGAAAGATTTAATTAAGTTCATATCCGATAACGGCAACAATAGACTCTCAGATGTCAATAAAATCGCTGAAATACTTAAAACCGAGGCTCAAGCGTTCATACAGATTACATCCTCTGTTGGCTGAGGCAAATGACTTAGCTTTGTCTATGACCCTTGAAAACATCAGATTTATGCAAGAACAACTCAAAAAACTCGACAAAGAAATCTCTAAACTACTTAAAGCTTTCTCTCAAACCCTGACTACCATCCCTGGCATAGGAGATGTTCTTGCAGCTGCTATCTGTACTGAAATCGGTGATATCAAGCGCTTCAAAAATGAAGCTGCTTTGGCAAAGTATTCTGGCCTGGTTTGGACTCAGTACCAATCAGGCAACTTCAATGCCCAAGATGTTTCATTAGCTAAGTGTTGTAACCAATATTCTCAGAATACTATCTTGTTGAAGCTGCTAACTGTGTACTGTAGCACACAGTACGTTACAAAGCCTTCTACAACAAGAAGTTTTCAGAGGTGGACCTGTCATCAGCATAAACGTGCCCTCGTCCTCACCGCAAGACGATTAATTCCTCTGATCTTTGCAATGCTCTAGCCTTGGTCAAATATATCAAGAAAGAGGTGATGTTTACAATACTTAGTTAGTCCCAATTTTTTAATTTAATAATCTTTCCCAAACAAGCTGCCAGTTAAATTTTCCCATACTGAGCGGCTCGGTATTCTATTGCCTTTTTCACCCTAATTATCTAAAAAAAATTTTTTAAAAACCCCCTTGACATTATACCGTTTGTCTTTTTTGTTTTGATATTTATCTCAACCTTTTTCAGCCGGCTGATAAAAGGTTAGAGCTTAGATTTAAAAAATTCTAATTTTTTTTATTCTAAAGATTTTTCAAATATCACACGAGGCCTATTTAAAACTCTATCTGCATCTCATACATTTCTTAGCTCATCTATTTCCCCTACACTGCAAACAAATTGTTGATAAGCCTTCTTGAGCACAGACTGTTATATCTTGTGCCTTATATAATAGCATCTTCTTTTTATCTTTTCAGTTAACTTGATTTTTTAGTATATTCATTTTTTATTTTATTTTTAGACTATTCTATGCTTAAATTATTTCTTCTGTAAATCTCTTCTTGGAATTTCTATGTAAATCATATCTTATATATTTTCTCTTTGTCAATCCCGTTTTTTTTTTTTTTTTAGCCAATTTTTAGCTAAATTTTGAGCAAAAAATACATATTTCTTTAATTAACTTTAAATCTCTTCGATTTTCTCGATTTTTAAAATTAAAAATTAATTTAAATACTTTTACTAAAAAAATATGCTCCCTTTTCAATCAAACAGTTTTGTTTCTCCATCGCTTACTAAAAAGGGAGCATATATTGTTTTCTACTTTTTTTATATTAACTGGCAAACGCTAAAAGAGAGTATATCCCAAAGAAAATGTAAATCATTTAAAATCCCTCTTTTAGTCTATAATCTCATCAATTGGCGCGCCGGGTGGGACAATTGGCAGCGCTTTTTCGTCTTTGTCAATTACAAAGTCAATTACTGTTGGTCTTCCTGCCTCTAACGCTTTTAAAATAGCCCTGTCAACCTCATCTGGCGATGTAACTCTTATGCCAACTGCACCATATGCATCTGCAAGCTTGACAAAATCAGGCGGCCTGTCAAGAGTTGTTTGTGAAAATCTCTTGCCATAGAAAAGGTCCTGCCACTGGCGAACCATTCCCAGAACACTATTGTTAAGCAGCGCAACTATCACAGGAATATTGTAGTGCACAGCTGTTGCAAGCTCGCCACAGTTCATCCTAAAGCTGCCATCACCTGCAATGTCAATGACTACTTTGTCCGGCTTTGCTATCTTTGCTCCAATTGCCGCACCAAAGCCATAACCCATTGTACCAAGCCCGCCAGAGGAAATAAATTGTCTTGGTCTTTGGTATTTGTAATATTGTGCTGCCCAAATCTGGTTTTGTCCAACCTCTGTTGTGATTATTGCATCGTTGTTGGTAAGAGCAGAAATTCTCTCAACAACATACTGGGGATGAAGCTTGCCATCTTGAGGATAGCTCAAAGGATAGTTTTTCTTCCATTCGTAAATCATCTCTATCCAGTCTGTGTTAGTCTTCTTCTGTACATTCTCAACCAAGATTTTTAATATCTGCTTTACATCGCCAACAAGCGCAATGTCTGTGCTTATATTTTTGTCAATCTCAGCCGGATCAATATCAATGTGAATAATCTTTGCATTTGGTGCAAACCTGTCAACCTTGCTGATTACCCTATCTGAAAATCTTGCACCAACAGCAATCAAAAGGTCACAGTGCGAAACTGCATAATTAGAAGCCCTTGTGCCATGCATTCCAACAAGCCCTGTATAGTTCGGATGGGTAGAAGGAAATCCACCAACACCCATGAGCGTTGTTGCAACAGGTGCGTTTATTTTTTCCACAAATTCAATAAGTTCTTCAGAGGCTTCAGATGAAATAACACCGCCACCTGAGCAGATAAAAGGTCTCTCGCTTGCATTGATAAGTTCTATTGCCTTTTCTATCTCTTCTTTTGTTGCTAATACCTTCTTTTTTATCTTTTTAGGTTCTTTCTTCTCATATTCAGCATATGCTGCTGTCACATCTTTGCAAACGTCAACCAAAACAGGTCCAGGTCTTCCACTCTGCGCAATCTCAAATGCGCGTCTGATTGTGTCTGCAAGTGTATTTACATCTTTAACAATAAAATTGTGCTTTGTGATTGGCATGGTAATACCTGTAATATCAACCTCTTGGAACGAGTCTTTACCAAGCAAATTAGTTGGTACTTGCCCTGTGATTGCCACAACCGGCACAGAGTCCATGTACGCTGTTGCAATACCTGTCACAATGTTTGTTGCACCAGGTCCTGAGGTAGTAAAAACCACGCCAACCTTGCCGGACGCTCTTGAATATCCGTCTGCAGCGTGGGATGCGTGCTGTTCATGGGATGTTAGATAATGTTTTATCTCATTTTGATGTTTGTAAAGAGCATCATAAATATTTAAAGCAGCACCACCCGGATAACCAAAAACAACATTTACGCCCTGTTCTTTTAAACATTCAATTATAATCTCAGCTCCTGTCAATTTCAAAACTCAACAACCCCCAAATAAGATTTTTTACTCAAGTATAGCACCAGTTGACGCAGACCTGACAAGTTTTGAGTATCTGTAAAGATACCCTTTTTTCACCTTTGGCTCAAACGGTGGTAAGATTTCAAGTCTTCTTTTGATTTCTTCTTCTGGTACTTCTAACGTAAGAGTCTTGTTTTCTATGTCAATTGAAATCATATCTCCATCCTGAACTGCTGCAATTGGTCCTCTTTCTGCTGCCTCCGGCGATACATGACCAAAACATGCACCTCTTGTTGCACCTGAAAACCTTCCATCAGTTATCAGCGCAACATCTTCAATTAGCCCAACTCCTGCCAGTGCTGATGTAGGAGAGAGCATCTCTCTCATACCAGGTCCGCCTTTTGGCCCTTCATATCTTATGACAATAACATCTCCTTTTTGGATTTTCCCTTTCAAGATTGCCTCAAACACCTCTTCACCGCTTTCAAACACACGCGCAGGTCCTCTGTGCTTCATTAGCTTTGGTGGCACAGCACTTTTTTTGACAACAGCACCATCTGGTGCAAGGTTACCCCTCACAATTACAAGCCCGCCTGTTTCAGAATATGGATTGTCAATTGGTCTTATGACATTGTAATTCTTAACATTTGCATCTTTAATATTCTCACCAACTGTTTTACCTGTAACTGTCATAAGATTTAAATGAAGCAAACCTTTTTTAGAAAGCTCATTCATAACAGCCTGAACGCCGCCTGCAAAGTAAAGGTCCTCAATATGATGTTGTCCTGCCGGTGAGAGCTTACAAAGATTTGGTGTTCTATCACTTATAGCGTTTATTATATCAAGATTTAACTTTATTCCAACTTCATTTGCAATAGCAGGAAGATGCAAGATAGTGTTTGTTGACCCACCAAGCGCCATGTCAACTGCTAAGGCATTTTCAAATGCTTCAACTGTCAAAATATCAGACGGTTTTATGTCCTTTTCAACAAGCTCAACAATCTTCATACCTGCCATTTTAGCAAGACGGATGCGTGCTGCCATTACAGCCGGAATTGTTCCATTTCCAGGAAGAGCAAGCCCCAAAACCTCGCTCAAACAGTTCATGGTGTTTGCTGTAAACATTCCAGAACATGAACCACATCCAGGACATGCATTTTCTTCTAAGGCATATAAATCTTCTTCAGAAATCTTGCCTGCAGAGTATGCACCTACACCTTCAAATACAGAGTTAAGGTCACATACCTTATCACCAATTTTACCCGCAAGCATAGGTCCACCACTTATTAAAATGGCAGGGATGTTTACTCTTGCTGCTGCTATTAGCATTCCAGGGACTATTTTGTCACAGTTTGGAATCAAGACCATGCCATCAAACTGGTGTGCCATTACCATTGCCTCGATTGAATCTGCAATGAGCTCTCTTGTGATGAGCGAATACTTCATGCCAATGTGACCCATAGCGATACCATCACATACACCTATGACATTAAACTCCATTGGAGTTGCACCAGCAAGCCTGATACCAGCTTTCACTGCCTCTGCAATTCTGTCAAGATGAATGTGTCCAGGTACAACTTCATTCCATGAATTCACAACTGCAATAAGTGGTCTTCTTATCTCTTCATCAGTGTATCCCATTGCTTTGAAAAGCGAACGCTGAGGAGCCTTTTCAAACCCTTTCTTGACAGTATCACTTCTCATCTTTCATTTTCATCTCCTTATTCGTAAATATCAACACCATCTATCTGTGTTAACTTTTTAAATTCTTCCATGAGCTTTTTGGTGATTGGTCCAACCTCACCATTTCCAATCTTTCTACCGTCAACTTCAGTCACAGCAATAACCTCTGCCGCAGTTCCTGTAAAGAAACACTCATCAGCATTGTAGAGGTTGTAGAGTGTAAATACCTTTTCATACACAGGTATTCCCAAATCTTTCGCCAAAGCCATAACAGTTCTTCTTGTAATTCCATCCAAAGCTCCAAGATACACAGGTGGTGTGATAAGCTCACCATCTTTGACAATGAAGATGTTGTCTCCTGTGCACTCCGTCACATACCCATCCTGCGTTAGCATTATAGCTTCAGGAACTCCGGCTCTGTTCGCTTCTATCTTTGCTAAAATGTTATTTAAATAGTTTAATGATTTTATTTGCGGGTCAACACACTGTGGACTATTTCTTCTTGTGGATGCTGTTATTACCTTCATTCCTTTTTCATACATTTCCTGTGGATACAAAACAATTGAATCGGCAATTATTACAATTGTCGGTTTTGGACATTTTGTTGGTGAAAGACCTAAATCACCCACCCCTCGTGAAACAACAAGTCTGATATATCCTTCCCTGATATTGTTTACCCTGCAAGTCTTCTTCAGAGCTTCAATCATCTCTTCTTTTGATATTGGAATTTCCATATAGATTGCTTTTGCAGCCTGATACAACCTGTCCACATGCTCTTTACACTTAAAAATCTTGCCATTATATACCCTTATTCCTTCAAACACGCCATCGCCATATAAAAACCCATGGTCAAACACTGAAATTTTTGCTTCTGATTTCTTGTAAAACTCTCCATCAATATATATTAGTTTTTCTTCCATTGAATCATTTCCCCCTATGTGTATAGTTTGATATGTTCATAAAAAGATTAATTATTTATTGTATAATACCTGAAAATCTTTGTCGACATGTTTTTTATAATATCCCCAATTTTTTTAACGATTTTTTCGCCTAAATAGAATAGTAAAGATGAATAATTAATCATTTTTAATACATTATACTTGAGCAAAGGAAAAATTACAATAACAAAAAAGGACCTTGTAAAAAGGTCCTTGTGAAAAGCTGTTTGCAGGTTTTTCCTTTCATTGCACACACTCTAAGATTTTGCACATCCATTCATATGTCTTAACAATCTCACCCAAAACAGCATATTCAGACGTTGTGTGAGGATTGTAATATCCCACAGAAAGACAAAAACTGCTAATTCCAAACTTGTCTGCAATAAATCTTATATCAGCAACATGAGGGCTTTTTTCTTTCTTAGCAGGTATTTCCAATGATTTACCAATATCTATCACCTTGTCGATACATTCATTTTTGAAACATACGTCTTTCCCACCATAGCTGCATACAACATCCCCAAACCCTTTTCTGTCAAGACCAATTACAAGGTTTACACCTTTGAAAAATTCTGGATGATTCTCAATAAAGAATTTCACACCTTGATGTTCATCTTCGCAGGATGTAGTGAAAAGAAACTTGAACTGATAGTCAGTAAATCTCAAAAGAGCTAAGATTATAGCAATACCACATCTGTCATCAGCACCTATAGGCCTTACACCATTTCCTTTTATTCTGCCTGTTTTTTCATCATAAATGACCTCAAACATCCAGTTTTTACCCACATGTTCTGCTCCATATGAGTCAAGATGAGCATTCAAAAGCACCTTTGGATTTTTTCCTCTCTCGCCAAAGAGATTGTTTTGCATATCATCATCATAAAAGATGAGCATCTCAGAAAGTTCATTTTCAACAAACTCTTTTAGCTCCTCTTCTTTGCCAGGATATGACTCTAAAGCACACATCTTCAAAAGAATTGATCTTATATAATCCCTTACCCCTCTGACATGATTAAAACCTTCTTCAGAAAGTATTATTTTCTATTTTTATTATATCACTTTTTAAATAAAAAAATAATAAACTTACCAATAAAAAACTATAAGCCATGGAACAGATCTTCCATGGCTTTGCTGCTGAAGAACTTACAACGAATTTGTCCACTTACCGCACCTGTCACCCCACATTGCAATGACCTTGCCTTCCATTGAGACTTTTACAACCTCGCACCTATTCGAACAACCCTTGCATTCAAATGATGATGTTGAAAAATCAATGTCAGTAGCGTCAAACCCCCTGAAATTTGTTCTTGCCTTTGTCTTTTCTATATAATCTTTTGCTAAAATGGCGCTACCTATTGCCCCCATCACATTGAAATGTTCAGGTACAATAATCTTACTTTGAAGCTCTCTTTCAAAAGCTGCTCTGATACCCTTGTTTGCTGCAACACCACCCTGAAAAACAAATGGTGGTTCTAAGTTTTTTCCCCTTCCAACATTGTTCAAATAATTTCTAACAAGAGCATCGCAAAGCCCTCTTATTATCTCAGCTTTTGAAAATCCAAACTGCTGCTTTGCAATCATGTCAGACTCTGCAAACACCGTACATCTTCCCGCAATTCGAACTGGTCTTGTTGCAGATAGTGCCAAATCGCCAAACTGTTCAATAGGAATTTTGAGCCTTTCTGCCTGATGGTCCAAAAAAGAACCAGTTCCTGCAGCACATACAGTGTTCATTGCAAAATCTACAACCATCTGGTCTTTTATAATTATTATCTTTGAGTCTTGCCCTCCTATTTCAAAAATAGTTCTCACATCAGGCACAAAATGAATTGTAGCTGTCGCATGAGCTGTAATTTCGTTCTTCACAACATCAGCACCCAGAATAGCACCTGCAAGCTGTCTTCCAGACCCAGTTGCCCCTACTCCTAAAACTTCTACATCTCCAAGAGTCTCTTTTAACTGCTTTACACCTTCTTTGACAGAATCTATAGGCTGTCCGTTTGTCCTTATATACGTCTTAAAAAGTACGTTTACATTTCTATCAATGGCAACAACGTTAGTTGAAACAGAACCCACGTCAACTCCTATGTAGATTTCCTTCATACCATTACAACCCTTTCTTCCTGAACATGTTCTTGTATGTTGTCAATAAAGACTTCTTTTGTTTTTCCTCTTTTCCTATTTCTCAAAAGGTCAATGAAAGCTTCTATCCTGGTGAGCATATTTGCCTTTCCTGTCTGCTCATCTATTGGAAGCGACAGAATTGGAATATCAATCTCTTTCGATATCTTTGGAATTAAACTCTGGGTTACAAGTTCTGGCAAACATGCAAAGGGCATAAGATGAACAATTCCGTCAAATCCTCTCTCTTTAAAGTCTATAATATGTCCCACAGTCTCAACCGCATGACCACCAATTAAAATCTTGATATATCTTTGACCCTTTTTTATAATCTCTTTAAACCTCTTTGGTCTCAAAATCCATGGAACCAGATTGTCGTTTATCCACTCAAAAAGATACAAGCTTCTTTCTACCTCAACCCCAAGATTGCCCAAAATCTCTTCTATCCCAAAGTTAATAGAGCTTTCCATCACAACATAAATCTCGCCTACAATCCCAACTCTTATTCTGTCTTTTTCATCAACCTTTCTTGTTGGGATACTAAGAAGCATCTGCTTGCACTCTTCATAAACTCTATACAGTTCTTTTCTTGTCTTTATTTTGTCAAACTTTTCTTGGATTTGATTCCAAACCTGAGTTGTCTGACCTTTGTTGACTTCATATGGTCTTATTTTTTGAACCATCTTTTCAAGCTCATCAAGCTTCTGGACAAATCTGTATAAGGTGTACATCCTGTTTATAACCTTGTGCCATGGAACTCCATTTCTGATTTTTTGAACGTTTCTTAAAAATGCCCTCCAGTTATCCTGTGGAGCATCAAAGATTATAAGCTCAACATCGTCATAGCCAAGAGATTTTAATATGTTCCTGTGAGTGTCACCATAAAAACCTGCTCTGCATGGACCATGTCCACCAGATGTCACAAGCACTTTTGCACCTTTTTCAATGGCCTCTAAATATGTCCCCATGACCATTTTAAGAGGAATGCAAGCAAACTCTGGTGAGTATTTGACGCCAAGGTCCATGGTCCTCTGTGTTGGTTTTGGCGGCATTATCACTTCATGTTCCAAAAACTCAAAAAGTTTTTTATACACTATGGCAGAGCCCATGTAAGGAAATGATACTTTCATTTTTATAATACCTCCGACAATTTTGCCCACTTTTTTCGCTTGAGCATGTCAACAAAGGCTTCTATCCTTGTTATCATATGCCCCTCGCCTGTATGTTCATCTACTCTCAAAGTGGTAAATGGCTTCCCTGCAACATCACTCTCATATTGCAAAAACCTTCCGACAATTGCATCAGGTCCACACCCAAAAGCTGTCACATGGATTACACCATCTACCTCTGGGTCTTTAAGATAATGAAGACCTGCGCCAAGTACCCTGTTTGAAAAAGTCCAAAAAAGCCTTTTCCTGTAATGTTTTAAATTGTCATATGCAACCTCTTGGGGTACCATCTCAAATGTTTTTATATTTACACCCAAATTTTCAAGCTTTTTTATAACATCCATGCTTATGAAAGAATCATACACATCATACACATATCCTAAAACAGCAATTGTCACATTGCCATCTTTTTTTACACTTCTTAAGTCCTCTTCCCATCTACCCGTTCTGTAGCTATCAAGTGCTTTGTCGCAAGAAAGTCCACTGTGCAAAAGAGCTTTAAACCTTTCAAAAACCTCTTCTGCTCTTTTTATCGCAAGTCGTATCTCCCTGTAAGAAAATCCAAACATTTCTGTCAACATTTCATAAATCTTTGGTGAGCTTATATTCTCGTTGTTTTTTTCATTTATTATGGGTGAGATAACTCTTCCTTTACTTTCTTGTACCGTTCCTTCAATTATGTCTGGAAGCCCCATAAACTTTGGACAAAAATATTCTGGTTTTTTTATCCTCGCAAATCTTGGAACAAATACATAATCAGCTACCTTCAAACCCTCAATAACATGTCCTGTAAATATTTTTATAGGCGCACAGATGTCAGAAACAGCCGCCTTCGAACCTTTATCAAGAATATCCTTAGTTGTTGGGCCTGTATCCACAACCTCAAACCCGAGCTCTTTAAAAAATGTATCCCATAAAGGAAAGTAGTAGTAATACAAAAGTGAATGTGGAATAGCAATTTTCATGCTATTTAAAATCTCCTTCTTTCCCATTTTACCTTCCCTTACTATTATAGCACAATTAAAAGATTATAGTATTCTAAAAAAAGGGGCAGCTTTTTCAAAAATAAACAAAACTGCCCCTTCATCTTTTACTAATCCTTCGGTCGCATTGTTGGAAAAAGTAACACATCTCTGATTGAATACGAATCTGTTAAAAGCATAACCAGCCTGTCAATTCCTATTCCAAGCCCGCCTGTCGGTGGCATACCGTACTCAAGCGCTTCTATAAAATCCTCATCCATCATGTGGGCTTCTTGATTGCCTCTCTGCCTTTCCTTGAGCTGCTCTAAAAATCTCTCTTTCTGATCAAACGGATCGTTGAGCTCTGAAAATGCATTCGCAATTTCCCTACAAGTAATAAAAAGCTCAAACCTCTCAGTAAACTGAGGATTGTCTTTCTTACGCTTTGCAAGTGGTGAAACTTCAACTGGATAGTCCATTATGAACGTGGGCTGAACCAGAAAATCCTCAACTTTCTTTTCAAATATTTCATTTATGATATGACCTATCTGCCAGTTTTCCTCAACCTCAATCCCAAGGTCCTTTGCAATTTTTCTTGCTTCATCCAAAGAAGTAACATTTTCAAAATCTACGCCAACATACTTTTTGATTGCTTCAACCATGGTAAGCCTTTGCCATGGCGCTGTCAGGTCAATTTCCTGCCCTTGATATGTTATTTTTAATGTACCTAAAACCTCTTGTGCAACCGTTGTGATAAGCTTTTCTGTTAAATCCATCATGTCCTTATAGTCAGCATACGCCTGGTAAATCTCAATGGTTGTAAATTCAGGGTTGTGTTTTATTGAAATACCTTCATTTCTAAACACTCGACCAAGCTCATATACCTTATCAAACCCACCAACTATAAGTCTTTTTAAGTGGAGCTCTGTTGCAATTCTCAAATAAAGGTCAATGTCCAAAGCATTGTGATGGGTAATAAAAGGTCTTGCAGCAGCACCACCTGCAACAGGACTCAAAACAGGAGTTTCAACCTCCAAAAATCCCCTGTCATCTAAAAACTTGCGTATTGAACGGATTATTAAACTTCTTTTGATAAAAGTATCCCGAACCTGAGGATTTACAATCAGGTCAAGATACCTTTTTCTATATCTTGTATCAACATCCTTGAGCCCATGCCACTTTTCAGGAAGTGGTCGCAAACACTTGGTAAGCATCTCAATCTCTTTCGCCTTTACCGAAATTTCGCCCTTGTGAGTCTTGAAAACCTCTCCCTTTACCCCTATTATATCTCCAATATCATAATATTCTTTGAACTCCTCGTACTTTTCTTCTCCAACTTCATCAATTTTTATATATATCTGGATTTTGCCTTTTGTATCTAAAATATCCACAAACGAAGCCTTGCCATGACCTCTTTTTGAAAGCATTCTTCCTGCAACACAGACAAACTTGCCTTCAAATACTTCAAAGTTCTCTTTAATATCAGTAGAATAATGTGTCGGGTCATATTTTACCTTTTCATATGGATTGTATTTATTCTTCTGAAGTTCTTTTAGCTTTTTTATCCTGTTTTGTATCTGCTCGTTTAGCTCTTCCTGAGTAAACTCAAAATCCTGCATCCCCATTCACCATCTCCGTCTTTTTATTTTGATATCTCAAGTATCTTATATCTAAACTTCCCTGCAGGTACACTCACCTCAACAACATCTCCAACTTTCTTGCCCATTAAAGCTTTTCCAACAGGTGACTCATCAGAAATCTTAAAGTTCAGAGGATCTGCTTCCTTTGAGCCAACTATTGAATATTCAAATATATCCCCAGTATCTAAATTCTGAATTTTTACGTTTGTACCAATTCCAACAAAATCAGTTGAAACTTCATCTTTATCAATAATCTTAGCATTATTGATGAGTTGTTCTAAATACGCAATTCTTTCTTCTAAAGCTGCTTGTTCGGCCTTTGCCTCATCATACTCAGAGTTTTCTGAAAGGTCACCAAATGAACGAGCAACCTTTATCTTTTCTGCAACCTCTTTCCTCTTAACTGTCTTTAAATTTTCAAGTTCTTTTAAGTATTTTTCATATGCTTCACGAGAAAGTTGATATTTTGCTGTATCCATTTCTCTTGCCATTTTTTCCTCCCCTTTTTCAAAAAGAAAATAGACTTTATTTTTTTATGATTAATTTTAATTCAAACCACTTCAATTTATGCTTGTACATTTTAACTTTTGTCAATTATAAATCAAAGATGTGCTTCATGTCAAGTGAAGAAAAAGAAAAGCCGCAAGAATAGTTCTTTGATGAAAACCATTTGCGGCCAAATTTATCATATAGTTTAAAACTTTCTTTCTTAAAATCAAACGTAAAAAACAGTTCCAGGAAAGTCTATATATTCAAAAATGGCTGTACAAGCAAAATCAATGTTAAAATTATTATGAACACAACTGTCACCCATGCAATTACATTAAATAGTTTTGAATTCACATACTCACCCATGATTTCTTTGTCGTTTGTAAGCTTGAGCATGTAAATGAGAATTATTGGAAGCAAAATTCCATTTATCTCCTGAGCTATTATCATAAGTTTAATTAGTGGTATATTCGGAAGTAAAATTATTCCCGCACCTATTACAATAAAAAGAAGTATTATTCCATAAAATACAGGTGCTTCTTTGAACTTCTTGTCAAGTCCATTTTCAAAACCAAACGCCTCAGTTATAGCATACGCTGTTGAAAGTGGCAGAATATGTGCACCTAAAAGTGATGCACCAAAAAGCCCTATCGCAAAAAGACTTGATGCATATTTTCCTGCAAATGGCTCAAGAGCCTTTGCTGCATCTTCTGCTGTTTCAATGTTAATGCCATGCTTGTAAAGTGTAGCTGCTGTTGCAACAACTATGAAAAACGCAATAAAGTCTGTCCAGAAAGCTCCCAAAAAGACATCCCATCGCTGGTACTTAAGGTTCTTAACATCAACTCCTTTATCCACAACAGAGGACTGCAAGTAAAACTGCATCCATGGCGTTATCGTGGTACCTATCATAGCAATAAATATCAATACAAAACTGGGCTCAAAACTAAATGAAGGTACAAATGTGTTTTTGAACACCTCTTTCCAGTCTGGTTTAGCTAAAAATCCTGAAATTATATAGCTGATATAAATTACCATAAGACCTAAAAAGAACTTTTCAGTTTTTTTATATGACCCTTTGTTAATAATATACCAAACAAAAATAGCAGTAAGAGGAACAGAGATATATTTTGATATACCAAATATTTCAAGGCTTGCTGCAATTCCTGCAAACTCTCCAACTGTTGTTGTAAAGTTGGCAATCAAAAGGGTCACCATTGCAAAAAATGTCATTTTCACACCAAAGTTTTCCCTAATAAGGTCAGAAAGTCCCTTGCCAGTTACAACACCCATTCGTGCTGCCATTTCTTGAATTACTGCCAAGCTTATAGTTATCAGAAAAAGTCCCCACAGCATCTTGTAACCAAACATGGAACCTACCATTGCATATGTTGCAATACCCGATGCATCATTGTCAGCTGTTGCAGTCACAAGTCCTGGCCCAATTACACTTAAAATTAAAAGAATATTTCTTAGTCTGGTACTTCTCGTTGTCTGTGCCATCTTTTCATCACCTCTTTGGTATCAACCTATTATCTACAGCAACAGTTTCCTTTTCATCTTCAACAGTTCGTATACAATGTCGTTTATAATGACAACTCCTATAAGTTTTTTGCTCTCATTCACAACAGGCACAGCAAGAAGACTATATTTTGAAATAATCTCAACAAGAGAATTAACATTATCAGTATCCTTTACACAAACCACATCCCTGTTCATTATCTCATAAAGTGGTGTTTGAGGCTCAGAGATTACCAAGTCGCGCAAAGATACAACTCCGCAAAGCCTTTCATCATTGTCAACAACATACAGGTAATAAATCTCGTCTGGTTCAGGTTTCAAGCGTCTTAGCTCCTCTATTGTCTGCTCAACTGTGAAATGTGTCTTGAACGCGATAAAATCAGTTGTCATTATTGCACCAACACTGTTTTCTGGATATTCCATAAGTTCTTTGACTTCTTCTGATGCTTCCTTTTCCATTTCGTTTAGAAGCTCTTCTGCTCTTTCCTCTTTTATCTCGTCTAAAATATCTGCAACCTCATCAGCCGGCATTTTCTCAAGTACATCCGCTGCCTTTTCAACAGGAAGACTCTCTAAAACATTTCTCTGTGCTTCAACCTCAAGCTCTTCCAAAACATCTGCAGCCTTTTCCTCATCCAGAGTCGAAAATATATAAGCTTGCGTCTTTTTGTCAAGTTCTTCAATGATGTCTGCCAAATCCGAAGGATGCAAGGTGGCAAGCTTTGAATATGTGGTTGAAAGCTTTAAATCAAGCCTTGGCGATGCAAGCGGCTGTACATCGTCCCATAAAATAAGCCGCGAAGGAATGTTTTTACCAAGCGGTTTTAAGACTTTTTTCAGGGGCTTTGCAAGACCAAGCCTTCTCAAAAGTCCTTCAAGACCAATATCTACAGCTATTACATAAACACCTGTAGAAAGTACTGCAAGTCTTATATCATTTACCCTCACAACCTTTCTGCCGTTCATATCAACAATCTGCTTGTCAAGTATATGACGAACAAGCATAATGGTATCTTCTTTTTTCACATCGATTGGCTTTAAGTTCCTTGTTTCAATCACGTATTGCCCTTTTTCCTTGTAGATTATGAAAAACGAAAAATCAACAATTTGAGTTTGACCGCCACTTTTTACCTTTGCAGCAATTACTTTGGGTCTTATATAACTTGCATCAACAACCAAGTCTAAAAGCCTTCCCACAACCTTCTTTTCTTCTGAAAAGACCTTGTTGCCGATTACTCTGCTAAGATAAAAGCTTGTGACGTTTGGCATTTTAGCACCCCTCCTTTTTTGAATTTTTTTGTGTCATTTGGTGGAGGGGTGCTAAAAGCCTTTAAAATCTATTTGCAAGAAGGTGCATTTATCCCTTCATTTTTTCAAAACAGAGAAAAATTAGCACCCCTCCACATTCCAAAGTACAATTGCTTTTTGTTGTCCAATCCTGCTTACTCACAGGACCAGAATCCATCTTTTCTCTCAACTCCTTCTTTAAGAAGAATTTTTGCAATAGCAAAATTTTATACATTGATATTAGAAACAAAAAGTGCTTTCACCCAAAGCTTAAAAACGAGGTGAAAGCACACTTTACGCCCTTTTAAAGCTACCTCGTACAAGCTTTGGCACTACACGGCATAAAAAGCTGCATTAGGTTATGCCTTGGTTTCGGCAAAACCTGTTCACCAGCTCAGATTGTCTCCAATCTTTCGCGGCAGCAGCCTATATCCCTGTAGGAGCCTCGCCTACCGAGATATCTTGCAATATTTATTTTTTCAACTTCTATTTTAGCACAATTTTTTCATTTTTCAAGCCTTTTTCGGCAAAAATCATATGTTTTCTGGGCTATTTTTTTAAATTTCTTCAATTATCTCTTATTTTCTCTAATATAAAATCAAACATCTTGTTTTTTTCTATCACATCAGGATGCAAAATCGGTTTTGCAAGAAGACTTTTAATCCCTTCTGGGACCTCAACACCTGTCTTTGCATACAAAATCTCTACCGCTTCAAACGGGTCAATATTATTATATTCACCATCAAACAAAGCGTTCAAAACATCTTTTGCAAACTTGTAAGGATTTGCAGTTTGAAGTACAACCGTTTTTGTACTATCAAACGTCTGCTTCTGGTATTTTCTGTAAACATCAAACCCAACAGCAGAATGCGGGTCAATAAGATAGTCATACTCGCGGTAAATAATCTTTATACTACTTCTTGTCTGGTCATCTGTGGAAAAATCACCCCAGAAACTTTCCTGAATCTCTTTTAAAACTTCTTCTTCAACTTTGAAATACCCCTCACTTTTTAAATCCATCATGTATTTTTTTACTCTTTCTGATTCTTTTGTTATTAAATATAATAACCTTTCTAAATTACTTGCAACAAGAATATCCATTGAAGGTGAAATTGTTTTGTAAAACTCTCTTCTTCTATCATATAAGCCTGTCCTGACAAAATCAGCAACCACACTGTTTATGTTTGAAGCAACAATCAACTTATTTATAGGAACTCCCATAAGTTTAGCAATAAAACCTGCCAATATATTGCCAAAATTGCCTGTCGGAACAACAAAGTTTATCTTTTCACCTTCAGATATATCACCAGCTTTTAAAAGCACCAGATAGCTCCAGATATAGTATACAATCTGTGGAAGAAGCCTACCAAAATTTATTGAGTTCGCAGACGTAAAGAAAAACCCCAGATTTTCAATTTCATCTATGCATTTTTTGCTTGTGAAAATCTCTTTCACGCCAGATTGGGCATCGTCAAAATTGCCTTTTATCCCAGCAACAAAAGTGTTTCTGCCTTCCTGAGTTGTCATCTGTCTTTTCTGAACCTCTGACACACCCTCAGATGGATAAAACACAACTATCTTTGTTCTATCAACATCCTTAAACCCTTCCAAGGCAGCCTTGCCAGTATCGCCTGACGTTGCAACAAGTATGAGTGCCTGTTTGTAAAAACTTGGCATTGATTTTAGTAAAAGATGAGGTAGCACCTGTAAAGCAACATCTTTGAAAGCGTATGTCGGACCGTGCCAAAGTTCAAGTGCAAAAAGGCTACTGTCAAGCTTTTTTAAAACAACAACATCTTTTGTGTCAAACTTGCCATTACTATATGACTTGTCAATGCAATCAATAATCTCTTCATTTGTAAAATCAGTAAGATAGAGCTCAAATATATATTTTGCAAGATTTGCGTAAGATTCTATACTTTTTATCTTACTTAAGTCAAGATGAGGTATGAAAACAGGGGTGTAAAGTCCCCCATCCTCGGCTATCCCCCTGTAAATAGCCTCTTTTGCTTTAACCTCTTTATTACCTCTTGTACTTACATAACGCATTCATTTCACCTCAAGTCTTACTTTATTCTCTCTTTTTCAAGAAGTTTTTCATTTAGCTTGTACGATAGTACCATCAGACTGTCAATCAGATGTACATTCTCAACAACCACATCACCTTTTACTTCAATCTCTTTTGCAGTAAAATTCCAAATACCCTTAATCCCACCTTCAACCATTATATCTGCAACCTCTTGTGCAACATCTGCTGGCACACACAGAACACCTATGTCAACATCATTCTTTTTGATAAAATCTTTAAGCTTGTCAATATGTTCAATCTTTATATCGCGGATAGTTTTCCCTACCTTTTGGGGGTCAATGTCAAATAGCCCGATGAGCCTGAAACCCTTTTTATAAAAGTTAGCATAATTTGCCAATGCCTGTCCAAGGTTACCTACTCCCACAATAACCATTTTAAAATTTCTGTCAAGCCCCAAAATTTTTACAAGATTCTCATAAAGAACCTGTGTGCTGTAACCATATCCTTGCTGACCAAACCCGCCAAAATTGTTAAAATCTTGCCTTACCTGAGAGGCTGTATAACCCATTCTCTGGCTTAGTTCTGATGATGATATTCTCAAAACATCATGGTTTAAAAGGTCTTCAACATACCGAAGATACCTCGGCAACCTTCTTATAACCGCAAGTGAGATGTTCTTTTTTTTGAACAACTTTTCTCCCCCTTATCTTCTTTTGATATTTTTTTGACATACTTTTTCTAAATTAAAAGCCTGTTTCAATTTTAAAACAGGCTGTTATCTTCTTTTTCCGTCATATCGTTTATTATACTCGCTAAGCTTTTGATTACTATCTTTTAAAAACTTTGAAAGTTTTGCTTCAAAATCATCTTTAGACCTCTTTTTTTCATTTTCTCTTTTCGTTGTTTCATTTACTCTCTTTATTGACAGACTAATTTTACCATCTTCTTTTACATTAATAACCTTTACTTTAACAGTTTGATTTTCTTTCAAATACTTTTTAATATCTTCAACATACTCGTCTGCCACTTCTGAGATATGAACAAGCCCAACTTTCCCACTTGGAAGCTCAACAAACGCACCAAACTGTGTTATGCCCTTTACAATACCTTCTAATATTTGACCTCTTTTGATTGACACAAAATAGCCTCCTCTACTCCTTTTTCTTTTTGTTTTTATCTATGAACACAATCTCATCCTTGCCAACAAGACCAAGCTTTTCCCTGGCTACTTGCTGAATATAGTCTTTTGTACCAACATACTGCGCAAGTCTCCTTAGATATTCATTTTCTTTTTTGACTTTTTCTATCTGAGAAATAACTTCCCTCTGCTGAGCCTTTACCTGTTTTAAAATCATTTGCTGCTTAAAAACTGTAGTAGCAGAATATACAAAAAAGGCTATTACAAATATAAGCACAAAAATTCTCTTGAGAACTTTAAATAATTTTTTCACGGCTTGTCTTCCTTTTTGGAAACTCTCAAAAGTGTAGTTATATTCTATCACAATTCATCTTTTATTAAAAGATAAAACTTTGTTCACCTTTTTTAAAAATCCTTTATAAAGAGGCGAAATTGTATTTTTATAAACATAAATACCGCAAGCTACTGATAAAAAGGTGTACCATTTAAGAGTATAAAAATTTATAAACATAAGACCTGCTATTAATACTGCTGTGGACAAAATTGAAGATATAAAAAATAAGATTTCTCTGGTTCGGCGCTTCAATATTCTTTTAAAAAAGAATGAATCAAATACAATTCCTACTGCAAACCCAAGAAAAAAACAGCTTGTAAAATCAGAAATTTGACTAAATATGCTTTTTGGCAATCTTTCTCTCCTCTCATTTAAATAGTCGCGAAAACAGTCCTTTTTTTGTACTTTCACCATACTCAAGTGAATAAATCTGTCCTTCTATGAATACCTCACCTGTCTCTGTATTTATTTTATTTATTCTAAGGTCAAACCCTTTTATTACAAGCAACTCATCATTGACAATCAAGATGATATTGTTCTCATCAAAGCTCTCAACATCATCAACACCATTTATTGTTATCCTTTCTCTGTTTTCAATAAGCACACTGTGAATTTTAGATTTTAGATTTTTTCTTTCATCCATTACCATGTGGCATCCTTCAAAAATATTCTCAGCATCACAATAATTACTATATTTCTTCTGACAGAAAATTATGTCAAAACCTATTTTGAAAATCTTATTCCATCATTTCATACATTGAACTTGCCAGATTCTTTTGGACCTTTTCATCAACACTTGTCACTTTGCATTTGAAAACCCTGTCACCAAAGTGCACCTCAATGACATCTCCAACTTTAACATCTGTTGACGGTTTTGCTACTTTTCCGTTCACAAATACTCTTCCCGCTTCACATGCTTGCTGAGCCAAAGTCCTTCTTTTGATAATTCTCGACACTTTCAGATATTTGTCTATTCTCATTTTTTTAAGTCCCCACCTTCTTTAAAACCTTTTCGAAAAACGATAAAAGTAGTGAAAAATTTATGGCTGCAGCTAAAAAATGGCTGCAGCCAAATTAACAGCAAAAAACTTATATCCCTCTTTTTTATAAAACCCTATTTCGACCAAAAAAGTTACTTTGCAACAGCATCTTTCAACATCTTACCTGCTTTGAACACAGGTACCTTTGTTGCTGGAATCTTTATCTCTTCTTGAGTTTGAGGATTTCTACCAACTCTTTCTGCCCTCTCTCTTACCTCAAATGAACCAAAACCAACGAGCTGAACCTTTTCCCCCTTAGAGAGTGCCTCTGTTACTGCATCTACAAACGCATTTAGTGCCTTTTCAGCATCCTTCTTTGTAAGACCGCTCTTCTCCGCCATTGCCGAAATCAATTCAGTTTTGTTCATTCTTTCTTACCTCCTCGCGTATTTTGTGATATTCTAAATATTTCTATTCTATATTTATATCAAAAATCCTTCTTTTTTCAAGCCTTTTCTAAACTTTTTTTGCCTCTTCCCAAAATTTGTCCATATCTTCAAGGGTCATTTCATTCAATATTTTGCCTTGTTTGAAGGCACTTTCCTCTATATAAGAAAATCTGGTTATGAACTTCTTAACTGTTCTGTGCAAGGCTTCTTCAGGGTCAATATTAAAAAACCTTGCTATATTTACAACTGCAAAAAGAATATCTCCAATTTCCTCTTCTATTTTCTCCTTTTTTTCATTTTTCGACAGACACTCCTTTAACTCTTCAAGTTCTTCATATGCTTTATTTAGAGCACCTTCATAACTTTTCCAATCAAATCCCACTTTAGCTGCTTTTTCTTGAACCTTATAACTTCTCATAAGAGCTGGAAGATGTTTTGGAATTCTTTTCATGCTGTCTGTAACCGTTTCAACTTCTTTTTCATTGTTTTTGACTTTATCCCAGTTTAGAAGAACCTCTTCAGCGGTTGAAAAGTTGTCGCTACCGAATACATGTGTATGCCTTCTCTTCATCTTCTGGCAGATGTCATAAATAACCTCGTAGATATCAAATCTACCATTTTCCTGTGCAATTTTGGCATGAAACACTACCTGTAAAAGCAGGTCTCCAAGTTCCTCTTTAAGTTTTGTAAAGTCTTTCTCGTCTATGGCTTCAATAACCTCATATGTCTCTTCGATCAGGTACTTTTTAAGACTTTCATGTGTCTGCTGTTTATCCCACGGACATTTGCTCCTTAGTATGTCCATTATTTCTACAAGTTCCTCAAAACTTGCTTTCATCTTCCGATCTCTCCTACACCAGATTTTTATATGCTATATTATACCACTATTTTTAGAAAGAAGCTGTGATTTTTTGATAAGGTATTTTCTCTTAGTTGCAAGTCCTCCTCTTATATGCCTCTCTTGCTTATTTCTTTCTAATATAGTTCTTACCTGCCTGTAAAGCCCTTTGTCAATGTACATAAGCCTTCTCGTGAGGTCATTGTGAATTGTGGACTTTGACACACCCAGAGTCCTTGCAACCTTTCTCACTGTTGCATTGTACTTAATCATAATTTCTGCTGCCAAAATCACTCTTTTTTCAATATCCTCCTTCAATGTCTTGTCCTCCAGAACATTTCTCTTACTTAGGATTATATGCTATATTTCAAAGAAGCTTTCCCTACAAAAGAGTAATAGTCAAGTTTTTGTCAAACTTTATGTTTGAATTTTCAGAGCTTTTTTGATACTATATATTAAAATCTGTGTTAATATGGGTGATAAAATATGAATGAGATTGCTATAAAGCAAAACTTAGCACCAAATGTATGGCTCATGGGTATATACTCCCCACAGGTTGCAAAAAAGGCAAAACCTGGTCAGTTTGTTATCTTAAGAGTTACAGAAAACGGTGAAAGGATTCCTCTTACAATTGCAGATTTTGATAGAGAAAAAGGAGTTGTATACATTATCTTTCAAGTTGTTGGAAAGACAACCTCACTTTTGGCCCAGCTAAATATAGGTGACATGATTATTGATTTTGTTGGTCCGCTTGGCATACCATATGAGCACAGCCCGGAAGATAATGACTACCTCTTTATTGCAGGTGGACTTGGAATACCAGCAATATTTTCAAAAGTAAAGATGCTTCACAGTGAAGGCAAAAATATAGATATCATCATTGGAGGAAGGTCAAAAGAAAATGTCTTTTTTGAGGATGAGCTAAAAAAATATTGTAATAATCTCTACATCACCACAAACGACGGTTCCTATGGAAAAAAAGGATTTGTGACGGATATCTTGAATGAACTTTTAGAAAGTGGCAAAAGGTATGATGAAATATTCGCTGTAGGACCAGTTCCAATGATGAAGGCAGTTGTTGATATAACAAAAAGGTTTTCAATCAAGACTTTGGTAAGTCTCAATCCAATTATGGTGGATGGGACAGGAATGTGCGGCGGATGTAGAGTGAAGATTGGAAATGAAGTAAAGTTTGCCTGTGTTGATGGTCCTATTTTTAACGGATTTGAAGTTGACTTTGATGGACTTATGAAAAGAAATTCCTACTATCAAGATGTTGAAAACATTTCGTACAAGGAACACAAATGCAAAATTGGATTGGGGGAGTAGAGAAATTGGACGTATTGAAAAGAGTTCCAATTAAGGAACAGGAACCTATTGAGAGGATACACAACTTTGATGAAGTGTGCTTGGGCTATACACCTGATGAAGCTGCTATGGAGGCACAAAGATGTCTTGAGTGTAAAAATGCACCGTGTGTAAAAGGCTGTCCTGTTGAAGTCAAAATTCCTGAATTCATCCGGCTTATAAAGGAAAAAAAATTCAAAGAAAGCTACTTGAAAATACTTGAGACAAATCTTCTTCCTGCTATATGCGGACGGGTATGCCCACAGGAAACTCAGTGCGAACAGAACTGTGTTCGTGGAATAAAAGGTGAACCAATTGCTATTGGCAAACTTGAAAGGTTTGCGGCTGATTGGTTTAGACAAAACTGTGAATTTGAATTTTCAAAGCCCCAGCCAAACGGCAGAAAGGTTGCAATAATTGGCTCTGGTCCCGCAGGACTTTCATGTGCTTCATCCTTGGCAAAGATGGGATATGAAGTTACAATATTTGAAGCATTCCATAAGCTTGGCGGTGTTTTGTACTATGGAATACCTGAATTTAGACTTCCAAAGGAGGTTGTTGAGTGGGAGATTGAAAATCTAAAAAAGATGGGCGTTGAGTTTAGAACAAACATGATATTCGGCAAGACATTTGATTTAGAGGATTTAAAGCAGGAAGGATTTGATGCTGTATTTATAAGCTCTGGCGCTGGACTTCCAAATTTCCTGAATATTGAAGGTGAACTTTTAAACGGTATATACTCAGCAAATGAATTTTTAACAAGGATAAACCTCATGAAAGCATACAAGTTCCCTGAATATGACACACCAATCAAACTTGGCAAGAAGGTCGGTGTAATTGGTGGCGGTAACGTTGCAATGGACGCAGCAAGAGTTGCAAGACGGCTTGGAAGTGATGTTTATATCCTCTACCGAAGAACTGAGGCTGAGATGCCTGCAAGAAAAGAAGAGATTCTGCATGCAAAAGAAGAGGGGATAAAAATAGTTGAGCTTGTAAGTCCTGTGAGGTTCATAGGCGACGAGTCGGGTCATGTCAGAGCTTTAGAACTTGTAAAAATGAAGCTATCTGACCCGGATAGCTCTGGCAGACGAAGCGTAAAACCTGTAGACGGTTCAAACTTTGTGTTCGAAGCAGACAACTTCATTGTTGCAATTGGACAAAGTCCAAACCCACTTGTCAAAAAAGCTATACCTGACCTTGAGTTAAACCCCAATGGCTCTATCAAGGTAGATGAAAATCTTATGACAAACATTGAAGGTGTGTTTGCAGGAGGCGACATTGTCACAGGCGCAGCTACTGTCATTCTTGCAATGGGGATGGGAAAAAAGGCTGCAGAGAGTATTGACAGGTATTTAAATGCTAAAATGAATAGTGAATCTTAAACTTACAGCAATATGCAATAAAGGCTGCCTTCTTTATTTTTGAGTTGGCAGCCTTTATTATTAAATTTAGTATTTTGTAAGATATGAGTCAATCTCCCATTGATGTACTTTTGTTCTGTAATCATCCCATTCAAGCTTCTTTGCTTCTAAGTACTTTTCAAAGATGTGGTCTCCAAGTGTCTCTTTCATAAGAGCGCTGTTTTCAAACTCTTTGATTGCCTCTTCTAAGCTTCCTGGTAGGCTTCCAATTCCACGTTTTGCTCTTTCCTCTTCGCTCATTACGAAGATGTTTTCTTCAACTGGTTCTGGTGGCTCAATCTTGTTCTTAATGCCGTCAAGCCCAGCTGCTAAAACAGCTGCAAATGCAAGGTATGGATTTGCTGATGGATCAGGATTCCTTAGCTCAACCCTTGTTGCTTGCCCTCTTTTAGCTGGAACTCTTATAAGCGGGCTTCTGTTCTTTGGTGACCAAGCAATGTAAACTGGTGCTTCATACCCTGGTACTAATCTCTTGTATGAATTTACAAGTGGATTTGTAACAAGCGCAAACTCTCTCGCATGTTTCATAAGACCACCAATGAAATAATATGCCTCTTTTGAAAGCTGGAGCTTATCATTTGGGTCTAAAAATGCATTCATGCCGTCAGATACCCTTGCAAGAGACATATTTGTATGCATTCCAGAACCATTGATTCCAAATATCGGCTTTGGCATAAATGTTGCATGCAGACCATGTCTTTGTGCAATTGTCTTTACAACAAGCTTGAATGTCACAACATTGTCAGCTGTGTAAAGTGCGTCGTCGTATTTAAAGTCAATCTCATGCTGGCCAGGTGCAACTTCATGGTGAGATGCTTCTATCTCAAATCCCATCTCCTCTAAAGTCAATACCATGTCTCTTCTTGCATCCTCACCCAAATCAACTGGACCCAAATCGAAATATCCTGCATTGTCATGTGTTTGCAAAGTTGGATTTCCATTTTCATCTGTTAAGAACAAGAAAAATTCAAGCTCAGGCCCAACAAAAAACTTAAATCCCATTTCTTCAGCCTTTTTGAGCATCTTCTTTAACACACCGCGCGGACAGCCAGGGAACGGTGTTCCATCTGGAAGATAAACGTCGCAAATTAATCTTGCAACTCTATTTGGTGAAGGTCTCCATGGGAAGATTGTAAATGTGTTGAGGTCTGGTCTTAAATACATATCTGATTCCTGAATTCTTACAAAACCTTCAATTGACGAACCATCAAACATAATTTCATTGTTGAGAGCTGCTTCTAACTGATCAACTGTAATTGCAACATTCTTTAAAATCCCAAAAATATCGACAAACTGAAGCCTTATGAATTTTACATCTTGATCCTTGCATATGCGAATGATGTCTTCCTTGGTGTAATTCTTCATTACTAAATTCCCCTCCATTTAAAAATTTTTTATAATGCTTGTTAAATAAACAAAAAAGGACAAAGACGCCCACTTTAAACTTTAGGACGCCTTTGTCCTTTCAATTTTATTATATTATATTCTTCGAAAAAATGCAACTACATTTTTATAATCTTTCATACCTTATTTAAACAAGCTGTGGCTGAGCATCTTCAAAAACAAGTTTTCTGAACTCTTCGCCCGTGAGCTTTTCTTTTTCTAAAAGTGCATTTGCAACCTTGTGAAGCTTATCAATGTTCTGTTTTAGTATCTCTTCGGCCTTTTTATAAGCCTCTTCAATAATGCTTTTTATCTCCCTGTCTATTTCAGCAGCAACTTCCTCTGAGTAGTTCCTTGCAAGCGCAAGGTCTCTTCCTAAGAACACTTCTTCCTGCTCTGTTCCGAAGGTCATAGGACCAAGTTTGTCAGACATTCCATATTTTGTTACCATGTCCCTTGCAATCTTGGTTGCTCTTTTTATATCAGATGCTGCACCTGTTGATACATCTTCCAAAACAAGCTTTTCTGCAACTCTTCCACCAAGAAGGGTTACAATCTCTCTCATCATATCAGATTTTGATGCGTAGAACTTATCTTCCTTTGGAAGATACATAGTGTACCCACCGGCATACCCTCTTGGTATAATTGAAACCTCATGAACAGGTTCAGAATCAGGAATCATAGTTCTAACAATTGCATGCCCTGCTTCATGATATGCAGTAAGCTTCTTTTCTTTTTCAGTATAAACTCTGCTTCTTTTTTCAGGCCCCATCAACACCTTTGCTACAGCTTCCTGAACCTCTTCCATGTTAATCTGTCTTTTACCCTTCCTTGCTGCCAAAAGTGCAGCCTCATTCAAAAGATTTTCAAGGTCAGCACCAGTAAACCCAGCTGTTATCTTTGCTATTTGAGATAAATCAACATCTTCACCCAGAGGCTTGTTTCGTGCATGGACTTTTAAAATCTCTTCTCTTGCCTTTGCGTCTGGAACATTTACAACAATCTGCCTGTCAAATCTGCCAGGTCGCAAAAGTGCAGGGTCCAATATGTCAGGTCTGTTTGTTGCCGCCATTACAATTATTCCTTCATTTGTTCCAAACCCGTCCATCTCAACAAGAAGTTGGTTTAAAGTCTGTTCTCTTTCGTCATGACCTCCGCCAAGCCCTGCTCCCCTGTGACGACCAACTGCGTCAATCTCATCTATAAACACAACACATGGAGCATTTCTCTTTGCTTGGTCAAAAAGGTCTCTCACTCTTGCTGCGCCAACACCAACAAACATCTCAACAAAGTCAGAACCCGATATGCTGAAAAATGGAACTCCTGCCTCGCCTGCAACTGCTTTTGCTAAAAGGGTTTTACCTGTTCCAGGCGGTCCGACAAGCAAAATCCCTTTTGGAATTCTCGCACCAAGTTCGATATACTTTCTTGGATTTTTGAGAAAATCAATAACCTCTTTGAGTTCTTCTTTTTCTTCATCTGCACCTGCAACGTCTGCAAATGTGACCTTCTTTTTGAGGTCCTGGATTGTCTTTGCACGCGATTTTGTAAACGACATTATCTTGCTGCCGCCACCCTGGGTCTGCTGTAGCATGAATATCCATACAAAAATCATCAGTCCTGCAAATATAAGCATTGGCAAAAAGGTCGAAAGCCACCATGGAACCTGCGGTGGTTCTTTTGTCACTATTTGAATCTTCTTTGCCTGAATGGCTGGCTGTATCTGGTCTAAAAACTTATCTGGAGATGGTACAAACACATTGTCAAACTTGGTGCCGTCTGCATACTGTCCAGACACATTGTTATAGCTCAAAACAATCCTTGTCACCTTGCCATCGTTTATATCGTTTATAAGCTCTGAATAAATTACCTCTCTTCTTTCGCTCAAATTTGAAAAGAACTGATTGTACGAAAGCCCTCCACTAAAAATATCTACAAGTAACAAAATCACAAGAGCAATCAGAATATAAATTGTTGCAGTTTTAAATAGGTTCCTCAATTGTAAATAGGCACTCCCTTCAAGTATTCTAAAATTAAATTTTATTCTATTTCTATTCCAAAACGCCTATATAAGGCAGGTTCCTGTAAAGCCCTGCATAATCAAGTCCATAACCAATTACAAATTTGTCTGGTATCTCAAACCCCTTGTAATGTATCTCTACATCCACCTTTCGTCTACTGGGCTTGTCAAGCATGGTACAAATTTTTAAACTTCTTGGTTTTCTCCCCCTCAAATATTCGGTTATATATCTTAAAGTCAAACCTGTATCAACAATATCCTCAACCAGCAAAACATCCTTGTCTTCTATGCTTGTGTCAAGGTCCTTTAGAATTCTTACAATCCCAGATGAAGATGTTGAGTTTCCATAACTTGACACTGCCATAAACTCTATCTTAACAGGGATAGTTATCTGTCTTAAAAGGTCTGCCATAAAAATTACCCCACCTTTTAAAATGCATACCATCAAAAAGTCGTCACTATCTTTATAATCTTCAGAAATTTTTTGTCCAAGCTCTTTTACCTTTTGTTTTATCTGCTCCTCAGTAATTAAAATCTCTTTTACTTTGAGCGATATGTCTTTCACTGTCACTCTTCTCCTTTCACTTTTGCAAATTGTATTTCCAAGAAAATATTTGTATTTGGTTTGATTTTATACTTATGGTTTATAGTAACTATATTTGAATAAATATCAAATATTACAATCACTTCACTGCCTTTTGCAAGAAGTAAAATGGAACTTCGTCTTCGTTTGGGAATTTTTTTGTCAATGAACCACTCTTTTAATTTTTTCTTACCCGTTTTGAAATAGATAAAATCACCATCTCTTCTCGTTCGAAGATAAAGCTTTTCCTGCGTAATATGCTGTGCATCAATGTATATATTCTTTGGGTTTTCTATCCTGTAAGTAGGCTTAACATTGAACTTAAAACTTTTATAAAATACATGGTTTTCTTTGTCTAAAGATATTTCAAAACAAAAAGGACTCTCTTCCGATTTTCTATAAAATACCAGCTCGTCATTTTGTCTTTCAACAACTAATTCATTGTATACCTTTTTCTTACCTGATGAAAGAGAAGCAAGCTCTTCAATCTCTTTTAAGATATCATACGAAATTGGAGCGTTAAAATATTCAAGTATCATTTTTATAATTCTTCTTCGCAAAAATGCCGGAAGATTTTTTGCTTTTTCAATATTGAAAACATAATAAGCATCTTCTTTTTGAACATATTCCTGAAAATATTTCTGAGCAAGTGCTTCTATCTGGTCACTCTCTTCTCTTATTATTTCGATTGTTCGAAAAATTGTATTTAACACACTTTCTCCAAATTTTTCTTTTATAAGTGGTAAGATTTCGTTTCTTACTATGTTTCTTTTATATTTAAGACTAAAGTTTGTCTTATCGACAACAAATGGAACGTTATTAAGTTTGGCATACTCTTCAATCTCTTCCCTTGAAATATTTATAAGAGGTCTTGCAACAATATCACGCACAGGCGGCACAGATGCAAGACCTTCCAAGCCACTTCCTCTGAACAGGTTCAAAAAGAAGGTTTCAACCACATCGTTTTTGTTGTGCCCCAGAAGTATTCTGTCAATGTTCAGCTCTTCTGCTACTTCATAAAAAAAACTATATCTTGCGCTTCTTCCTGCTTCCTCTTCAGAAAGTCCTTTTTCTTTTTTTAGTTTAGCAACATCAACTTTTCGTGTAATACATTTAATATTATACCTCTTGCAAATCTCAATTACAAATTTCTCATCATCATCTGCCTCTGGTCTTAGCATATGATTAAGGTGTGCAACAGTTATATCCAAGTTGTACTTATCTTTTAGCCTTAAGATGCAATCAAGCAATACCATTGAGTCAACGCCGCCAGAACATCCTATTAACACTTTAAAACCTTTTTTTAGCATCCCATATTTCTCTATGTTACTCTTTACCTTCTCCAAAAACTCCACTTTAAATTCACACCTCAAAGTTAAAAGCTAAACTACTATATTGATACGCTTTTTAAAACATCTTCAAACTTCTTTATCTTTGCTTCTTTTTTCCATTTTTCAAGCAAGCTCTGATAATACTCATCCTTCTTCTGACTCTCAATTGTTGACTTTATCTCATCCTTGACCTCGTTGAGAGAGAGTTGCTTTTTATCTGTTACCTTTATAATGTGATACCCGTAACTTGTTTTGACAATATTGCTTATCTCGCCAATATTAAGAGAAAATGCAGCATCCTCAAATTCTTTGACCATCTGTCCTTTTCTAAAATACCCAAGGTCTCCACCTTTTTGTTTTGTGTTCTCATCTTCAGAATACTTTTGTGCGAGCTTTTCAAAGTTCTGCCCGTCTTTTATCATCTGCAAAATCTCTTCAGCCTTCTTCTTTTTTGCAGCTTCCTCTTTTGAGTCATTTACCTTAAACAAAATATGGCTTGCTTTTACCTCAACAAAGTCTGATTTATGTGAACTATAATAGTTTTCTACCTCAGCATCTGTCGCTTTTTGATTTTTAGTTATCTCATCATACAACTTTGAAACGATCTTAGATTTTATTACCTGGTCCTTATATTCGTTCTCGGTTGCACCAATTGTCTGAAGATATTGCCTGAACTCAGCACCTGATTGAGAATCTGACTTGTATTGCTCAATTTGCTGGTCTATTGCCTTTTTTTCTGCCGAAGTCAAAGTAATATTTCTCTTTCTTGCCTGCTGAAGCTCAATTTGTCTTATTATAAGACCATCCAAAACATTCTCTTTTATCTGCTGCTCATATGTCTTATCTCCAACCTTTTGTGATAAAAATGTTTTGTCAATTCCATAGTAGTTTATTTGTGACCTATAGTTAATAGCAAACTCCTTTTTTGTTATTTTCTCGCCATTTACTATAGCAACTGCTCTGTTTTCATCTACGTACTTTACTATTTCAGGTGTCACACCAATAAGAATTATAAGAAGTACAACTGCTGCAATAGAAAAAAGCACAATTTTAGTTCTTTTATCCATACATCCCTTCTCCTTTGTTAAAAGTATTTTTTGATAATATTAATATTATAAAATAATAAAGGACTAATTTAAAGCACCCCAATTGTAAAAACTTTTTTAATTTTCTTGTAAATCTTCTAAAATAGCTATTAAGGTATCAAACCAGTTATTTGCAATCAAGAGCTGTAACATATCATCCCTGTTTTGTAAATATGAAAGTCCTTTCCTTAAAAACTTCATCTTTGCAGCTTCAAGCATTTCTTTGTTCAAAAACTGAAGTTTAAAAAGACTTTCTTGAAACTGCAAAATACTTATTATACCTGCTTTTTTGCACAAACATTTCAAATATGCAACCTTTATCAGATTATCAACCTCCTTTGGCACATCCCCAAACCTGTCTATTAGTTCATCATAAATATCGTTTACATCATCTTTTGACTCAATTGACGAAATCTTTTTATACATATTAATTCTCTCTTTTTCATCATCAATGTAACTGCTACTAATAAATGCACTTACTTTTACATCTATTTGAGGTTCAATCTCTGGCTGTATATTTTCACCTTTAAGACGCCTTATCTCTTCTGAAAGAAGTCTTATATACATATCATACCCAACACTGTTTATATGCCCATGCTGAAGTTTTCCAAGCAAAGACCCAGCACCTCTTATCTCAAGGTCCCTCATGGCAATTTTAAAACCAGCCCCAAGTTCTGTAAACTCTTTTATTGCAGCAAGTCTCTTTTGTGCCTGTTCGGAGAGCACCTTGTCTTTTCTAAATGTAAAATATGCATATGCAAGCCTTGAAGAACGACCTACCCTCCCTCTTAGCTGATAAAGCTGAGCAAGACCAAGTCTATCGCTGTCTTCCACAATAAGTGTATTGACGTTTGGCATGTCAACCCCAGACTCTATGATTGTTGTGCACACAAGCACATTGTACCTGCCTTCAATAAAATCAAGTAACACTCTCTCCAACTCTTCTTCGGGCATTTGCCCGTGAGCACATGCAACTTTTATACTGTCGTCCACAAGATTTTGAAGTTTAGCAGCCACCTCTTGTATATCTTTTATCCTATTGTAAAGATAAAATACCTGACCCCCTCTTGAAATTTCTCTTAAAATAGCTTCTTTTATTATCCTCTCATTGTACTCAAGCACAAATGTCTGCACAGGAAACCTGTCTTCCGGCGGGTCTTCAATCACGCTCAAATCCCTGATTCCTAAAAGTGCCATGTTAAGTGTCCTTGGTATGGGCGTTGCGGTGAGGGTTAGCACATCAACATTTGTTTTTAGCTTTTTAATCTTCTCTTTTGCTTCCACGCCAAACTTGTGCTCTTCATCAATAATCAAAAGACCAAGGTCTTTGAACTTAACATCGCTTGACAATAGCCTGTGCGTTCCAATTACAATGTCAATTGTGCCTTCCCTCAAACCTCTTACTATTTTCTTTTGCTGCGTCTCACTTTTTAAACGTGAGAGAACCTCAATTGTTACTGGAAAATCTTTCATTCGTGCAGAAAATGTCATGTAATGCTGCTGCGCAAGAATGGTTGTAGGAACAAGTACTGCCACCTGTTTTGAATCCATCACAGCTTTGAATGCTGCTCTCATTGCAACCTCAGTCTTGCCATAGCCAACATCGCCGCAAAGTATTCTATCCATCGGCTTTTCACTTTCCATATCCCTCTTAATCTCTTCTATGGCCTGAAGCTGACCTTCTGTCTCTGTATATGGAAACTTCTCTTCAAACTCTTTCTGCCACAGCGTATCTTTTGAAAATTTAAAACCCTTCCCAAGCTGCCTTTTTGCATAAAGCTCAACCAGGTCTTTTGCTACAATCTCAAGAGATTTTCTTACCTTTTGTTTTTGCTTTTGCCACTCTTGTGACCCAAGCTTAGATAGTTTTGGCTGTACATCGTCTGTTCCAATATACTTTTCAATCACATCCAAGTTTGTTGTTGGGACATACAAATAAGAAGAGTTAGCATATTCAAGTTTTACATATTCTTTTGTTGTACCCTCAACTGTAATCTTTTCAAATCCCAAGAATTTGCCAATACCATGTGTTCTGTGAACGACAAAATCACCTGGTTTTAAATCCTCAATTGTATAAAAAGCATCCTTTTTAGATTTTATCCTCTTTTTTGTCTCATTTTCCTTCTTCTTTTCAAGGTGGAAAAACGAAAGATAAACCAATTTGAGATCTTGCACTTCAATACCCTTTTCAATAGACCGGGCTATTAAATACACTCCCGTTCTTTCTACTTCTGGTTCTTCAGCCTCAGAAAACTGTATATCTTCTTTTAAAAGTGCATCTGCCAAGTCCTCAAGTGATGTTCGACTTCCTGTAAAGATGTTTATGGTATATCTTTTGGACATGTAATACTTCAAATCGTCTATTAAAACTTCCTTCTGCCCATTATAAGAAGGAAGCTCCCTTAAAAAATTGAAAGAAATGATATCTTTGAGTTCAAGCTCCTTTATAGCTGAGACAAATGTTTGAAGAATTATCGACCTCGAAAGCTTTTCTAAAACTTCGCTCGTGGTAAAATAACACTCTGCCATTTTTGGAAGCACAAATCCTTTTTCTAAAAGGTCTGAAAAGATCTCTTGTGTCTCTTGTTCGAAAGCTTTCAAGCTATTGTAGACTTGACTATACTCGTCAACAAAAATAAGACATTCACTAAAAATATCAATAACTGATAAAAATTGCTGATAGTAATATGGATACAGCCTTTCAACATCCAGCCGAATTCCTTCTATCACTTCTTTGAAAGTCTCTTCTAAATTCTTTCTGCTCTCTTCTTTCAGCTTAGATTTCGTTTTTTTGTAGTCATCTTTTATATGTTTTAAGCCCTCTGAAAAGTCTTCTTGTAAATCCCACTCAATTGCCTTGTAAATTTTAATACTATCTTTTTTTTCAAAAGATTTTTGGGTTTCAACATCAAAAAGTCTAATTGTATCTATGGTATCTCCAAAAAACTCAATCCTCACAGGATATGTGCTTGCCACAGGATATATATCAACTATGCCACCTTTTTGAGAAAACTGTCCTTTCTTTTCCACAGTTTTTACTCTTTCATACCCGAATGTTAAAAGCTTTCCTATAAGGGTTTCAAGCTGAATGTCAAGACCTTCTGTGAGAAGAATGCAATCAAGCTTCAAATCTGTGTACTTTTCAAAAAGGTTCTGGGCAGTTAATATGAGAACATCAAAACCATCCTCAAAAATCTTTACAAACTGCTCTATTCTGGTAATTTCAGAATCCCTACTCTTTGCAAAAGATACAACATACGGATTTTCTCTTTCCTGCAGGTTCACTACACTACTAAAAAGGTTTTTAAACCTTCTTTCCCACTCAAGTTTTGCTCTTTGAGTTGTTATAAACAACGCCTTTTTGTTAAATTTTTCACATAAATACTTGACTACAAGCGCTTTCCCCATCTCACCAACGCCTGTGACAACAACAGGAAGGCTTTTTTTGGCAACAATCTCTTCAAGAGTTTTAAAACTATCAAGCCTTTCTAAAACCTTTAACAAAGCCTACACCACCACATCCCCGTTTATATAATTCATTGCCCTATCTATATCACTTTCAAGCAAGATTTTTATGCCGTTTGATGCTTTTTCAATTGCTCTGAATATCTTTTCTTTTTCACCATCTTCAAATTCAGACAAAACATATTTTACCATATCATATTTTGGAACACCAATACCTATTCTGATTCTTGGAAATTCTTCTGTACCAAGGCACTGTATTATTGATTTTATACCATTGTGCCCTCCATCAGACCCTTTTTTCCTCATCTTCACAACTCCAACATCAAAGGCTATATCATCGTAAATCACAATAAGCTTTTCAGGCTTTATCTTATAAAAGTTTACTGCCTCTATGATACTTTCTCCACTTGCGTTCATATATGTCATTGGCTTTAAAAGCAAAACTTTTTTACCGGCATATTCAAAGCTGCCAACCAAACCTTTGAACTTTATTTTGTCAACTTTGGTGTTAAAAAACTGTGCTAAATAGTCAATCGCTAAAAAACCTGCATTGTGTCTTGTAAATGTGTATCTCTCACCAGGATTACCAAGCCCTGTAATAATATAGTCCAACTTTTTCTCACTCCTTTTTTATTTACAAAAACAGGCTGCCTTTTAAACCATGTCAAAAGACAGCCTTTATTTATCTTCTTTGAAAGCAATTTTTATCTGTTCCCTTTTGTGCTTATATATTCATCAAAAAGGGTAGAAATAGCCACATCCTCGTATATTCTTGTTATTGCTTCAGCAAAAAGGCTTGCAACAGACAACACCTTTATCTTATCTATCCTTTTTTCAGGCGGAAGAGGAATGGTGTTGAGCACAACAAGCTCTTTAATAGGCGACTGTTGTATTCTCTCAACAGCAGGTCCGGATAAAACCGGGTGCGTACAGCATGCATAAACTTCCTTTGCACCATAATCCATAAGAGCCTGAGCTGCAGCAACAATAGTACCTGCTGTATCTATCATATCATCAACCATCAAACATGTCTTGTCTTTCACATCACCAATTATGTTCATAATCTCGGCAACATTTGCTTTGGGTCTTCTTTTGTCAACTATGGCAAGCGGCAGGTCAAGCTTTGTTGCAAAGTTGCGTGCACGTGTCACACTTCCAAGGTCTGGCGATACAACAACAGCATTCTCTAAGTTCACATTTTCCATAAAATATTTTGCTAAAATCGGAACACCAATTAGATGGTCAAGTGGTATATCAAAAAACCCTTGAATTTGAGGTGCGTGAAGGTCCATAGTTAAGACCCTATCTGCCCCTGCAGATGTTATCAAATTTGCAACAAGCTTTGCTGTTATTGGGTCGCGTGCCCGTGCTTTTCTGTCCTGTCTTGCATATCCATAGTATGGTATCACAGCTGTAATTCTTCCTGCCGAAGCTCTTTTGAAAGCGTCAATCATGATTAAAAGTTCCATCAGATTTTCATTCACGGGATGACAGGTTGACTGGACTACAAAAACATCTGCGCCGCGCACAGTTTCGTTTATTCTAACTGATATCTCACCGTCTGAAAACCTGCCAATCTCTGCATCACCAAGCTTCTTGCCCAGGTGACTGGCTATCTCTTCTGCAAGCTCCTTGTTCGAATTACCAGTAAATATTTTTATCTCTTTACCATGTGTTATCACTTTCTTTACCCCCAGCACAAAAGTTAATTTTTCTACCCTTTCCCCACGCAAACTATATTATAACACAAAATATTTAATAAATTTATCTTAAAATGTCTACAAAATATATTCATTTTATTATTTATTATTGTGGCTTTCATACATCTTCTTGCGCTTTAAAACCCAGCCTTCTTTTATAGTCTGCCTTTCACGGGCAATCGCAAGAGCATCTGCAGGAACATCATCTGTGATTGTAGAACCTGCCGCAATGTAGGCGTTCTTCCCAATTTTAACAGGTGCTACAAGATTCGAGTTGCAGCCAATAAACGCATTGTCTTCAACCACTGTTCTGTGCTTTTTATACCCATCGTAGTTTACAAATATGGTCCCGCAGCCCAAATTCACATTTTCGCCTATGTCAGCATCTCCAATGTATGTAAGATGAGCTGACTTTGTGTTTCTGCCCACCTTTGAGTTTTTCACCTCAACAAAGTTGCCAATCTTGACTCCTTCTTCCAAGATGCTGTTTGGACGCAAGTGAGCATAAGGTCCAACCTTTACATTGTCTTTTATCTCAGAATCCTCAATCACCGAAAACCACACATGACACTTATTACCTATTTTTGAATTCACAATGTATGAGTTCGGTCCAATTACGCACTCTTCTCCTATTGTAGTGTTGCCAA
Source organism: Caldicellulosiruptor bescii DSM 6725 (assembly GCF_000022325.1). NCBI lineage: Bacteria > Bacillati > Bacillota > Caldicellulosiruptorales > Caldicellulosiruptoraceae > Caldicellulosiruptor > Caldicellulosiruptor bescii. Next base: position 719,085 of record NC_012034.1, on the reverse strand, counting down.
GTATGAATGTGCCGGGATATATCACTGTGTCTTTACCTATCTGCACATCTGGATGAATGTAGACAGAATACATATCTATCATTTGAACACCTTCTGCAAGGTGCTTTTTATTTATTCTTATTTTCAGCTCCTGCTCAGCCAAAAAAAGCTCATACCTTGAGTTAATGCCCATGACCTCAAAATTATCATCACATAGGACTTTTACTACCTTCTTACCTTCTCTATTCAGTATCTCTATGCTGTCTGTAAGATAATACTCTTGCTGGCTGTTGTTATTGTCTATCTTTGTTAAAACACTTGCAAGTGCATTTATTTCAAAGCAATAAAAACCTGGATTTATTTCTTTTATTCTCCTCTGCTCGTCTGTTGCATCCTTCTCCTCGACAATCTTTAAAACATTACCATTCTCATCAGAAATTATTCTCCCATAACCATACGGATTTTCGAAGATGGCAGTCAAAAGACAGAGCGATGCGTTCTCCTTCTTTCTTTTTTCAGAAATTCTTTTTAGTGTATCTGCTTTAATAAAAGGTGCATCTGCGTAAAGAACAAATACATCTTCCGCCTGCTTTGAGAGCTTGTCCATTGCACACATCACCGCGTGGGCAGTCCCAAGCTGCTTTTCTTGATGAGCAAATTTTATATTTCTGCCATCTAAAACCTTGCAGACATCCTCTTTTTTGTTGCCGACAACAACTACTATCTCGCTATTTTCAAAGTTTTTCTCAATCTCGTCAATCAGATAAAGTATCATTGGTTTTCCCATTATTTTTTGAACAACCTTAGAATACTTTGACTTCATTCTTTTGCCTTCACCAGCAGCAAGTACAATAAACGTTTGTCTTTTCATTTCAAATCACCTTCACTATTTTTCTTCAAACTTTATCACCTCTATCCCTGCTTCTTTAAATATCTGCTGGCTCATTTCATCTGGATACGAACCTTTATATATAACCTTCTTTATCCCTGCATTTACTATCATCTTTGCACATATTACACAAGGATATGTTGTTGTGTAAATTACACTTCCATCTATCACAACACCCATTTTTGCTGCCTGGATTATAGCGTTTTGTTCTGCATGAAGTCCTCTGCAAAGCTCATGTCTCTGCCCTGAAGGAACATTTAACTTTTCTCTTAAGCACCCAACCTCGTCACAGTGAGGAAGACCTGTGGGTGCTCCATTGTAGCCTGTTGCAAGAATCCTTTTGTCTTTTACAATCAAAGCTCCAACCTTCCTTCTGAGGCAAGTGGAGCGCTCTTTTACTATATCCACAATCTGCATAAAGTATTCGTCCCATGTAGGTCTCATCTTAAAATTCCTCCATCCACCTTCTCTGAATCTTTCCCAAACTTTCACCGTTACTTTGTACCAAACAGTCTGTCACCGGCATCACCAAGCCCGGGAACAATATAGCCGTGGTCATTTAGTTTTTCATCAACTGCTGCGCAGTAAATCTCAACGTCAGGATGGTCTTGAGTTAACCTTTCAATGCCTTCTGGTGCTGCAATGAGGCACATGAGTTTTAAACTCTGAGGATTGTATCTTTTTATATAGTCAAACGCGGCAGACGCAGACCCCCCTGTTGCAAGCATCGGGTCAAGCACAATTATGTCTCTTTCGTGGACATCCTGTGGAAGTTTGCAGTAATACTCAACAGGCTTTAAAGTCTCAGGGTCTCTGTAAAGACCAATATGCCCCACCTTTGCAGCAGGAATTAACTTTAAAAGTCCATCCACCATGCCAAGCCCGGCGCGCAGAATGGGCACAATTGCAAGTTTTCTTCCAGAGATTACTTTGCACTTTGCAACTCCAACAGGTGTTTCAATTTCAACCTCTTTTAAAGGTAGATTTCTTGTAACCTCATACGCCATGAGCATTGCTATCTCTTCAACAAGCTCTCTGAACTCTTTAACCCCTGTGTTTTTGTCACGAATTAAGGTCAGCTTGTGCTGAATCAAAGGGTGGTCAAATACGTATACATTTTTCTTGTACTCTACCATACTCTTTACTCCTTTCTAATAAATTTGTGATAATTTTACTATTTCTGGTCATTCTCTATAAGATGTATCTTATCAATCCTTCTCTGATGCCTTCCACCTTCAAAGTTTGATGCCAAAAATGCATCTACAATCTCACATGCAAGCCCTTCACCGATAACCCTTGCACCCATCGCAAGGATGTTTGCATTGTTATGAGCTCGTGCAGCTTTAGCAGAAAATGTGTCATGACAAAGCGCAGCTCTAATTCCCCTTACTTTGTTTGCAGCAATAGAGATTCCAATTCCTGTCCCACAGATGAGTATACCAAATGTAAACTCTTCGTTTTTTACTGCCAGCGCCACATCCTTTGCAATGTCCGGGTAGTCGCAAGACTCTTGAGAGTACGTCCCAAAGTCCTTGAACTCAATCCCTTTTTTCTCAAGATGTTTCTTCACCGCCTCTTTCAAAGAAAATCCTGCATGGTCAGAACCTATTGCAATCTTCACTTTTAAATTCTCCCCTTTCAAAAAATTCTTTATAGTAATGAACAAAGTGATGGACTGTACCTGTTTGCAATTTCAAGAGAAAGATGATAACTTTCAAATACACCATGCTGCTCTAAAATTGAACTTACTGTCAAAAGCGCAACATCCGGGTGATTATTCTCTTCGCTAAGATGTCCTAAATAAATCCTTCTTGTACGAGCAAGATTTAGTCTTAAAATCATCTGAGCTGCCTGTTCATTTGAAAGATGACCTTTATCGCTTTTTATCCTCTGTTTAAGATAATATGGGTAAGGTCCGAACATCAGCATCTCAACGTCGTGGTTTGATTCAAGTAAGATAATATCTGAAAAATCTATCATTCTGGCAACGCTGTCATTTACATGTCCAACATCTGTGCAAATTGAAACTTTTTTGTCTTTGAAATAAAAACAAAACCCCATCGGATCAGATGCATCGTGAGGTATTGAAAATGTATCAATTCCAATACTTCCTACCGAAAAGCTTGTACCTGTATCAATTAATTTGACATAGCTTTCGTCAACTTTGCCAAGAGAGTTTTTTATACTTTCCCATGTTTTGTAATTTGTTATAATGGGAACATTGAGCTTTCTAAAGTAAACGCCCGCACATTTAACATGGTCGTAGTGGTCATGTGAAAGTAAAATTGCATTAATTTTCTTATTAAATCCAATTTTTTCGAGCGCCTCTGCAAGTTTTTTAAAGCTTACACCAGCATCAACTATTATTGATGTATCTTTGTACGAAATCAAAATGCTATTTCCACTGCTTCCACTGTACAGCGGACAAAAAAGCATTTCATCCGACATTATTATCTTTCCCCTTTTATCTTATGTTCTTGAAACTTTTGCACCCAGTTTTGAAAGCTTAAAATCTATATTTTCATAACCTCTATCCACATTTTTGGCATTGTAAATTACAGTTTTCCCTTTTGCTGCAAGCCCTGCAACAATTAATGCAGCACCTGCCCGAAGGTCCACAGCAACAACCTCAGCACCTTGAAGGCTCTCAACACCTTCAACAACGGCCACTCTCCCCTCAACCTTAATGTTTGCTCCCATCTTTTTGAGCTCATCCACATACTGGTATCTATTTTCCCACACACCTTCTGTAACAATGCTTGTACCATTACAAAGACTCAATAGCACTGTCATCTGAGGTTGAAGGTCTGTGGGGAAACCTGGGTACGGCATTGTCTTTATGCTCGAACCTCTAAGTCTTTGCCGGCAAATAACTTCGATGCTGTCTTCATAAGTTATAACCTCTGCCCCCATCTCAATAAGCTTTGCTGTCAGCGACTCTAAATGCTTAGGAATCACATTTTTTACAATTACATGTCCCTTTGTTGCACATGCAGCTATCATATATGTCCCTGCTTCTATCTGGTCAGGAATAATTGCATACTTTGTTGGATAAAGCTTATCCACTCCTTCAATCCTTATAATGTCAGTACCTGCGCCCTTGATTTTTGCACCCATACTGTTCAGAAAATTTGCAGTGTCAACAACATGCGGTTCTTTTGCGGCATTTTCTATTATTGTGATGCCTTTTGCCTTGACAGCAGCAAGCATAAGATTGATTGTTGCACCAACAGACACAACGTCCAAATATATCTTTGTTCCAACAAGCCTGTCTGCATATGCTTTTATCATACCATTTTCTATTCTAACATCAGCACCAAGCGCTGTAAAACCTTTTATGTGCTGGTCAATTGGTCTTGAACCAAAATTACACCCGCCTGGCATGGCAACCTCCGCCCTGCCAAACCGGGTAAGAAGTGCTCCAATGAGGTAATATGAAGCTCTTATCTTCTTGACACTTTCATATGGTGCTACACAGCTATGCAGATTCCTCGCATCTATTTTAAGAGAATGATTGTCATACTCTATCTTTGCTCCAAGCCTTAGCAAAATGTCATCCATTGCAAACACATCTTCAATTAAAGGAAGGTTATCTATAACACTTTCCCCGTCAGCCATTAAAGCTGCGGGAATTACAGCAACTGCAGCATTTTTTGCGCCATTTATTATAACCTCACCATATAAAGGATTGCCACCTTCTATCACAAGTTTTTCATAAGCTTCTTTCAACTCTTGCACCCTCTCTTTTCAAAAAGCTTTTATTTATCTTCCCATTCTTTTATATTATATTCTTTCTTGTGAAATCTGAAAAGAAGAATATTCTTTTCATCAAGCCAATTGAAAATATCAGCGGAAATGAAAAAGTAGTGTGATTTTCTAAAAAATGATATAATAAGAATAAGCCAAGAAATTATAGCCGAAGGGGAAACAAAAGATGAAAATCGGAGTTGTTCAAATGAAGATCTCAAATAGTATCGAAAATAATCTTCTCAAAATTGCAAATTTTTTAGAACAAGCAAAGGTCGAAGAGATAGACTTAATCTGCTTTCCTGAAATGGCGCTGACTGGCTATAATATTGAGCTTTTAAAATCAATTAATTTGAATGATATTATTTTGCCTGCTCTTGATAAAATCTCTCAACTTGCAAGCAAATACTCAGTTTGTTGCATAATTGGACATCCATTTTACGAACGTAAAGAGTTAAAAAATTGTGCATCGATAATATTTCCTGATGGCAGATGCGAAAAATATTACAAGCTTCACCCAACTGAGATTGAAAAGAAAATATTTTCTAACGGAAAAAATCCACTTGTTTTTAAATACAAACACAAGCGTTTTGGCATAGCCATCTGCAGAGACCAGAATTTTTATAATATATTCAAAGAATACAAAGATAGGGGATGCGTCGGTGTATTTATTTTAGCTGCACACTATTACAGTCCGAAAGAAGCACGCTGGAAAATAGACAAAAATAGAAGTATCCCTATTACAAGAGCCGTTGAAAACGGATATTATGTCTTTTTGGCAAACGCAACAGGTGCTCATCTTAACATGATAAGTCTTGGTCATAGCCTGATTGTAGATAGAAGCGGATGTATTATATGTGAGGCTGATGAGGCAGGGGAATATCTTTTGTCTGCAGAAATCTAAGTCCTATATCTCAACCAAAATAACATCTTCACCAATCTTTTTTATTCTTTCCCATGGAATTACATAATCTTTTTCTTTTGAGAAGATGTTGCCCACAGAAAATGGTGCCGGGACAACTATTGCATCTATTTTTCCAGTTTTAACATTAACCTCTAAATCACAAACCTTACCAAGCTTTTTTCCATCAGAGATGTTTATTACATCCTTTTCTCTCAAATCTGATGACTTATACATTTTCTTTTATCACTTTTCAAGCACTGTTGTCTTTTATTATTATATGCAAAAGTTTTCTTCATGTGAAAATTTCATTTTAGCAAAAAGCCGCAGGTACATTCTATATTTGCCTGCGGCTCTATTAGCATAAGTAATTAAATTCAAATCTCGGTTATGATTGGAATTATCATTGGATTTCTTCGTGTTTTTTCAAACAAGAAATTTCTCAGATTATCTTTTAAAATTACCTTTATTGCATTGGGCTCAGTAATATCGTTCTTATTACAAAAGTAAAGAACGTCCTTTATTACTCTTTTTGCCTCTTCAATCAGGGGCTCAGATTCTCTAATATATATAAAACCTCTTGTGATTATATCAGGACCTGAGATGACATCTCTTGTTGCCGAATCAATTGTGAGCACAACAATGAAAAGCCCGTCCTGGGCAAGATGACGTCTGTCGCGCAAAACAACATTTCCTACATCTCCAACTCCAAGTCCGTCAACAAGAACATTGCCTGCCTGCACCATTCCAACAACCTTTGCACCGTCTTTTGTAATCTCCAAAACCTTCCCATTTTCTAATACAAATACGTTTTTTTCTCCAAGCTCCATTGCGAGCTTTGCATGATGTATCAAGTGTTTGAATTCTCCATGCACAGGAATACTGTATTTTGGTCTTGTAAGATTGTGTATAAGCTTTATCTCTTCCTGGCAGGCATGACCTGACACATGAATGTCATCAATATCTTCATATATAACCTGCGCTCCCTGTTTAAACAAATCATTTATTACTCTATTTACAAACTTCTCATTTCCAGGAATTGGCGCTGCTGAGATTATAACAACATCTCCAGGAATAATTCCTACCTTTTTGTGCTCGGCAGATGCCATTCGTGAAAGTGCAGACATAGGCTCGCCTTGACTCCCTGTGGTGATAAGAACAATCTTGTTCAAAGGATAGTTGTCAAGCTCATCAACATCAATCAGCATTCCATCTGGCATCTTCAGATATCCAAGTTCAAGTGCTTTGTTCACAACATTTACCATACTTCTTCCCAAGACGCAAATCTTTCTTCCCTGCTTTTCAGCTGAGTTTATGACCTGCTGCACTCTGTGAATATGGGACGAAAATGTTGCAACAATTACTCTTCCTTGAGCCTGAGAGAATATTCTGTCAAATGTAGCGCCAACAGTCTTTTCAGACAATGTAAAACCGGGCCTCTCTGCGTTGGTAGAATCGCACAAAAGTGCAAGAACACCTTGTTTGCCAAGTTCCGCAAACCTTATTAAGTCAATTGACTCACCCTCAATGGGCGTAAAATCTACCTTGAAATCGCCTGTATGGACTATAGGACCAAGCGGTGTGTGTATAGCAACAGCAACAGAGTCAGCAATCGAATGTGTTGTCCTGATAAATTCAATGCGCATATTGTTAAAGCTAATTACATCTCCTGCCCTAACAGTAAACAACTTAACAGTGTTCAAATCAATACCAAATTCTAAAAGCTTTATCTCAACAAGCCCAAGAGTAAGTCTTGTACCATATATCGGAACGTTTAAATCGCGTAGGACATATGGTATTGCTCCAATGTGGTCTTCATGACCGTGTGTTAAAATCAAAGCCTTTACCTTTTCTTTATTCTTTAAAAGATATGATATGTCAGGTATTACAAGATCAACGCCAAGCATCTCATCTTCTGGAAATGCAAGACCACAGTCAATAACAACTATTTCGTCATTTACTTCTATCACTGTCATATTCTTACCAATTTCATTTAATCCACCAAGAGGTATAATTCTAATTTTGTGTTCTTGTTTCTTCTTCATAAAAAATTCCTCCAAAAAAAAATCAAATGTAAAAAAGGTAAAAAGGCATTTTAAAAAAGCCCTTACGAAAATGGCTTTCGCAAGAGCTTTTTTGAAGAATTTAAAAATAAGTCATAAAATAAGCATTCTTTTATGCTCTTTTCGGCTTTGCCTGAAGTTTTTTCTTTCTTGTGGTGAGCTCCCAGTCAAACCACAGTGCTGTTGCTATAAATATAGAAGAATAAGTACCTGATATAACACCAATCAAAAGAGGAAACGCAAATTCTTTTATTGCCTGAACACCCATGATATAAAGAACGACAAGAACTATAATGACACTCATTGCTGTTGCAATTGATCTTCCTATTGTCTGGTTCATGCTAAGGTTCACAAGATCTTTGAGTTCCATCTTCCCTGCTATCCTTCTGTTTTCTCTTATCCTATCAAATACAACAATAGTGTCGTTTATAGAATAACCAAGGACAGTAAGGATTGCCGCTATAAAAGTAGAATTTAGTGGAATTTTAAAGAGAGTATATACAGTCAAAACAATCAACAGGTCATGAATCAGTGCTGCTACAGCAGTTGTACCAAACCGGAACTCAAATCTGATAGCAATATAAATGAGCATCAAAATTGATGCAATCACAACCGCCCATATTGCCTGAGATTTTAGCTCAGATGAAATAGTAGCTCCTACATTCTGATAAGAGATCAAGTCTTCTTTCTTAAGATTATACTTTTTAGCTATTTCACCAAAAAGCTTATCTCTTGTCTCCTTTGAAAGCTCTGTCTTCTTTTTGCCATGAACCTCATGTGCATTAATCATTATCTTTTTGCCATCCTCAACTTTTCTGACAATAGGTGTCTGGGTCCCTGTAATCTGCTTTGTCAACTTTTCAAGCTCGGATATCTCTTGAGCTGTCGGAACCTTATGAAGGTTTATCTCCAAAACTGTACCACCTGTAAAGTCTATGTCATAGTTAAGACCTTGTACAAAATACGAAATCAGCCCAATTACCATAACCAAAATTGAAACTATATAAAAGTATTTTCTTTTCCCCATGAAATCAATCTTGGTCATTTAAGCATCCACCTCCCTGGTTTTCTTACCGCCATACCACCTGATATCTTTGAAAAGTCCTGTATTTATAATTGAAGTAAGCAAAAATCTTGTAACAGTGATTGCTGTGAAGAACGATACCACAATACCAATTGTGAGCGTCCATGCAAAACCTTTAATAGGACCTGTTCCTAAGAACAAAAGAACAATTCCTGCTATTATCGTTGTCACGTTAGAGTCAATAACAGCATTAAGCGCTCTTTTAAAACCTGCATCCATAGCAGCTCTTAATGTCTTTCCACTTCTCAGCTCCTCTTTTAATCTTGCAAAGATCAAGATATTCGCATCAACTGCCATGCCGGCAGACAGAATTATACCTGCTATACCAGGGAGGGTCAAAGTTATCTTTGCATACCCCACAATTGCAACCAGAATAACTATATAAGCAACTAAAGCTATATCTGCAACAAGCCCTGGCAGTCTGTAGAAAATTATCATGAACAGGAACACAAGCAAGATTCCAATAATTCCAGCCTTTAAAGTTGATTTAAAAGCCTCATTTCCAAGTGAAGGTCCTATAGCCTTGCTCTCTATCACATTCAAAGCAAATGGCAGTGCACCAGCTTTTATCTGCTGAGCAAGTGTTTTAGCCTCTTCCAGATCTTTCATACCTTCAATCACAGCTTCACCATTGTCAATCTCTGCTCTAACAACAGGATTTGAAATGAGCTTGCCATCAAGATAAATTCCAATGTTCTGACCCAAATATTTTTTTGTCCCTTCTGCAAACTTTTTTGTTCCCTCTTTGTCAAACTTTAGTGCAACAACGTATCCTGATGTTGTCTGCTGTGCATATGCATCAACAACGTTTCTACCTGAAACAATCAAATCTCCAGAAGGTCCCTTGAACTCAATCAAAGCTGTTCTTCCTATATATTGTATAGCTTCATCAGGGTCTTTGACACCCGGAATTTCTACCCTTATTCTCTTTGACCCCTGAATTGTCGCCGTTGCATCATAAAAGTTTCTCATGTCAAGCCTTGTTCTGATAAGCTGCAACGCTGATTCCATTTCTCTTCTTGTTGGATTCTCTTTTGCTGCCTCATATACAATGTAAACGCCGCCTTTCAAATCAAGCCCATACCTTATAACTTTTTGGACTGACGGGATGCTTGCAGTTCCAATTTCCAGCCCAAAAAACACTATGTAAAATGCAAAGGCTATTACTAAGCATCCTATCAGAAACTTTGCTAAGCTTTTATTTTGCATAACCCTTTCTCCTTTCTTTTTAGAAGGTTAAGAAAAAACATGTAGAAAATTTAATATATACTCAGACAAATACTCATTCAGTAAAATTATAATCTTCTACTTGATAAAAAGTCAACAAACAAAATTTAATAATCTTTTATCTTTTTATACTCATTGCTAAGCTCTATATACTCCTTTGCAGAAATTGCAATCTTTTCAATCTCCTCTGGAGTGAGCTCTCTTATCACTTTAGCAGGTCTGCCAAACACAAGGGTATTTGGCGGGATAACCATGTTTTGAGTTATAAGACTTCCTGCTCCAATCAAGCTATTATCACCTATTTTGCTTCCGTTCATAATGATAGTCCCCATTCCAATTAAAACATTGTTGCCTATCTCACAACCATGAAGAACTACATTGTGACCAACTGTAACATTGTCGCCTATTATAACAGAGCAGCAGTGATCTGTGTGAATTGTCGTAAGGTCCTGTATATTTGTATTCTTTCCAATTATAATTCTATTCTCTTCACACCTTAAAACACAACCAAACCATACACTTGAATTTTCTCCAATTTCGACATCGCCTATGATAACCGCATTTTCTGCAACAAAAGCAGAAGGCGCAATTTTAGGTGTTTTGCCTTTATAAGAAATTATCATTTTAGCTTCTTATCCCCTTTTCCATAAGATAAAGCTTTATAGCTATTGCATTTTCCACCCTCTTTCTTTCAAGTTCGCATCCAACAACGTAAGATTTCTTCACATCACCGTTCATATTATAGTTTGCAGCAGCACATCCGCCACTGCAGTAAAACCTCGCCCAGCACTTTGAACATTCATCTTTTTCATACACTGTATTTTTCTTAAACTCCTCAACCAAATCAAGTCTTTTTATGCCTTCAAACACGCTTCCTAACTTGAAACTTGGTTTGTCAACAAACTGGTGGCACGGAAATATATTACCCTCAGGGTCAACTGCTACATACTCAAACCCGGCACCGCACCCTGAAAGTCTTTTTGAAACACATGGACCACCTGTAAGGTCTATATTGAAATGGAAGAAGCTAAAGCCTTCTCCTTTAAATTTCGCATTTATATACTCCTCAGCCAAGATATCATACTCTTCTTTTATCCTTTCGATGTGACTCTCACGTATCGCCCAGGGACTGCTTTTGTCCAGCACAACAGGTTCAACCGAAATTTCTTTTATCCCAAGGCTGTATAAGTGTAAAACGTCCTTTGAAAAATCCAAGTTCTTTGCTGTAAATGTTCCTCTCACATAATAAGTTTTCCCATTTCTTTTTTGGATAAACCTCAAAATGTTGTTTGTGATTTTGCTATAGGTGCCATTACCGTTTCTGTCAATCCTCATAAAGTCATTGACTTCAGGTCTTCCATCATGGCTGAGTACAACATTTTCCATGTTCTGGTTTAGATATTCAATTATATCGTCTGAAAGGTTTGTTGCATTTGTTGTCAGTGTAAAAGATATTTTCTTGTTATACTTCTTCTCTTCTTCTCTTGCATATTCAACAATCTTTTTTACCACATCGAAATTCAAAAGTGGCTCTCCACCAAAAAAATCAACCTCTAAGTTCTGTCTTGAACCAGAATTTTGAAGCAAAAAACCTATTGCCTTTTTGCCAACATCAAAGCTCATAAGTTTTCTTTCTTGTTTGAAACTACCACTTGATGCAAAACAGTACCTGCACCGAAGGTCACAGTCGTGAGCAACATGAAGGCACATTGCCTTTATAACCAGATTTCTTTTTTCAATCAAATTCATATCCTTATAAGTATCCTCAGAAAACAGAACTCCTTGTTCAATCAAGCTTTTTACTTCAAAAACTGCCTCAGCTATCTGCTGTTTATCAAACTCAAGTGCATCTTCTACTCCATCAAAACTTCCATTTTCTTTGTAATACTTTATTACCTCATAAGCAACACTATCAACTGTGAAAATTGAACCTGATGCCACATCCACTACAATTTTGAGTCCAAACTTCTCAAACGTATGAACCATCTTTTCCTATTTGTCTTCCTCCTGCTTTATCACATTTTAAATTAAAAAAGTTTTGCGCAGGGCTGCCCTCAAAAAAATTTTTTGACAGCCCACTCACAGAAGATTATTTTCTGTTTTTGCAAATTTGGTTTCCAACAGTACAAGATGTCTTGCAAGCTGACTGGCAGGATGCCTGGCACTCACCACAGCCGCCAGAAACAACTGTTTTTGAAAGAGCATTTTTTACAACAACCTTTATATGCTTCATAAAGCCTTAAACCCTCCTTTTAAAGTAAGAAGTTTTTAAACTTATTCTTCTTTCGTAAAAATATGCGTCATACGCATAAACAACATATAGTATTTTACCACAAACTATTTTACAATACAATTTTGTCAAAAGAAAAAGGGCAAGGTTTTTCCCTCGCCCTTTATTAGGCAGTATTTTTTATCCTCTGTTTTTCTTTATCTCCTCTAAAATTTCGGGAGCCTTGCCCGCACAGCCAAGAACATTTCTAAGCTTGTGTTTTACCATCTCTTTTATTGCATCTCTGCCATCTTTGAGATACTGCCTTGGGTCAAAATGGTCAGGATGCTCATAAAGGTGTTTTCTGATAGCTGCGGTCATTGCAAGTCTCAAATCAGTATCAATGTTAATCTTTCGCACACCAAGCTCTGCTGCTTTTCTGAGCATATCCTCTGGTACACCTTTTGCACCTGGAATATTTCCTCCATACTTGTTACACATCTCAACAAATTCAGGCAAGACTGTTGATGCACCATGAAGAACAATTGGAAAATCTTTTGGAAGCTTTTCAACAATCTTCTGAAGTCTTTCAAAATCAAGCCTTGGATCGCCTTTAAATTTGTACGCTCCATGGCTTGTTCCAATTGCAACAGCTAAAGAGTCAACACCCGTTCTTTCAACAAATTCTGCCGCCTGGTCAGGGTCAGTAAACGCCGCTTCATGCTCTGCAACCTTCACATTGTCCTCAATTCCGGCAAGCTTGCCAAGCTCTGCCTCCACCACAACCCCGCGTTCATGAGCATATTCAACAACCTTTTTTGTAAGAGCAATATTTTCCTCAAAAGGAAGCCTTGACCCATCAATCATAACAGAAGTAAATCCACCGTCAATACAAGCTTTGCAAATTTCAAAGTCCTCGCCATGGTCAAGATGAAGGGCTATCGGAAGATCTCCAGAATCTTCCAAAGCTGCTTCAACAAGCTTGATAAGATAGATGTGCTTTGCATACTTTCTTGCACCTGCTGAAACCTGCAAAATAAGCGGTGCCTGTTCCTCCTTTGCAGCCTCAACAATTCCCTGGATAATCTCCATGTTGTTGACGTTAAATGCACCTATTGCGTACTTGCCTTCGGCCGCTTTTTTAAACATTTCTCTTGTGGTAACTAACGGCATTTTAAATTACCTCCTCAAAGTTTTTGTTTTAAATATCAATATCCTTTCCATGAAGCTTTAGAAAGCTTATAAAGCTTTCTAAGCTTTTGTTGACAATAAGCTCAGGCGGAAATTCATATTCACACACAAGTTTTTGAGTAATTTCACATCTGCCAATGTCTGCTTTGTAGTGTGCATCTGAGCCCATAGCAATGTACACACCATATTTTTTGCACAGCTTTAAAATTTCTATGCAATTTTCTTTACTTTTTTCACGAACATAAAACGAAGAGTTGTTTATCTCAATTGCTTTTTTATATTCCTTTGCAGCAAGCACAACCTCTTCTTTGTCAATTTCATATAGCGGATTCCCCGGATGCCCTATACAGTGTATATACGGATTTTTGATAGCACCAATGAGTGCCCTGGTATGGTCAGAAACTGTCCCACTCGGGATACAAACATCATGCAGGCTTGCAATCACAAAATCAAGCCTTTTCAGGGCATCTTCCGGGATATCTATTCTGCCTTCGTAGTCAACAATATTTGCCTCGCACCCTCTAAATACCATTATACCATTTATTTTTCTCGGTACCACAATTAGATTGTAAAAATATAAACTGCTACACGACCCTGGCATCTCAGGGCCGTGGTCTGTAATACATATCCCTTTCAAACCTTTTTTCTGTGCCTCAAGTACCATCTCTTCCAAGTTATTGTAAGCATGACCGCTTGCAATGGTATGACAGTGCGTCTCAACTTCCAAAAACATCTTTCTCTCAGCTCTCATCAAAAATTTTTGTCAAATACATTAATCTTTAATCTCTGCAAGTTTGTTCTTCAAAATATCAATCTTTTTCACAGGAGTTGGGTCATTCTGATAAAGTGTTGCAAGATAAAGCGATACATAGTCGCCTAAGTAGATTAGAGAAAACATTCTTGCAAGTCTTGAATTTCCGATTGAGTATATATCATTTACACCAGACACAACACCCTTTATAAGGTCTTTTGTAATATCCATTCTGATTGCATTTCTCTTGTGGTCTTCTGTGTCATGGAGCATTACAATTTCAAAAAGTCCAAGAATATGTTTTGGCGACTCAGTTCCAACTATCTCGTTGTGGTTGAGTTCTGAAAACACATTGAAATATGCTGGTGATTTTGAATTTTCACAAATCTGACCCTTCCATCTCTCTGCAATGACCTCTGTGGTTCCACTAATGCCATATATGATTGGGAGCTTATTCCAAAGTTTTAGTGTAAGTCTCTTTGCAAGGTTTTTCTCTTCCGGCACCTCTGGTTTATATCTTTCTCTCAAGTCACTTAAAACCTTTACTGTCTCTTCTATCTGGTCATCAACAGGTTCAATCAAACCAAGTTTGACAAATAGCATCAAGAGTGGAATGAATGAGTATCCAAGTGCAGCTCTTGGCTGAAGCCCGCTTGGAATTGTGATTACATCAAATCCGTCTTTTTCGGCAAACTCTTTTAACTTTCCGCCTGTTGTGATTGCAATGATTTTTGCTCCTTTTGCCTTTGCATCCTGGTATGCAGAAAGTGTCTCTTCGGTGTTACCTGAGTAGCTGGACGCTATAACAAGAGTTTTAGAGTCAACATACGCAGGAAGTACATAGTCTCTGTTAACAATCACAGGAATTTTGCACTTATCAAGGACAAATACTCTCAAAAGGTTTCCACCTATTGCTGAACCGCCAAGACCTGTAATCACAACCTTATCTATATCTTCTGCTTTTACATTCACGCTAATATTTTTGCCTATTTCGTATGCTTTTTGAATTTGCTCAGGAAGATTATAAACTGACTCAAACATACCGCTTGGGTCATTCTGTGCAATTGTCTCTAAATTATCAAGCATTTTCCCAGACTCCTTTCTTTAAAATTTTCTATTTCATAATATAACAATTTTTCAGTTTTTTCAACTTTATAACCACACAAAAAATAGGAATTTATAACCACACAAAAAATAGGAAAGCACCACTTCTAAAGAAGTTTAAAACCTTCTTGTGGTGCTTTCCTATTCTATCTGCTTTTTATTCTTCTGGCACAACTGACGGGTCTATTAAGCTCCAGAAAGCAAATTTTGGTTGATAATCTTTGTCAAACAAAAGTGGAAAATCACCTTGAAGCCATGAATAGTCATCTTTGAGTCCCCAGAACGAAACACTTGTTACTACATTTTTGTATTTTTTGAACACATCAAAAAGATCTTTTAACTTTCTTGCCTGCTGAATCAAAAGATATCTTTTTGTTTCTTCATCTATGTCTTCACCATATTCTTTTGCCACACTTATATCAATTTCTGTGACATGTATCTTAATACCAGGAATGCTGCTAAAAAGTTTTATAGTTTTTTCTACCTCTTCAACGCTTGGCCAGCTTACAGAAATATGACACTGAAGACCAACACCATGAATGGGTATTCCTTTTTCTCTTAGACTCTTTATTAGCTTGTAAATATATTCTCTCTTTACTGGATTTTCTGTGCTGTAGTCATTGTAAAAAAGCTGAGCGTTAGGGTCTGCCTGATGAGCGTATATGAACGCTTTTTCGATATACTCTGGACCCAATACATTAAACCAGTCACTTCTTCTAAATCCATCTGGCTCATTCTCATCAATAGCTTCATTTACCACATCCCATGCATATATTCTCCCCTTGTATCTTGAAACAACTGTCTGGATATACTTTTTTAGCCTCTCTAAAAGTATCTTTTTGTCTTTTTCACTATTCGTCAGCTTTTTCCCTGTCTGAGGGTTTTCAAAAAACCAGTTTGGGGTTTGCTGATGCCACACAAGTGTGTGACCACGAATAGCTATATTATTCTTTCTGCAGAAATTAAGATACTCATCAGCAATTGAAAAGTTGAAATTGTCCTCTATTGGTTCAAGTGCTTCTGGCTTCATCTCATTCTCTGCTGTAATGCTGTTAAAATGTCTCTTTATGAAAGCAACATCAACTGGATTTGTCAAAGCCCTGTATGGTACAGCAACACCAATTTTAAAGTAGTTTTTGTATTTCTCTCTCAAAGAAGGTAAATCTAAATCAGGTACAGCTGAATACCATCCATCATCTGAAATTGTAAAGTTGTCGATATAGTAATAGGAAATATCTGAGAGGGGTCTTATGAAAATCACAAAGTCTTTTATCTTTGAATCCAAAGAGGGCGTATAACTTGCAAATACTTCTGTCCACTTATTCTTTGGAATGGTTACCCTCCCAAGCACAATCTCTCTCATATTCTTTCCACTTTCCAGAAACCTTATACCAACTGCAAAATTTAAACTCTTTAGAATGGATTGATGCATATAAAAAGATATTGAATAACTTTTCCCCTTTTCAAATGTTCCTTTTACAGGCAAGATAACTGTTGTGTTTTGTCTTTTAACTGTTTGCTGAACTTTTATGCTATATGTACCTTGGTAAGCTTTTTCTTTTGAAATGGATAATTTACATTTTTTATCTTGAGAGATAAATCCTGCTATACTTTTATCTTCAAAGTTTTCAAATTTTATTAGATGAGATTTGTCAGCAACTTTGAGTGTAAAAAGGTCAACGTAAAAATTTGTGGTTGAGGTTGGCACATATACCTTTAGCCAAACTTTTTTTATCCCTTTTTGCTCAGTCAAATTTAAATTTGCATCAAGTTTTTTCCAACTTTTTGGAATAATAATTTTTTCACACAGCAGTTTGTTTTCTTTTCCGCTTTTTGTCTCAATTTCGCTACTCACAACAAAACGCTGCATTTTGCTTGACTTGTGATAAACATATAGAGTAATTTTATATTCATTTGCATAATCTATAAGATTGGTTACATCAAGCAAAATTCCATCATCTATTTGCTTTCGGCCACTTGCAAGAAGTGAAAAGGTCCCTTCTGCTGCTGTTGTATTGTCAATCCTTAAACTCATAGATTTTCCTGACGCTTTAAATGGTGCTATAAACCTATTTTCAAAATTATACTCCACAAAACTCTTTTTTGTTTCTCCAATGACTCTACTAGTTTTAGTAGTTTCTATACCAATTAAGGTTACAATCAAAAATAAAATTACTAAAATCAATACTGAAAACCTTTTCAACCTTTTATAAAGACAAACACTCACTTAGTACCTCCTCCTCATGCATATTCTGGAAAAGAAAGCATGTCGGAAATCACCATAGCTATACATCCCAGCACCACAGCTCTGTCTTTCAGTTTTGAAACCTCTATCTTAAGATTATAAAACTGGGCGATAAAGGATCTCTGGTTAATTACTTCCCTCAATTTTTCTAAAAACAACTCTCCAAAAAATGATGCCTTATTACCTATAATTACCATTTCAGGATTAAAAATATTTACAAGATTTGCCACGCCTATCCCCATCTTTTCAGCAACCTCAAGTATAGCCATTCTGCAAACTCTGCTTCCTTCTTTTGCTGCTTGTATTATCCGAGAAGGAGTGATTTCATCTACATTTTCCCAGCTTATATACCTATCCTCTACTCCTTGTTTTACAAGCTTTTTTATAACACTCAAAAGTGCCCTCTCGGATGCAAAGTTCTCAAGACAGCCAATATTGCCGCAGCTGCAAACATCGTCCTGAAAGTTGATAGTGGTATGTCCAACTTCACCTGCAAATCCTGCAGCACCTCTGAAAAGTTTGTTGTCGATAATAATTCCTGCACCAAGCCCAATTCCAACACTCAAATAAATCAAATCACTAACTTTTCCCCACTCACCAAACCACTTTTCGCCCAGTGCGCCTGCATTTGCTTCATTGTCAATATAAACAGGGAGGTTGAACTTTTGCTGAACAATTGACCTCAAAGGGACATTTTGCCATTTCAAATTGGGAGCAAGAAGGACAGTTCCAGACTCTTTTTCTATAATACCTGGAACACCAATTCCAATACCTAAAATCCCTTTTGGAGTTTGTGGCGCCTTTTTTACTGATTTTTCAATCAGGTCAAAAAGAAGCCTTAAAAGTTTTTCCTTATCCTCACCTATTTTCATGTTGGCATATTCTTCAAAAATAACTTCTCCCACAAAGTTTGAGAGAATAATATGAATATAGTCAACACCTAAGTCAATTCCGATGATTGAACCTACATCTTTGTTTACCTGTAAAAGGACAGGTCTTCTTCCGCCTTTGGACTTACCGTATCCTTTTTCTACTACATACCCTTCTTTTATGAGCTCATCGGTGAGGTTTGAGACTGTTGCTTTATTTAAATCTACAAGTTTCGATATCTTTGTACGAGATATTATCTTGTTGTCCAAAATTGTTTTCAAAACCAAAAGCTTGTTTATTTGCTTTAGTAGCGTGTGGTTACCCATCCTGTCATTTTCCTTTGCTAATTAAGCTTTGCAAATTATTATACAACAAAAATAGGTTGCGGGAAAACAGTTTTTGACGCTAAAACAACTTCTTATCCTTTTACTGCACCTGCCATCATACCTTTTATAATTTTGTCCTGACCCAAAATATACGCAATCAACATTGGCAAAAGCGATAATGTTAAGAATGCCATGATAGCTGGTATGTCTGAACCATACCTCGCCTGAAAATCCCAAATGCCAAGTGGGAGTGTCCTTTTATCTGGCGAACTTGTTAATACTAAAGCAAAAACAAACTCATTCCAAAGGTATGTCCCATTGTATATGCCAACTGTAATTAAAGCAGGTCTCGAAAGAGGAAGAAGGATATCAGAATACAATCTAAACATGGAACATCCATCTATTTTAGCTGCTTCTTCAAGCTCAATAGGAATCTCTCGCATAAACTCTGTCAGGATAAATATTGACATAGGCAAACTTAATGCTACATACGGCCCAATTAATGCAAATATAGTATCATATAACTTAATTTTATTAGTAAGAACATAAATTGGGATTAAAGTAACATGAATAGGAATTGCCATTCCTGCAATTATAAGAGAATACAATATATTATTCAGAGAAAATTTCATTCTCGCAAATACATACGCTGCCATTGAAGATATAATAAGTATTAAAATTACTGAAATTGAAACTGCAATAACACTATTTTTGAGGTAGTTAAAAAAACTACCATGAATTACAGTTGAATAGTTTCCAACAGTAGGCTGTTTTGGTATTTGCCATGTGTTACCTTCAAGTAGCTCTGATTGTGTTTTTATAGACGTAAAAAACATAAACAAAAATGGCACATCTGCAACTAATGTCCATATAGCTAAAAATATGAAATACCATTTTTTAATTTCTTTTGCAAAACCCATTATAGTATTGTACCTCCTTTTGGCGCAAACTTAAAATTTAAGCTTCTTTTTTCTTTGTCGCAAAATATGCTAAAATTCCTGCTGTTGTAATTATTATGAACATTGCCGAAGCAATTGTGCTGCCATATCCCATCTTAAATGAGGCAAAAGCGTTTTTATACATATAAGTTGCCATGAGTTCTGTTGCGTTTGACGGTCCGCCCTCTGTCATAACATAAATCAAATCAAAATATTTAAGAGAACCAATCAAGGATAAAATACAAGCAGTCTTTATGGACGGAGCTAAAAGAGGAAGTTCTATTTTCCAAAAATACTGACCTTGTGTTGCCCCGTCTATTCTTGCTGCTTCGTAAAGTTCATGAGGAATGTTAGAAATTGCAGCTATAAAGAATATCATATAAAAAGGTATATATTGCCAACATATAACAGCAACAACAGAGTAGAAAGCTACATTTGGATCACCCAGCCAATCTTGATTTAAAAAGTCAAGGTGTAAAAAGTTAAGTATTCCAGCTAAAAGCCCAAATGATGGATCATATATATATTTAAATAGTACACCAATCGCCACTGATGACATTAACATCGGAAGATAAAACAGTGACTTAAATGCATCAAACTTTTTGCCACCTCTATCAAGCATTACTGCTATCAATATTGCAATTGGCATTTCAATTATTATAGAAAAAAATATAAATTTAATATTATTACCAAATGCGTGCCAAAATATCGAGTCATGTATAAGATCAATCCAGTTTTTAAAACCAAGATATAATTTTTGAGGAGAAACACCGTCCCATTCGTACATACTGAGGTCAAAAGACATAATTATTGGCCAAATTATATAAACTCCAATAAGAATTAAAGCAGGAGCCAAAAACAATAAAATGCCTAAATTTTGCATTAGTTTTGATGCCTTATCTCTCTGCAACTTTAACTTCACTCCCCAAAATTAAGTTTTAATTTAAACAGTTTTATAGAAAATTGAATTGGTATTAGCCATGGAGATTTACTTTCCATGGCTAATACCAATTTTCTTTATCAGTATAAAATATTTAATTCTTACTTCTTGAAATATTCCTTAGCAGCTTTCTCCATTTTTTCTGCAGCAGCTTTTGGTGTAATTGTCAAGCCAAAGAGAGATTGCACAATATCCTTATGAGTCTCTGCAAGTTGTGGTGGAAGGTATTGATCCCACCAAAGCTGAATACTCTTTGCTTTTGCAACTATGTTGTAAACCTTTTGAAGCATTGGATCAGAAAACTTTAATCCTTTTACAGGAGGAATTTGTCCATAGTTAATTCTCTCTTTTACAGCCTGATCATCAATCAAGTATTGAATCATATTGAATGCTTCTTTTGGATACTTACATGTAGTTGTCACAGCATAGTAGTTTGAAGACGCCATCCCAACTAAACTTGTTGGATCTCCTTTCCCACCCTTAATCGATGGGAATGGGAAGAAATCAAGATTCTTTTCATAAAATTCTTTCTTTTCAGCCTTTACTATAGGTATCTGCCAAGTTCCCATTAATTCCATTGCAGCTTTACCAGAGTATAAAAGCATTCTTGATTGTCCCGTATCCCAGTCAAGTCCATTAAATCCTTTTGGGAATGCCCCCATTTTGACCAAATCCTGAAGCATTTGACCTGCTTTCACAAACGGTTCATCTGCAAAGCTACCACCTGTTCTCTCAGCAGCTTTTTCAAACGCTGAAGCACCACCTAATTTATTTACCAAATTCCAGTACCAGAAACAACCAGGCCATTTTGTTTTATTAGCAAGAGTTATTGGAGTTATTCCTTTTGATTTTAATACCTTTACAATATTTAGAAACTCATCATAAGTCGTTGGTACTTTCAAATTGTATTTTTTGAATATTTCCTTATTGTACCATACAAGCGCAACACCAGCGCCTTCAACTGGAACTGCCCATATCTTATTGTTATAAGTAATTGGCCCAAATGCTGCATCAACAAATCTGCTCTTATAATTTTTCTCGTTCATATAAGCTGTAATATCTTTTACCTTACCAGCCCTTACATATTCAAAGAAAGGACCGCCACCCCATGTAACAAATACATCTGGTGCCTGGTTAGAACCCATAGCAATTTTCAATTTTGTCTTGAATGAATCATTCTGTAGCGGAACTACTTCAACCTTAAAGTCTGGATGCGCTTTCAAAAATCTGTTTACTTGGTTTTGAATCATTTGCTTTCCGACAGCATCAGTTGTGATGTGCCAAAATACAATCTTCTTTGTTCCACCAGCTGAGCTGAAAGCCTTTTCAGATGGTGAAAAAACTAAAACTAAGCTCAACATAAAAACAACCAAAGTTACCAACGCTACAATTTTTCCAAGCCTCTTCACATTAAATCACTCCTTTTGGTTTATTTCTTAAACAAACTATTTATATATTTCGCTGCAAATTTTAAAACTCCTTCTTCGATTTTTTAATCTTTTGTTAATTAATATTAAATAATTTGTCATCTTTCAATATATTTTTGTTGTATTTTTATTAGCTTCTGTAATGAAATATATAACTTTATATTGTTAAATGCTAACAATTTCAAATGAGCTTTTGAAGCTGATTTTTTGGTTGAAATGTTTTATAATCTAAATTAGATATTTCAATATACACTTTTGTTGAGGAGATTTTAAAACTATGAACAAAACAATAGTAAAACTTTTTACCATTCTTGCGTTCTTGCTTGTACCTATGTATATCATAACTACTATTGTTAACAACGTTAAGATAAAAAATGAGATTAAATCTTCTTCTAATCGTCAGTATTATATAACAGCCCCAAACAAAATTTCTGATAATAGATCATACATTTCGACTTCTGTATACAGTAAGCCGTATGAAAATCAACAAATATATGGAAATATTACTATCTCTGACAATGTTTACGCTCAAAAGGTTTCAGATTCCATTTATATTGTAAGTAGTAAAAATTCAAATGGGATCACTACTCAGAAAATTTACTATAAAAATAAGGTTTCTGCATCTGAGATGAAATATTATAACCCTGTTATTAGTTTTATCAAGTCTCAAATCTTGATGTCAAATGTCTTTGAAAAAGGAATTTATGATGTGTACATTGAAAAAATTGACGTAACATCAAAGTATATAAATGCTGCTGTAATGTTTTATCCTTTAGAAAAGATTGAAAGCAATAAAAGTTCTTTAATTGACGGTGAAATGATTGTCCTTACAGTCTATGTCGATAGAAGTAAAAAACCAGAAGAATATTCGCTCTTATCTGTGATAAAAGACCACAGCCCAAACGACTTTTTTAATGTGTTTTTAAAGTCGGTTTATAAATTTACTGTGATAAAGAAAGGAGACGAGGATTAGAAAAACGCTATGAAACAAGAAGATGTTTCGCAATTTCTTTATAACGTATATAACAAGCTCTATGAATATTGGGGCCCTCAACACTGGTGGCCTGCTGAAACCAAATTTGAGATGGTCATTGGTGCAATCTTAGCTCAAAATATCTCTTGGAACTCCGTGGAAAAGGCTATTTGTAATCTAAAAAGAGCAAATATCCTGTCAATTGAAGGAATTTTCCAGACTTCTGATGAAATGTTGTCTGAATTAATCAAACCTGCAGGTTATTATAACCAAAAAGCCAAAAGGTTGAAGGAATTTTGCAACTTTTTAAAAAGAGAATTTAACTCTGACTTAGAAAAATTGTTTGCTCTTGATATCTCAAGTTTGAGACAGGTTCTACTTTCTCAAAAAGGTATAGGATTTGAAACAGCTGATAGCATAATTTTGTATGGTGCTGAAAAACCCATCTTTGTGGTAGACAGTTATACAAAAAGACTTTTTTATAGACTGGGGTTAATAGAAAGTGAAAAAATATCATACAATGATTTACAAGCAATTGTCATGACTAACCTAACTCCACAAACCCAGCTTTATAACGAGTTTCATGCACTTATTGTAAAGCATTGCAAAGAAATTTGTAAAAGCAAAAAGCCAATTTGTAACAAATGCTGTTTAAAATTAATTTGTAATTATTATAATGAAGAGTAATTAAATAGAAGGCTGTTCAATAATGAGTTTTAACAGCCTTCTTGAGACTATAAATAATTTTGTGTAAAGTATAATGACCTCCTTCTTGGTAAGAATCAGAATATAAACAAAAATATCCAAGAAGGAGGTTTTTTGTTATGGAGAATGTTTTAACAAAAGAGCAGCTCTTAGAGTTTATAAGAAAAAATAATATTCAGAGCGTAAGTGATATTTACGAAAGTTTAAAAGACCTGTTCAAAGATGTACTTCAAAGCTTTTTAGAAGCAGAAATTGAAGAAACTCTGGGTTATGAAAAATATGATATTAAAAACAAACAAACTACTAACTCTCGAAACGGATATACTCAGAAAACCGTAAAAACAAAATTTGGAGAGATGGAAATTGATATTCCAAGAGACAGAGAAGGTGAATTTGAACCTAAGATAATTCCTAAGTATAAAAGAGATATCTCTGAAATTGAAGATAAAATAATAGCTTTATATTCCAGAGGGATGACAACAAGAGATATTCATGAACAAATAAAAGATATCTATGGTATTGAAGTGTCTGCTGAGATGGTAAGCAAAATTACAGAAAAAATAGTACCATAGAATAAGAGAATGGCAAAATAGACCATTGGAAAAGATATATCCGTTTATTTTCATGGACGCGATCCATTACAAGATAAAAGATGAGGGTAAAATTGTGAATAAAGCTACCTATGTTGTTTTAGGGATTAACATTGAGGGATATAAGGATGTTTTAGGAATATGGATAGGAGAAAGTGAAAGTTCTAAATTCTGGCAAGGTCGATTGAATGATTTAAAGACAAGAGGAGTAGAAGAAGTCCTGCTGTTTTGTGTTGATGGTCTTACTGGTTTGAAAGAAGCAATAGAAGCAGTGTTTCCAAAGAGTGATATTCAAAGATGTATAATCCACCAGTTGAGAAATTCATTTAAGTATGTTTCGTATAAACACATAAAAGAATTTTCAAAAGATTTCAAGAGAGTATACCAGGCAACAAATGAAGAAGAGGCATTTGAGAATTTTTGTCAAATAAAAGAGAAATGGGGGAAACAATATCCTTATGCATTTAGAAGCTGGGAAAGCAACTGGGAAATGCTGACCTCGTTTTTTAAGTTTCCCCCAGAGATTAGAAGAATAAATTTATACAACAAACATTATAGAAGGTGTTCACAGACAGTTTAGGAAAGTTACAAAGTCAAAATCAGTGTTTCCAAATGATATAGCTTTAGAAAAGATGCTTTATCTTGCGACTAAAAATGTTGTAAGAAAGTGGACGCAAAGATACAGAAACTGGGATATGATATTAAACCAGCTTTTAATAATGTATCCTGAGCGGTTGAGAGAATATATAAAGTAGAAGCAATCATTTGTTCGCGTTTTTTTAACTGCTTCTATAGAAGCAGTTAAAAAAACAAATAAAAAAAAAGATAATATAACCCAGTATTAAATTTTCTCCATGAAGTTAAAAATTTATGCATAAAAAATATTGAAATGGAAATACTAAAAATAGAAAGTTGGCAATAAAATTTTGAATGATTACTTACCAAGAAGGACGGCTTATCTTAAATACACAAAATTATTTACACACCCAACTGTTTAAATTTTCTTTTAAATACACGTGGAATAATTTGTAATCCTATATAGTAACATTAATGGTATAATTATTTATTCAACAACTTACTTTAATATAATAGCATTTAATGCACTCCGAATATCTATCAAAACAGTGTTCTTAGTATTTGGAACTGAAATAGCACCACCTTCTGCTTTTATTACCCTTCCTCCATCACCTGTATCAATTACAGTTTGTTGAGGAACATTGATGACCAAATTCACCGTTGGAAGACCTTGCTTGACAGCTCCAAGGTCCGCAAATGCTTCAACTACATCATTTTTTGTCACAGCCTGATTATTTATCTGCAGAACTCTATTTGATATTTCATTACCAAATGCATCCTTTTCTACTTTTGACCAACTTCCGCGGGTATATTTATATTCAATTGTTACATTCGGTGGAAGATACATTGTTATACTATATTTTTTATCTCCGACCTTTATCAATTTGATACCTACAGGGTCCCATTTTGGAAGCTTATCAGTCTTAAAATCTCCAGCAATGTAAATATTGTCATTATCAGGAGTATAATCTGGAACTGTTACGTTAAATGTAACAGGTATTCCACCATCTACTCCTAATAGGAATTTCTTTACTGTAAGAGTAAATATTTTTTGTCCATCTGCTGAAATAGCACCAAATCTTGCTCTTGCTCTCAACTCAACCTGAAGGTCACCTTGTGTTGGCCTTGTAACCACAACTGTACTACCATTTATTGTTAATACAGATGAATTACTGCTCTCCCAGTCAATATTAAATGTCAGTGGATAACTATTTCCCTCGTACACCACATTGTAAACATATGATGTAACAACTGCGAAGTTAGAAGTTATGTTTTGAACTGTATCACCTTGAGCCAAATTTAAAAATGTCTCATCTATAGAGTTGTATGTTATATAGTTAGCTGCTTCAACTATTAAGTTTTGTGGCAAGTCAACAATATTTAATGTAAACTCAACATTAGGTCCTGTTATTTCACCTATCTTGGCATTTGCAATAATTTTAATTGTCTTTCCTATCCACTCTCTTGGGATATCTATTTTGTGGATTGTGCTGTAATCGGTGAGACTAACCAACTCGCTATCATTGCTCACATCAATTATTTTGTAGTAAAGCTTGGCTGAAAGTGGATTTGCATTTGGTGTATATGGTGTCCATGTAAGATGAACTGAAGTTCCACCAATTACAGAGCCGTTATTTGCAAAATCTACTGGTTGGATATTTGTCAAATCTTTTTCTGTAAAGAGCCAGCCGTTTAGGATATCAAGGAAAAATTTTGTTTTTAGAAGATTATCATTAGATTCTTTAAATTCTTTCAGGTCAATATTATCTCCACCCTCTTTAAATTTAACAACTGAACCTTCTTTTGCACCATTCCATGCCCATGATAGGTTCCCAAAACCACCTATTATAATCTTAAATCCATATGGTATCGAAAAATCATTGTAACTATTATCATATAAATAGGTATATGTTGCATCTGGGACTCTTATAAATTGATACTTACCATCATTAGGGTTCCATTCATTATTTACTCCTACAAATTTAAAAGAATTTTGCCCTACTAAACTATCAGGCCCATTTGGAAAATGAGTGCTGTCAATTACAAGTTGAGAATTTTTGAAGAACCAAAACTTAACTGTCTGACCATCTGTAACATTAAGAGGTATGTTAGTATTATTATCTGCTACTTTTGGAGCGCCTGTACACCATATACTACCATTTATAACTGCTTTGAACTCATAAGAACCACCAGTTTTAAAAGTATACTCACCATAATAAAGTCCCGGAGTTGAGGTTTCACTCAAAACAATATTAGAGCTGTCAAAATTCCAGTTACCAGCATCCTGCCAGTTACCTACAATTTTTATGGTATCTTGTGCTCTTGCTTGCTGTGGAAAAACACTTAAGAACAACGAAAATACAAGGACAATACTTACCAGCAGAGCAAGAGACCTTTTTAATAGCATTCTCATCCTTCTCTTGACCTCCTTCTATTTATTTTGTTTTTTGGGGTGAATACCCAACCCTGC
Organism: Caldicellulosiruptor bescii DSM 6725; assembly: GCF_000022325.1. Classification (NCBI taxonomy): domain Bacteria; kingdom Bacillati; phylum Bacillota; order Caldicellulosiruptorales; family Caldicellulosiruptoraceae; genus Caldicellulosiruptor; species Caldicellulosiruptor bescii. The sequence goes on along the minus strand of NC_012034.1, from coordinate 691,880 downwards.
ACACCTATCCATCTCACTTAGAGATTGGATGGTGCGCAAGGTGGGCAAATAATCTTGCCTTATTTATCAGCCCAGTTCAAAACTGTATCGCTGACTATCATCTTTCCTCCGCCTTCATCTTTAACTGTTAGTTTCCTATTCTCTATCTCTTCTTTATTTGCACCTTTCTCGACTGTAGTCCAGCTACCTCTTGTGTATTTATATTCGAATGTTTCACCTGCGTTAAGTTTAACAGTCACAGTATATGTCCCATCTTGCAATCTTACAAGTTCTATTGCTCCATCCTTATCTCCTGGATTCCAATCAGAAAGTCCAGCTTTCCCAAACGAACCTGCCAAATAGATAACATCATCATCTGTCCCATGTGGTACCTTTACTTTAAATGTGACTTCAATATTTCCATTACCATAAACTTTTGGAACTGTTACTGTACTTGAGCTTTCTAATGATACAGGGTCCTTACCGGTTACCTTAGTAAAACCTTGTGGAAATTCATTGCTCTTGTATGCAACAAACATAGAAATTGGTGCAACCAATGCCTTGCCAGCAACAAAGTTTGTAAGATTCTTAATTGGTGTTGTGCCAACTTCATCTCCATTTGCAACAACTACCCAGTTTCCTTCTGGCAGTGTGACCTCTTGTACTTTCTTTGTTGAGTTGTAAACAACTATAATGTCATTCCATGTATCTTTTGGATATGTGAGTCTAAAACCTAATGTTCCTTTCGGTGTTTGGATAAATGTAAGATATTTCTGTATGTCTTCTGCAGTTGTCATCCTGAAAGCTGGATGAGCTTTTCTTAATGCAATTAGCCCCTGATAGTACTTGAAAGTGTTGTACCACTTTACTTTAAGGTTCCAGTTGTACTTATTAATTTTATCGCCCGCATTGTATGAGTTATGATTCATATATTTTGTTCGGTTGAATTCAACTCCACCATGCAAGAATGGAACACCCTGTGCTGTCAAAACAATTGCATTCGCAAGTCTGCCCATTTTATCCTTGATGTAATCTGGTTCATTTGGCACACTCTTTTGAAGTTTATCCCAAAGAGTTAGGTTGTCATGTGCCGAAACATAGTTTATGCATTCATCCGGGTCTGCAGCAAAATCACCAAGACCACCTTGAATGCCTCTTTTGAGATCTTCAAGCCTAAACGAGTAATTCCCTTGCATGAATCCCTTAGATTCATTGTCAAGGTTTCCTCTTATTGCCTCTCTTATTCTGTCGTTAAAAAGTCCTATGTGAAGGCCTGCCTGATTAAATGAGCCTATTTCCATTCTAAGTGAGCTATCAAGCGGTGTTGAACCTGCAAGCCAGCCCTCTCCATAGATTACTGCTGATGGATTTATCTTTCTTACTTCTTCTTGAGCTTTTGCCATTGTAACTCTATCTATTGCTGCCATTAAGTCAAACCTGAAACCATCTATGTGATACTCTTTTGTAAGGTATGTCAAGGTATCAATTATAAACTTTCTTACCATAGGTTTTTCTGTTGCAATTTCGTTACCACAGCCTGATGCATTGGAGTAGTTCCCATCTTTGTCTTTTCTGTAGAAGTATCCTGGTACTATCTTGTCGAATATTGAGAATTTTGCATCACCTATCTGAAATGTGTGATTAAAAACAACATCCTGGATAATGCCTATGCCAGCCTTGTGCAGTGCCATGACCATTTGTTTGTACTCTTTAATCCTTACAATTGTGTTTGGATTTGTAGCATAGGAACCTTCAACGTTTTGATATAAAACTGGGTCATATCCCCAGTTATAGCCTTTGTCAGGATTTGTCTCATCTATTGAACCAAAGTCATATGTTGGAAGCAGATGTACATGGGTTATACCAAGCTCTTTCAAATGGTCAATACCTGTTTTTACTCCATTTGGTCCTTTTGCCCCTGTTTGGGTGAAGCCTAAGTATTTGCCTCTAAACTCTGGCCTTACACCACTTGAAGCATCTATTGTAAAGTCTCTTACATGCGTCTCATAAATTATCGCATCCTCTTGATTCTTTAGAGTCACAAAAGTATCTTTTTCCCAGCCGACAGGGTTTGTATCTTTTGGATCAAAGATTAAGGTTCTTTCAGAATTTGCAGATGTTGCTCTTGAATATGGATCTGGCACAACATATTTTCTGATTGTATCGTCAGTTATAGAGTTAGAAGCATGCCAAACTTCATACTGGTAGTATTTCCCTTTCAAATCTCCATTTATCTTAAGATACCATGTTCCGTTGAAAGACTGCTGCATTTCATACTCTTTATACTTGGTAGTCTTATAATCATCGTAGAGTCTTAGTATAACTCCAATTGCTGTTGGAGCCCAAAGTCTGAACGCTGAATAAGCTTTTGTATATGTGCATCCTAAATCATTGCCTTTGTAGTAGTACTTTGGATTGTCTAAAATATTTCTTGCCTGTGCAACTGTTGGTTTGAAGCTATCTTTTGACACAACATAAGGAACCTGTGGTTCTAATTCATCTTCAGTTGTGATTTTAAAAGTGTCAACCTTTGTTATCTTCTCATTACCTGTATAAAGCTCTTCAATAACCTTGTCATTTCCCATTCCATCTGGATACCACTTTGCAGATGTACCATCCCATGAGGTAAACTTGAACTTAGCACCAATTACAACACCGTCTTTGCCAAGTTCTTTTACAAGTTCATAGTAACCTTTCTCTGCATTCCATGTCATTTTCCATGCAGGAAGCGGTTTGTACTTTCCTTCGGAAGATGCTGTTCCGCCCCAGTCGTTCATTGTTCCAGAGACATATACATCTAGCTTGCCAGAGGTGTCTGTAAATTTAAAATCACCTGCACCAGGTTTTAATATAAATTTCACTTTTGTGCCACCATCAATGAGTTCATACCCAGCTTCTTCTGGTTTAAAATTCTTATTTATCTTAGGCAAAACTGGCTCAACTTTTTTGATAGGAACTTCTTCATAAAAGGCTGTAACTTTGAACCCTTGAGTCCTGTTATTTGAAAGGATATCTGCCTTCTTTGCAAGCTTTACAACGATGGTATTAAGACCATCAATAAAAGCTGTCATTTTTGGAGTTTTCTGAGGCTGAGATGTATAGATTTGCTCTTCACCTTCTATCAGCCAAACCTCTTTTGAACCGCTGATTCCTGAGATGAACCTGTCAACAGCAACATCTTTTGCTTCCCAGTTACCTTTTCTAACTATGATACCTACTTTTGTCACCTTTCCAGGAAGTTCAACTACTGCTTTTACACCAAAGTCATCTTTGGAAGTAAACTCATAAGCTTTGCCTTCTGCACCCACTGGCTCAACAGGCCATATCCACAAATTCCAGCCTTGATAGTCTTCATTGTATCTGTAGTAGTGAATGATGAGAGTTGTTTTTTCGTCTGCTCCAAGAATGGTGAGTGGGAAAACAAGAGTAGTGAAAAATATGAACGCTAGCAAAATGCTTATAAAACGTTTGCTTTTAAAATACTTTGCCATCTCTCTTACCTCCCAATAAATTTAATTATTTTTTTTTTTGAAACAACCCACCTAAACAATAATTTCGAAAATCCAAAAACCTCTTTTGTGAATGCAAAGGTTTGCTTTAACTTTGTAATGATTATATATCTTTTTATTAAAATTGTCAATATGCTGCAATTTGAATAAATTAAAGACTTGAATTTATGAAAAGTAAATAAAAAAAGGCAATCTCCACTCACTGTGAAGACTGCCGTATAGAAAAGTTGCAAAATTTATTTTACTTTCTATTCCCATTTGAAAAATATCCTGAACAAAAGCTGAGCAGCTTCTGCACGAGTTGCAAACTTTCGAGGCAGTATTTGATTTTTGCTATTTCCTTTTATTAAATCATTTGCAACCAAAATAGAAATACTATCTTGAGCATACAAAGATATATCAGATGAATCAGAAAATTTAGTTGCAAGGCTACTTTTTGTTTTTACAATTGGTTTGTTTGCAACCTCCAATGCTCTTTTAACAAGAACCATCATATCTTGCCTTGTTATATAATCTTCTGGTTTAAACTTATTCGCATAACCTTTTGCAATGCCAAGTGCTTTTGCAATTGCAACTTCACGCCAGTAGCTGCTATCTTTTTTGACATCCTCAAAGTTCGAAGAATACTGAGCATCAAGGCCAAGAGCATTTACCAGCCACTTGACAAACTCTCCACGCTTTATATACTCTTGAGGTCTAAAACTACTTTTGTCAACACCACTTATTATATTTCTTGCGGCCAGGGAAGACACAGCTTTTTCAGCCCACGAATAATTTTTTAAGTCGTCAAATTTTTTGGTAACATACCCTATTGCAAACTTGCTAAAACCATTCACATTTGCAATCACACATTTCGATGTCCTTACATATTTACTATTTGATAAAATCTCTGTTTTCCCGTCCTCTTTTATATGAAACAAAACCAAGTTTTCAATACCGCTCAGCTCTTCTATTCCAGGAGTATAAGCAATAGATATTTTTATAGAATTTGTAGGTCTTTCAACATTCACCTTTTTCAAATCTTGATAAAACCCAATTTCATATATTGGTCTTTTCCCAACTGCCGCACGAATCTCTGAAGGTATATTAGAATTTTCTACTTTTTTTATCAATATCTCTATTTGCTTGTTCTTGTCTATGTTCTTTTCCTTTAATAGGTCAGCTGGAAGTTTCAAATCTAATTCATCTGTATCAACTAAAACTTCCTGCACATCAAAAGAAGCTGTAAATACTTTCGATGGAAGCACAATATTGTACTGTACTAAAGGCTTGCTGTTTTTTAAATCCAACGTTAAAATTTTGTTTTTTGACACCTGCATCTGCAGTGCTTTTTGTACTAAAGACTCATCTAATCTAACGTCTAATCTTCCCTCTGACAGCTGATATATTTTGGGCCTAATTATCCCACTATTATCAATTGTAATTTCAGGCAAAGCAGCTTTATCAGTTTGTTTAATATCTTCCTTTTGAGATGGCTGTACACCTGCCTGTTTTTCAGCTTCTTTGAAATTAGGGATTAAAATCTCAGGAAACGAATTAGGTAAAGATGGTTGTTTCCTTACTACATTGAAAGTTTTTATATCGACAATAGAACCTTTTCCAGTAACAACTGTGTAAGTACCCTCAGGCAAGTCTGCTGGTAAAGTAAATTTGTCACTGAAGTTTTTCCCCTTCACTGTATTTATATAAAGTATGGTAGAATTTGGTCTCAACACTTTGATAACAATCTCATCAAACATCGTTTGCCCAGAAATTACAACGTCTTCACCTGGATTTTTATCAGGTATGGAATTTAAAATAACTTCCTGGGCAGAATATCCCACAGACAATAAAGAGAACAAAAACACAAAAACAAGCAATAGACTTGAAGCTATCCTTGTTCTTTTTTTCATTACTAAAATCCTCCTTTTGGGATTATAGCCTTATAAAACCTTTAAAATCTGCCCGGTAACCACTAAAAATAGTTGCCGGGCGGTTAAAACCTCATCGAAGCTCAACAGGCTCAGCAAGACTATTTGGAACAGAAAGGCTTGTGTCAAATTTGTCAAATACAAATACTTTTACCCTGTAATCAGGGCTAAGATAATCATTTACATTAAAGTATGCCTTGAAATCTTCAGCATCTATTATATCTTTTTCAATAGCAACAATTGAAACAGGAGTTGTCCCTTTAAGTAGCTCAAATACAATGGCCTCTTTCCCCTCATGCTGGATACCTTCTGATTGTTTCACTGTAACACTCGCAACAATTCCTTTATCCTTTTGCAGATTTGCATTTAAAATTTCAAATTCACTGTCAGCAACCTTGAAAAATTCAACATCGTCAAGGTTGCACCATGTACCTCCTGCATTCTCTGAATCTGAATAAAGCCCTATTGTAACACGTCCGGTCGTAACCTTAATGTTTGCAATCACCATTCTGTGCCACTCAGCGACCCATGTAGTTGGCATATTTATTCTCAATTCTTCTCCACCATAGTCTTTTACAAACAGGTAGTTAGCATTCTGACCGCCTCCTCCATTTGCAAAGGCTCTGAAAATGTATATACCATTTGGTATATTCTCAATTGTTTGATATGTGACCACCTTGTAAGGTTTGTCACTCCAGTGAGTAAGCTGCGCTGTCCCAGAATGCCCACCACTTTCAGTTTTGACTGCATTTGTATTTCCTTCGCTTATCCAATACTTTAGTCCTTCTTCAAAACTGTAATTTTTTACAAGGTTTTTGCTGTTGATAACCTTGACTTTGGCATATGCTTTTAGAGTTGTGCCTTCTACAGTACCAGTCACAGTAAATTCACCAATCGCTGAGTATTTACTCTCATCAATAGCTTCCCATGTAACATTTGCCTCAGAGGATGTATCATCATCATAAACCACCATGACAGTTGGCGGAAGCTGTGGCTTTTGCCCTACCTCTGTTGTAATATCTAATCTTTGAACACTCACTATATTCTTTTCGATATCTGGGTCCTGCCGATAGAACATAACATCGTCTATTGCACACCAAAAACCTGAATCAGCGGGAGTTAAAATAAAATTGTGTCCACTGTATAATTAGTATTGAAATAATCACCAAAGGGGGTTCACGATTATGGAGAAAAATGAAATTTTTGAGACCGCTAAAAATATGGCTATCGAACAAGTGCTAAATATGTATTGCTTCCTGTGATGATCCTACTCGCCCAGCTCTAAAACAGCTTTTAGAAAACTTGCTCGATTGCTTTATGTTATCAGAAAGAACTGTTTACCTTGCTAAAAACGAAAACGACAAAGGCAATGGCTTCTATGAAAGAAAACTTGCAACACCTGCTATGTAGTTTGAAATCTCTGTCCCTCGCAGACGCCCTTAGAATTTCCGACCTTCTATTCTCTTCTTTCCGCTACAAAAGAGTTGATAGCTTATCTACTTCCCTGCTTATGTCGCAAGTACATCAATGGTTACTCTTGAGCGTTCTCTTGTCCAAACTCTTAAAAGCATGAATTTGCCTTATTCTGAAGACGAAATCGAAAAAATCAAAAACGATCTAAAAAACGAGCTTCAACTCTTTAAACAAAGAGAACTTCCTGAAAGTACTTTTGCTCTCATCATTGACGGTTATTCAAAAGCGAAATTAAAGATAACTCAAAAGCTAAACAAGCTACTTGCTATGTTGTCCTCGGTATTGATTTAGAAGGCAAAAAAGATATCTTCGTATTCTGCCCTTTCTTCGGCAAAGAAAACAAAGCCGATTGGATGAGAGTCTTTGACGACTTAATTACAAGAGGTCTTAAAAAAGTCTTAATAGTCGTAAGCGATGATTTCCCAGGTATAATCGGTGCTGCTTGGCTCGCTTATCCCCTTGCCGACCATAAGCTTGTTCACCTTCAACGCAATGTTAGAAAACAATAGTCTTGAGATGATGCTTCTGTTTTCAACAAAGAACTTGATAAATTAAGAACTTCCTCTTCTGACTTCGATGAAGCAGTTTTAAAGTTTAAAGAACTTTGTAATCAATATTCCTCAAAATACCCCAGATTCATAAAGGGTGTTTGCGAAAAAGCAGAGTTCTATCTTGCACATATGAAGTATCCTGAAGATTTAAGAAAGCATATCTATACTTACCTGTGCAGTAGAAAGTGTTAACAGTATAATTGAAAAAATAAGAATAAACTCAGGCGGTTATTTTCAATCTGTAGAAATTTTAGAAATAAACATTTACTTACAAAGAGAAAACTTGCATCGTGGCAAGTGGAAAAACGGAATACCTATTCTTAAAAAATGCAGTTACAATATATTACAGCTCTACAATATGCGCTATTGATGTGGAAATACAAAATTCTTGACAAGTCTCGCTAAAAAAAAGCCTGTCCATCTTCCTTAGCACCTTATAAAGTGGACAGGCAACAAGTTTTTTTAGTGTTTATTTTGCTTTGTAAAAGCAGCGTTTTGGTGACTCTATCAGCCCTTCACTTTTTAGTTCCTTGATAACTTTTTCAACCTCTTTTTTGTCAAGCCCTGTCTTTTGAACAATATCCTGAGTTTTCATCGGCTCTGGAGAACTCTTCAAAGCCTCTAACACCATCTCTTTTGCGCTCATAAAATCCATCTCCCTTCCAACATTAATTTCTTACAATATCTTCTGCTTTCAATAATTTTTTATACCACCATTTTTCTTCTTTATAACAGCATCTTCACCTTAAAGTGATATAATTATATATGTAAACTCTGCAAAAGAAGGAGATGATGAGCATGAAAAGCTTATTATCTTCTTCATACATTTTGATGTTTGATGAGTATTATTCTTTTCAGCCAAGACTTAAAGAGATGTGCATTTGCATTGACCTCAAAGACCTTTCTTCAACTAAATACATGTGCTCAAAAAAGGTGCTTGACTCAATCTCAGAAAAGATAAAAAAAGTTGAAAATTCCTTGTTCTTTCTTGGTGCTGGCGAATATCATCACTTTACATATATGCTGTTAAAAAAATTTGATAAAACCCTTTCTTTAATAGTCATAGACAAACACGTTGACTATTCAGATACATACCAAGGATTTATAACATGCGGTTCATGGTTAAAAGATGCAGCAGGATTAAATCAAATTGTCGAAATCTTTGTTCTCTCAGAGGAGAAAAAAAATGTGCACAACAGTAAAATCAAAATTTTTTCACCACTTGAATATAAAAAGATAAAACCTCACCTACCGGTTTATATAAGCATCGACAAAGACATCTTGACAAAGTCCTCAATAAACACAACTTGGGACCAGGGACACTGCCAGCCAAAAACCTTAATTGAAATAGTTTTGCATTTTACGTCATCTTTTGAAATAGTTGGAGCAGATATTTGTGGTGAACCACCCGCACATTTTTTCTTACCCGAACACAAAAAAAGCGAGAACATAAATATACAACTTCTTTCTTTGTTCACAGCAAAATCTCAAAGTATTGTTGCATGAAAAAAGCTGGAAGGAAACTCTTCCAGCTTTCATTTGAGAATATCAGCTTTATTCGCTGAACATATATTTGTTCAAAATCATCTCAAGAAGCTCTTGCTTGCCAGATTTATTTTCTATCTTGTCAAGAGACAGAGCATATTCCTCTAACATCTTGAAGTTTGCTTCACCGCTTACAATCTTAGCACCGATTCCTTCTTTGTAGCTCTTGTATCTCTCATCTATAAATTTATCAAATACGCCATCTTTAACAAGCTTATACGCAATCTTGAAGCCTTTAGCAAAAGCATCCATGCCAGCAATGTGACCAATGACCAAGTCTTCAAGCTCAAAAGAACCTCTTCTTACCTTTGCGTCAAAGTTAAGTCCACCTTTGTCAAAACCACCAGCTTTAATAACCTCATACATAGCAAGTGTAGTAAGTCTTACATCTGTTGGGAACTGATCTGTATCCCAGCCCAAAAGCAAATCGCCCATGTTAGCGTCAATTGAACCAAGCATGTTGTTTATTCGCGCAAATCTCAACTCATGGTGGAAATCATGTCCTGCTAAGGTTGCATGGTTTACCTCTATGTTGAGCTTGAAGTATTTGTCAAGATCATACTTTTTCAAAAATCCATAAACATGAGCCGAATCAAAATCGTACTGATGCTTAGTTGGCTCTTTTGGTTTTGGTTCTATTAAAAACTGTCCGTCAAAACCTATTTCCTTTGCATACTCAACCGCCATATGCAAAAATCTTGCAAGGTTATCAAGTTCCAATCCCATATCTGTATTTAGAAGTGTCTCATAACCTTCCCTTCCGCCCCAGAACACATAGTTTTCGCCGCCAAGCTCTTTTGTAACCTCTAACGCCTTTTTCACTTGCGCTGCTGCATATGCAAAAACATCGGCATTGCAGGATGTTGCAGCACCATGAACATATCGCGGATGTGAAAATAGGTTTGCTGTTCCCCATAATACTTTTGTCTTGCTGGTTTTCAAATACTCTTTTATTAAAGAAACAATCTCATCCAAATTCTTATTTGACTCTTTTAAATTTTCCCCTTCAGGTGCAATATCTCTGTCATGGAAGCAGAAAAATGGTACATCTAACAGTTCAAAAAATTCAAATGCTGCCTCAACCCTTGCTTTTGCGTTGTCCATTCGGTTTGAAAACTTATCCCAAGGACGAACAATTGTAGGTTGTCCAAACGGATCGCTTCCTGTTGCACAGAATGTGTGCCAGTAAGCAATAGCAAAACGAAGGTGGTCTTTCAAAGGCTTGCCGTCAATGATTTCGTCAGGATTGTAGTACTTGAAAGCAAATGGGTTGTCCGACTGTGGTCCTTCATATTTTACTTCTGGAATGTCTTTGAAGTACTTCATTTTATAACTCACTCTCCTTCTATAATAAATCAGTTTTTTAACTAAACCTTATTTTTTAAACATGCCAGTACGTGTACTTAGTTTGTTTATTAAACAAACTAATATCTATAATATATATTCTTCATTTTTTCAAAAAATCCTTCTTTCAAGACAAAGATTATTTTGCAAAAAATAATGGCAGATTGTCAGTTCAACTTGCACGATGAATGTTTTTGTTTATAATATAACTATAAATTAAATAGAATTTAGATGTAATATGAGGTGATACAAATGGAAAAAGAAGTTTTGAACTTTGAAGAAGCAGCTGAGTTTTTGAAAATTTCTACTAAAACACTCAATCAAATTCTAAAAGATGAAGATATACCAGCAAGAAAGATAGGCAGAGAGTGGCGTTTTTCTAAACATGCTTTACTTGACTGGCTTGGAAGAGGATCATCAAAAGATTATTTTAAGAACCAGACCATATCTCGTTTTGAAGAGACAAGAAAAGGAAAGACTGAAAACCTCATTTCTCATGCAAAAGAGATTCTTGACACAATCTCTCGCGAAAGGTCTATTACCATTGAAAATCGAAGGTTCGATTTCCCAGAAAATGTTGAAATGGAGGTCAAGATTAAAAGAAGAATGGACACCATAAAGTTTGAGCTCGAATTTGAATGGCAAACTGATGAGAAAGGAGAGAATGAAAGTGAAGAATGGAAAGAACAATCTTGAGGAAAAGAAAATTCTTGGTATACCGTGGAATGCTTTTATATTCGGTTTTGTAAGTTTTCTCAATGACTTCTCAAGTGAACTGACAATAAGGGCTCTCCCTCTCTTTTTGAAAAACGTTTTAAATGCAAAAACCTCTGTAATAGGTCTTATTGAAGGTGTGGCAGATTCAACCGCAACAATCCTAAAAATCTTTTCAGGGTATCTTTCTGACAAGCTAAATCAACGAAAGTGGCTTGTAACCATAGGTTACGGCCTTTCTGCACTTTCAAAACCACTTTTATATTATGCCAATAACTGGGTATTCGTATTGATTATAAGGTTTTTGGACAGAGTTGGAAAAGGTATTAGGACTTCTCCTCGTGATGCCTTGATTGCGAACACAACAAAAAAAGAAGAACTTGGAAAGGCATTTGGATTTAACAGAGCAATGGATCCGGCAGGGGCAATTTTAGCTTTGATTGTGGGCAGTTTTATAATATACTTTACCTCTAAAAACGCCTTAAAGCTAACGCAACACTTGTTTCAGATTCTTGTTTTAGTGTCAATTTTTCCAGTCTTTGTTGCGCTTTTTTTAATAATTGCATTTGCAGTAGATACTAAAAACCAAAACCCATCGGCAGCAAAGGTCAACCTATCATTGAAAGGATTTGATAAAAAGTTTAAACTATATCTTTTGACTATTTCAATCTTTACCCTTGGAAATTCTTCAGATGCTTTTTTAATCCTGCAGGCTCAAAACAGAGGATTGACAGTTTTAGAGATATTTTTGATGCTGGCCGCCTTCAATTTGATAACAACTCTTAGCGCTTACCCTGCTGGAATTTTGTCAGATCGAATAAAACGCCAATATTTGATTGTGATGGGCTGGATTGTATATGCCTTGATATACTTAGGCTTTGGACTTGCAACAAAGACATATCAAATAGTTGCTCTGTACATTTTGTACGGTCTTTACTATGGACTTACAGAGGGCGTTGAAAAGGCACTTGTTGCAGATTTAGTTCCCCCTGAAAAAAGAGGTACAGCTTACGGTCTTTACAACGGCGCTGTCGGAATTTTCGCATTTCCAGCAAGTTTGGTTGCAGGATTTTTGTGGCAATATATAAGTCCTTCTGCACCTTTCATCTTCGGCGCCATCCTTGCTATTTTTGCCTCAGTGATGCTACTGAAGGTAGTGAACATGAAGCAAGAATAATTTTAAGTTCAAAAAAATGAGAGGGGCTATTTCTTACGCGCCCCTCTTTTTATTCGCTTACTTTTTCACCTTTTAGTTTTGCACCTTCTTTGTATTCAGAAGGGCTGTAGCCAGTGTAGCGTTTAAAAAGTCTTGAAAAGTAGTGTGGGTCTGGAATACCAACCTTATCTGCAACCTCGTATGTTTTAATGTCGGTTGTGAGCAAAAGCTGCTTTGCCTTTTCTATTCTATACTCATTTATAAAGTCGGAAAGGTTTTTTCCTGTCTCTTTCTTGAACAGTCTGCTCAAATATGAAGGACTTACAAAAAATTTCTCTGAAATATCGCTGAGGGAAATCTCGCTTGAGTGGTAGTTTTCTTTTATGTAATCTATCACCTTTTTTATTAAACTGCCCATTTTGTTTAGGTTGTGTTTTTGGACTTCTTCAATTGTACGCTGGATAGATATTCGCAAGATGTTGCTGAGTTCTGACAAACTTTTGCATTTTATAATCTCATTAAAATAATCAAAATTTTCAAACATCTCTGGATTATCAGGTTTATTTATGGCCGAAGAAAGCTGAGCTTTTATCATATTTATTTCAATGAGCAGAAGATAGTAAAAATTGAAGATATACTGTTTATCTGCTTTTGACTTTTTCAAGGTCTCTTCGAGCTCAAGCAAGATATTATTTATGTTTGAATAATTTCCATATCTGACACTCAACAAAATTTCATTTTTCAGATTTTTCAACTTTCTATCATCCACATACATGAAAAAGTGAGAAAGGTCCTTGTAATATATGATATCTTCTTCATCAAAATAAAATCTGTAATTTATTGCATCTATGCATTCTTTATATTTGTCTGGAAGCTGCACTAATCCCCTGCCCCACGTACTTACTGCAAATGTCAAATCAATATTAAAACATTCCATTGCTGCTTTTTTTAGCTGGCTCAAAAGTTCAAAGAATTTCTTCTCTTCTTCTTTATCAAGTTCCTTCTTTGAGTTTACAATATACACTGCTTGAGAGTTATTTAAATAAATAGTATAGATGGTAAAATTATTGCTCAAAAAATCATTTAGCATATTTGAGATTCCCAAAAGGTACAAATGAGTATTCTGTCTTCCTCTTTCTTCTTTTGTACTGCACTCAGCTAAAATCATTAAAAATATATCAATTTCAATCTCATAAAGAGATGCCATCTGAAGAATCTCGTCCTCATTTGAAATCATCTCAAACATGACATTGAACAAAAAATTTTCTCTCAAGATTGGTAATTTTTCTTTCAAAATGTTATTTATCTTTTCTACCTCTTCTAATATTGTTTTTTCTTTTTTAATCTCGTCTATAGCTTTTTGCACAACATTTATTATATCTTCTACCTTGGTTGGTTTTAGAAGAAAATCAAAAGCACCACATTTTATAGCTCTCTGTGCATATTCAAACTCTCTGTAAGCTGTTAAAATTACAATCTTGCAATGTGGTATAATCTTTTTAATTCTTTCTATGAGTTCAATACCATCCATATTGGGCATTTTAATGTCTGTAATGACAATGTCAGGTTTTACTTTCTCGATCACCTTTAGAGCATCATCCCCGCTTGAAGCTTCACCGCTAATTTCACAATCTAAATCTTTCCATCTTATTACATTTCTAATTCCTTTTCGAATAAGCATGTCATCGTCAACTATTACAATTTTATACATTTACCTCTTCCCCTTCGCCAGAAAATTCTTGCAAACTTTCTTCTACCGCTTTTGAAAGCGCATCTAATAGAATTTCAATTTTTATAGTAGTACCCCTCTGTGGCAAGCTTTCAATTGAAAAGTTTGCATCCCTGCCATAAATGAGCTTTAGTCTCTTTACCACATTGACAAGCCCTATTCTTGTATATGACCTTTCATACTGATCAAGCAAAACCTCACTGTTATCTTCTAAATTTTGGCGTATCCCCTTTAATTTTTCAGGTTGAATTCCTATACCATCGTCTTTTACAATTATGGCGAGCTTATCGTTCCAAATATAACAACCCACAAATATTCTGCCAAAACCTTTTGGACGTATACCATGAAAAATGGAATTTTCTACAAGGGGCTGTATAAGAAGTTTGGGAATTCTAAGTTTTAAAGCTTTTCTGTCTACATCCACTTCAAGTTTCAAATTCTCTTCACCAAAATTTATCTTTAAAATAGATACATATGAAGATATGTATTTTATCTCTTCCTCTAAGGTTAAAAACTTCTCTTCTTTAAGATTCACCTCTAAAAGCTTTGAAAGTGCAATGACAACATCGCTTATTTGAGATACGCCGTTTAGCTGTGCAAGCCAGTTAATCGATTCTAAAATATTAAACAAAAAGTGTGGATTTAGCTGGGTTTGCAAAACTTTTAGTTCTGCTTCTTTTCGTGTTATCTGTTCCTTGTAAATCGAATTTATCAGATGATTTATTTTTACCACCATACTGTTAAAGTTATCAATTAGAATACCAAGTTCATCCTTTCTGTCAAGATTTTCTATCGTCTTGTATTCGCCTTTTCTTATTCTCTTTGTTGCTTCTACAATAGCATTAATTGGTTTTAAAAAGTCCATTGAAAGCATTATTGACATTGCTGATGTTATAACAAACGACAAAAAACACAAAACTATAAGCCACATCCTGAGTTTGTCTATATCCCTAAATAATATTTTAACTGGAATAGACGTAACTATGTACCATTCTACTTGTTTTATTGGCAGAATATTTACAATATATTCATTCGAAGTGTATGTAACAATTCCATTTTTATTTCTTATTTGAGACATAAATTTGAGGACTTTTTCTTTATTTATTTCACCTTTTGTTGAAATAAATATGCCATTTCCCACCACTGAAATTGCCTGACTTTTTTCTGCAACAAGTTCAGAAAATGTCTTGTCAAATAGCTCTGTGTTTATCATGACAGCTAAAATTCCTTCAAACTTTAATGTTTTAGGATTGTTTATACATCTTGTTATTAAAACTGCCGCTTTGTTTTCTTTGTCTTTTTTCAGTAATGTTACATACCAAATAGGTTTCCCATTTCCCATTTCAGCTATTTTATATACTTTTTCTAACGAAATTTGAGAAGGTATTATTTCATCAAGTCCTATTTCTTTTGAAGTGTTATCAACTATACACAGCTTTTTTTCTTTTGTAAATACTCCTATCGACTGTACATCTAAATGTCCTAAGATTATCTTTCGAAACTTGTTTGTAAGTGAAGTGACATCATCATAGTAATCCATATTTTTCATTGATTTGTCCAAAACATTGTATAATTCTGTTTGATACAAAATATCCTGAGTTATGCTATTTAACTCGTTTATCTTGTCAACAATGCGAAGCCTTGCTGTCTTTATAACATCAGAAGTGTATCCTACATATTTTTTGAAAATCAAATCTGACGAAATTCTAAAACTCAAAACCCCAATAAGAATTATCGGGATAAATATTTGAATATATGATACTACCAAGAACTTCTTGTATATGGAAATTTTTCTGTAATATTTTATTAAATTTCTAAAAATAAGTTTTATTTTTAACATTTTCATTCACCTAATTTCTCCATATTCTCTTTCCACGCCTTGACTGCTCTTGCCCAAAATAACTTTGAAGAAATGGTTCCTTGTAGATAATAAGGAATATTTTTTGTTATTACCTCTTCCCAAACCATTCTATCAACAAAATGGTCAGGCGGTGCAACAAGCACATCAGCTTCTTTTATAAGCCCTTCCACCTTTGAACGCAGAGAATTTTTGACATTTGGCGGATTCTTTATCTTTACATTTGAAATTAATCCCGTTCTTTCCACAAATATTCTTGCAATCTTTTCAGAAGACAAAAATTTTAAAAGTTTTATTGCACTGTTTCTTTTTTCTATGTCTTGCCATGCTTGACTGCTGACATAAAACGTTCCTGCACCAAGACCGTAAATTAAATGTTTTTTGCCTTTCTCATTAGCCTGAGGAAAAATGTATATGTCAACTGTTTTTGGATCACACTTTGGTATGAACCATGAACCCTGAACTATCATTGCAGCTTTTTTTGTCAAAAACAAATCATTTCGCTGTTTACTTGTAAGTGAATAGTAGTTTGCTGGAAATGCACCTGCCTTGTATAGAACTTTTAAATAGTCAAGAGCTTTTATGTAAGGTAAGGAAAATTCACCGTTTTTGATAGGGTTTTCAACTTCATACTTTGTCCCTATAGAAACAATAATGTTTTGGTATATATATGTTCCTTCTGGCTGCGCATTGAAAGCAATGGGAATTATTCCTTTGCTCTTTAGTATTTTTGAGACACTTATCAAATCATCTAACGTTTGAGGAACTTTTAAATTGTATTTTTCAAATATATCCTTGTTAACAAATAGGCACTCAACTATTGTTTCAAGCGGAACGCCATAAATTTTACCATTGAAAGTCACATATTTCCACATGTTAGAATAAAAACTCTGATACCACTTTACATCTTTTTTTAATATATTTGTTAATTCAGCTATTTGTTTTCTTTTAATTAGTAAATCTCTAACAGAACCTGGAAAAAGACCAAAAACATCAGGAGGGTTTCCAGATGCAAAATCTGTCTGAAGTTTTATCAAAAAATCATCACCAAACAGAGATTCGTTTACAATAGTTACACCAGGATTCTCTTCCTGAAACTTTTGAAGTACAAACGAGAGTGTTTCAGCATAAGGGTCACTCCCACCCCATGGACTTAAAAATCTTATTTTCGTATTAACTTCTAACTCTTCATTTTCAATAGTTACACTTTCTTCTATTGTCTTTTGCGTATTCAAAATGAGTACAATTATTAGCACCAGAGTAGTTACAAGTGGTACTAAAAAACTTATTGATAATAAACGCCTTTTATTGAATGAGTCATTCATAAAAAATCACAACCCTAAAGATTTTAAATATAAACACTTTTATTTTTATTTTAGCTCACAATAATATAAAATTACAATCCATTTTTTCTTAATATTAGAAGCAAACGGGATATCGGTACTCTAACTTCGCACCGATATCCCGTTTGTAAATTTTCTGAATTTATTTTTTATTTCTTTCTTCCTGTCTTCTTCAGAAATTCATCATACTGCTTCTGTGCCTCTTTTATAATAATGTCAACACCTGCTTTCTTGAACTTGTCAATTGCCTGTGGAATGTATTTATCAGGGTCTACACTCCCTGTCTCAAGCATTGGAATATACTGCTTCCATACGCTCTTGCATGCTGCAACCTGTGTTTTTACTTTTGAGTCATCAAAGTTGAATCCAAGGCTAAGAAGAGGCAGTGCCTTCTTGTTATACTCTTCAAAGTTTTTCCATTTGTTAGGATCTTCATTTTCATAAATATAGTTTATAAATTGATTTCCAAACATCCAGCCAAGACCTGGGCTATAGTCTTTTGCCTTTGGTCCTGGAGCTATGATTCCTCTTGCTTTATCTTTAAATACATAGTGCTGACCTTCAATACCAAAGTTTACAAGGTTGTTAAGATACTTGTCTGTGTTGAAAAGCTCTAAGAACATTAAAGCTCTTTCTGGATTCTTTGACTTTGCGTTGATTGCCTGCATAGAACCTATACATTCTCTTGTTGACATAACAGGTGGTGTTATATCTATCTGTTTCCATTCATAACCTGTTGAAATAGACATCTCAGCATCTTTTCCTGGCTTGAGCGACTGGGGCATTACAAACACTTTACCAGCTTTTAAATCAGACATCCAGTCTGTAACACTTGCTGCATCTTTTCTGATATAACCTGCCAAGTAATATTTTCTTACTGTCTTAAAGAGAGCTTTTGTATTTGGCTGTTCAAGTTCATTAACAATCTTTGTGCTCTTATTATTCGGATAAAGTGATACAGGAACATCATCGTCTACAACCTTGTCCCAGTCTAAAAGGAATCTTGGCGACTCACCAGCATATGCTCCAAGTGGATATACACCTGGCTCTTTTTGTTTGATTACCTTAAGATATGGCTCTAAATCTTCTAATTTCTTAACCTTTTTAAACATGTCTTCTAATTTATACTTCTTTACCAAGTCCATTCTAACAATGAATCCCCAGTTATGAGCCTTCTCCTTGTTTGCTGGAATTGCATACAGAATTCCGTTAATGGATGCACCTTTTATGAAATCATCGCCAAGAAGCTTCTTTGTCTTTGGTGCATACTTAGAAAGAAGGTCGTTTCCGGGCTTATTGAGCGGCAAAAATGCACCTTTTGCAACGTTAGTTCTGTAGTTGTTTGTCCAGATTGCTGTAAAACAGATATCAAATGGCTCACTTGCTGCAATCTTTGTCTGGAGCTTATCATTATATTCGCCCCAGTCAAACATTGTCATTTTGATTTCAGCATTAAGCTTTGGTTTGATGTACTCATTTACTTTTTGATTGATTAAATCCCAGTCTTTTTGAGGTGTTCCAATGACATACCATGTAAGCTTAACATAAGGAAGTTTTGAAGAAGATGCACCAAATCCCGTCACTACACCAATTACACTTGTGAGTACAAAAGTCACAACAAGCATGACTACGAAAAACTTTTTGAGATTCACATAAATCAACCTCCCAATTTTAATTTTTTTGTATATAAGCCTCAGCATGCTGCTTTTTTTATAGCAGCTCTGAAGCTTATAGCCGCATTAATACAACCACACATCAGCCCTTAATGGCACCTATGGTAAGACCTTTTACAAAATAGCGCTGGAAGAAAGGATACGCTAAAACTATTGGCCCCATTCCAAGTACTGCCATTGCCATTCGCGCAGACTCTGTTGGTAGGTCGGTAGGAACAATACCCGATGCTCCAAGCTTTCCTGCAATTTCTGCTAAATACTGAATCTTTTGTTGAACTCTATACATCATATATTGAAGATTATAAAGTTTTTCAGTATCTATCAACATGAATGGTAGCCACCAGTCATTCCAATATGTGATAGCTGAAAATAATGCTATTGTCGCAAGTCCAGGTTTTACAAGCGGTATAACAATCCTAAAAAATGTTGTAAATTCCCCTGCTCCATCAATCTTTGCAGATTCTATAATAGAATCAGGTAAAGACATCGAAAGATATGTTCTAAAAATTAAAACATACCACATATTCATTACATACGGTAAAATTAATGCATAAATAGTATTTTTTAAGTGAAGAATATTTACACACACTATATACCATGGAACAAGACCTGCATTGATTAACATTGTGAAAAAACCAAAGAATGTGAAGAATTTTCTGTATTTAAAATCTTTTCTGAATAGAATATAAGCGTACATTGAAACTACCAACACACATAGCACTGTTCCAACAATAGTAACCAAAATAGTAATACCATACGCATGCCAAATTGCTCTTCCCTGAGATAAAACAAAATCATATGATTTTGTACTAAAACCAACCGGCCAAAATCTATATCCAATTTGTCTAATTTTGTTATCATTACTAAGCGAAATTGATATAACAGACCACAGCGGAATTAAACATGCAAGAGTTACAATTCCAAAGAAGATGTGTAAAATGGCTTCTGATAATGCAGAAATCTGTAAAAATCTGCTTTTTGAATGCATACTATATCATCCCCTTTCTTTGCTGTTTGTCTATAAAAGTTCTTAAAACAACGCTTTTTCTGGGTCAAGTCTTCGAACAATAAGATTTGATGTAAGAACCAAAATAAACCCCATTATCGACTGATAAAAGCTTGCAGCAGACGCCATTCCTATATCGTTCATACCCATAAGAGTTCTATAAACATAAGTGTCAATAACATTTGTAACATCATAAAGTGCACCACTGTTCATAGGAAGCTGATAAAAAAGTCCAAAGTCTGCATAAAATATTCTACCTATACCCAAAAGAACAAGAACAACAACAAGCGGTGACAAAAGCGGAATTGTAATATGTTTTATCTGCTGCCATTTTGATGCACCATCAATCAAAGCTGCTTCATAATACTCAGGATCAATTCCTGTAATTGCTGCTAAATATATGACTGCATTGTAACCAGTATATTTCCACAAATTTGCAAGTATTAATATCACCGGCCACGGTTTTGTTTCAAAATACCATGCAATTGGTTGTAAACCCAACTTTGGAAGAACCATTGTATTTAAAATCCCTAAGTCTATACTCAAAAATGCAAATGCCATATACGCAACAACAACCCAAGACAAAAAATATGGTAAAAACATTACTGACTGGTAAAATTTTGCCATAAATCTTGATCTCATTTCGCTCAACGCAACAGCAGTTGCAATTGCAGCCAAGTTCCCAAAGACTATAAAAGCAAAGTTGTAAAGAAGTGTATTTCTTGTTATAATAAACGCATCAGGTGTTTTAAAAAGAAATTCAAAATTCTTTAAACCCACCCACGGACTTTTAAGAATTCCTACATCATAGTGCACATCTTTAAATGCTATGATAAGCCCAAACAGAGGTAAGTAAGAAAATGCTATTAAAAGAACAACCCCCGGCAGTGCCATCAAGAATAGAGGAAAGTTTTTATTCAATTCTCTCAAAAAACCGCTTCGATATGTGCGCTGATTGTTTGCCATTTCTGATGCCGTCTCCTTTCTCAAGTTGTTTATTGAAACTTTTGAATTGTTCTTTGAACTTTTCAATTATAGTTTACAACCTATATTTTTCAAAATGAATTGAAAAAATTGCAGTTTTTTTGTGAAATGTTGATATTAAAATGTGCAATATTTTGTCATATTGAAGGGTCAAAATAATATAAAAAAGCTGCCAGCATTTAGCCAGCAGCATTTGTTAAAACTTTTTCAAATTCATGTATCATAGCTTGCCTGCTAAGTTCAAGAGATTATAGAGAATTGTTGCCACCTCCCCTCTTGAAACGCTCTTATTTGGTTCAAATGTTCCGTCTGAATACAGGTCAACAATACCGAGCTTAATTGCTAACTTCACGCTTTCTCTGTATTGAGGATTTATAAGTTTTTCATCAGCAATTGGAACATCGTCTGTATTAACTTCTATCTTACCAGTCAATCTTTTATACACTTCAATTGCCAAAGCTACTGCTTCTTCTCTTTTTAAAATATTTTCAGGAAAGAATTTATTCTCTTTTATTTCAAACAATTTGTTTTTATACGCCGTATAAACTACATCTGAATACCAGTTGCCGCTTTTCACATCAGAAAATCTACCATCGTAT
The DNA here is from genome assembly GCF_000022325.1 of Caldicellulosiruptor bescii DSM 6725. Classification (NCBI taxonomy): domain Bacteria; kingdom Bacillati; phylum Bacillota; order Caldicellulosiruptorales; family Caldicellulosiruptoraceae; genus Caldicellulosiruptor; species Caldicellulosiruptor bescii. Next base: position 670,507 of record NC_012034.1, on the reverse strand, counting down.
TTTTCAATTTTCAGGTTCAGTGCCCTGACACAAAGTGCAGCAAATTCAGCCCTTGTAATGTTTTTATCTGGCAAGTACTTAAATACTGAAATTCCTTTTATGATTCCTTTAGAATAAAGCTTGTCTATAACATCATAAAGGCTATTTTCAAAATTGATATCCTCAAAAAGGATATTGGTAAATCTAACATTATCTATATACATTTTCCCCTTAAAATCGCTATTGCCATCTGCTATGACTACTATTATATCTCTCAAGAGTGTGTCTGGACTCAGTACTTTATTATCTTGTATCTTGTCTAAGTCAAAAAATACATTGAACTTATAAATTCTGTCTTCTATCTTTTTTGCACTTGACAGTTTTGCAAGGTCAATATTAAAACTGTCTTGTACCTGAGCCCAGTAACCTAAGGAAGGTGGTGAAAAAGCTAAAAATATCTGAATCATACCTTTTGAAGCCCTATCTGGTTTCAAATAAAAATCAAAAGCCAAATATTTATTATTTCCCCTTTCTACATTTATGTCTTTAAGTATAAGCCTTGCAGCTGTTGCCCAGCCATCTTGTGGTTTTTTCTCTGGATACTCAACATTAAAAGATAGCGCTTTTGAACCATTCGCACTTTCGATAGTAATAGGACCTTTCACACCAGATGGTCCATCCCAATCCCAGCCCTGACGAGTGTCATCTTCAAACGTGGATGGTAAGACTTTTTCGCCTAAAGGTGCATTTTCTCCTTCTTTTATTTTGTTATCTCTCTTAATTGGCTGATAAGCAATTCCTTTTATCCTTGCCCTCACATACTCTCCAGAAATACTAAGCTCTTCTATGTCCCACACCTTATCATCACCAGGGTCAAGTGGTGTGGCATCATGCATACCATTTATATATGGAACAAAAGCAGCTGATGTCTCATTTTTGTTTGACAGCGACCAGTTCACCCAGCTAATATAGTTTGAATTTAAATATTCAAGCCACTTATCTGCTTCATCAAGATACGGTCCACCATCACCGCTTGCCAAACTTGTTCCCCATTCACTCACGAAAATTGGCACGCCATTTTCAAACGCATTTTTCATGTTTTCAAAAACATATCCATCAACTTTGTGAGTTCCAGAGTAAAAATGAACTGAATACATAACATTCTTATCATTTATAGGGTCTTGAATTGCAAAGTCAGGTCTCTGACTCCAGTTTGGCGAACCTACAATTATAATGTTCTGATTCCCCAAACTTCTGAGCATTTTTATGATGGGCTGTGCATAAGCCTTTACTTTTTTCCAGCCATCCAAGCTATTTTCTACTCCCGGTTCATTTGGATTTGGTTCATTGCAAAGTTCATATATTATGTGATAGTCATTGGGAAAACTTGTAGCTATCTCTTTGAAAAAGTCTTTTGCCCCTTTATAAATTTCTGCGTTCGGGTCACCGGGATTTAATACATGCCAGTCAACAATTACATACATGTCATTCTCAATAGCAAGCTTAATCCCTTCTATAACTTTTTCTTTAATACTTGGGTTTGAAGCATATCCGCCTTCACCCACATACATCGCAAGCCTTATAACGTTGCACTCCCAATCTTTTGAAAGAGCTTTAAATGCATTTTTGTTTATAATATCACCATACCACTGAAGTCCATGTGTACTCATACCACGAAGCTGAATTATTTCTCCTTTCTGGTCAGCTAAATACTTTTTTCCGTCCTTTTCAATAATCTGCAGTCTGCCGGCAACCGATGGTTTTTTAACTACCTGATTGCCAAGAAGATGTGGATATTTTTCCTTTTCATACAGTATGCTCTGGGCAAATACAGGTAATATTTGTAAAATGGAAACAATCAAAATCACTACCATCATGAGTGCACAAAACTTTAAAATAATTTTCCTCATAATGCAAATCCCTCCTATGTAATCGTTATCATCTCGTTATAAGTTTAATATATTCCATGCTCAGAAAGTTTTAAATTAAAAAAATTTCATATCTGTTTGAAATTTTTGACCTGCTTTTTGTAGCATCTTGTTCTAAGATAAGGTAAAAATTTTGCAAAAAATAAGGCTCCTGCCCCACCAAAAATCTTTAACTATTTTAGGGACACGGAGCCGCGAAAATTTCTTTGTTATTTTACAACATCAACTTTGATGTGAAGTTCTCGAAGCTGTTTTGGTTCAACCTCAGAGGGTGCATCAGTCAACGGGCATGACGAATCTTTTACCTTCGGGAAGGCAATTGTATCTCTGATAGAATCTAAACCTAAAAGCAGCATGCAAAGCCTATCAAATCCATAAGCTATACCACCATGCGGTGGTGTACCATACTTGAAAGCTTCAAGCAAAAAGCCAAACCTGTCCTGTGCCCTTTCCTCTGTAAATCCAAGTGCTTTGAACATCCTCTTTTGAATCTCTGGTGAGTGAATTCTAATAGAACCACCGCCAATTTCTGTTCCGTTTAATACAATATCGTAAGCCTTTGATCTTACTTTCGCCGGATCTATCTCTAAAAATTCTAAATCTTCATCCATTGGCGATGTAAACGGATGGTGCTTTGCAACAAACCTACCCTCTTCTTCTGAATATTCAAAAAGTGGAAACTCAACCACCCATAAGAGATTAAATTTAGACTTGTCAAGAAGATTTAGCTTTCTTGCTATCTCAAGTCTCAAGTTCCCAAGAACATCAAAAACAATTTCATCCTTGTCAGCAGAAAATAGTAGCAAATCTCCAACCTCTGCTCCAAGTCTCTTTAGAATTTCATTTATCTCCTCTTCTTTTAAAAACTTGACAATAGGGGACTTCAGACCATCACTTTCAACTGCGATCCATGCAAGACCTTTTGCTTTAAAGTTTTTTGCAAACTCAACAAGCGCATCAATCTCACGCCTTGAAAATGTAGCTGCACAACCCTTTGCATTGATGGCTCTAACAGACCCACCCTTGTTTGCTGCATCAGAAAATACTTTAAATTCGCAGTTTTTCACAATGTCAGTAATATCAACAAGTTCCATTCCAAATCGTGTATCTGGTTTGTCTGAGCCAAACCTTTCCATTGCTTCCTTGTAGGTAAGCCTTGGAAGAGGAAGTTTCAAGTCTATCCCCAGCATCTCTCCAAAAATGGCCTTAAGCAGTTTTTCATTTATCTCAATAACATCGTCAACATCAACAAACGACATCTCAATGTCAATCTGAGTAAACTCAGGTTGTCTGTCTGCTCGCAAGTCTTCATCTCTAAAACATTTTACAATCTGAAAATATCTGTCAAACCCTGCAACCATCAAAAGCTGTTTAAAAAGCTGCGGTGACTGTGGGAGTGCAAAAAATTTTCCCGGAAATATTCTGCTTGGAACTAAGTAGTCTCTTGCACCTTCTGGAGTGGATTTTGTGAGCATGGGTGTTTCTATCTCTATAAACCCATTTTGAGAAAGAAAATTTCGCACAACCTGATAGAGCTTGTGTCTGAACATCAAATTCCTCTGCATATCAGGTCTTCTTAAATCCAAATACCTGTATTTTAGCCTTACTGCTTCATTTACATTTATTCCCTCTTCAATTGGAAAAGGGGGTGTTTCAGACTTGTTAAATATCCTCAGTTCTGTTGCTCTTACTTCTATCTCTCCTGTTTTTATTTTAGGGTTTACTGTCTCAGGTGGTCTTTTCTCCACAATACCCCTAACTCCGATACAGTATTCGGACCTTAATGAGTCGGCCTTGTCTAAAAGTTCTTCTCCCATCTTCTCATCAAATACAACCTGTACAATACCTGTTCTGTCCCTCAAATCAACAAATATTATCCCGCCAAGATCGCGTCTTGTATCAACCCAACCTGTTAATACAACCTCTTTTCCAACATCCTCAAGTGATACTTCTGCACAGTATTTTGTTCGTTTAAACCCTTTAATACCTTCCACACCCATCACCTTCTTTGAAAATTTTTAAAGTTATAAAAATGTCCTTGTTATTTTTGAAGTTTTTCTTTTAAATACTCGCAAATATTTTCTATTTCTACTATTTCCTCTGAAGATGTCTTCATATTTCTAACTTTGCAAACACCCTTTTCAATCTCATCATCGCCAATAATTATAGAAAACTCGCAGCCAATCTTATCAGCATATTTCATCTGAGATTTTAAGCTTCTTCCCATCTCTTCAACTACGGTTGAAATTCCTTCAAATCTAAGCATCCTTGCAATCTCAAAAGCTTTTTTGATACCATTTTCCCCTATTGTTGCCACAAACACTCTCGGCACCTGCGATCTTGCAGGAAGAAGACCATTTTGCTCAAGCAGCATCAAAAGTCTTTCAACACCAATTGCAAAACCAATTCCAGCAATAGATGGTCCACCTATCTGCTCTATTAAATTGTCGTACCTTCCACCGCCGCAAATTGCAAGCTCTTTATCAGAGACAGTGGCAACAATCTCAAAAACTGTTTTTGTGTAGTAGTCCAAGCCGCGAACAATAAATGGGTCAACCTTGTATGAAACCATAGCTGAATCTAAGTAAGTTTTCACACTTTCAAAATGGCTTTTACAATCATCACAAAGATAATCTATTGGTTTTGGTGCGTCTTTTGTAATCAGCTTGCAACCCTCTTCTTTACAATCCAAAATTCTCATAGGATTTTTGTCAAGCCTTTGGTGGCATGTATGACAGAGCTTTTGAGAATTTGCCGAAAAATACTCTTTTAAATTTTTCACATATTCTTTTCTGCATACAGGACATCCGATGCTGTTGATATTCACAGTAATATTGTCAAGCCCAAGGCTTGTAAAAAAATTGTAAGCAAGTGAAATTACCTCTGCATCTGTTACAGGCGAAGAAGAACCAAAATTCTCAATTCCAAACTGGTGAAACTCTCTAAACCTTCCGCCTTGAGTATTTTCATACCTGAAAGCTGAAATAATGTAGTAAAATCTCTGTGGCATCGGACGTGACGCAAAACCATGCTCGATAAATAGTCTTGCTGTTGATGCTGTCCCTTCTGGCCTTAAAGTAATGCTCCTTCCACCCTTGTCCAAAAAGGTATACATCTCTTTTTGGACAATATCAGTAGTATCGCCCACTCCTCTTTGGAAAAGCTCTGTGTACTCAAATGTGGGAAATCTAACTTCCTGATATCCATAAAGCTTGCAAACCTCTCTGAATTTATTCTCAACATATTGCCACATATAACTTTCCTCTGGAAGCACATCCTTTGTTCCTTTTGGTGCTTGGATTTTCATTTCCTTCTCTCCTCAAAATAATTAAAAAGATTAGAATTTGCAATATTTAAATTATATATTAATTCAATTCGGGGTTTCAAGTGATGAGACCTAAAAAATAGTCAGAATGTAGTAATACTTAAACAAAGCTTGCTAACCAAATTCCCACACCAGTTGCAACTATTCCAAAAATGATAGAGACAAGTACATAAATAAAGGCTTTCATTTGTTTTTCTCTCTTTATATACCTTGATGTCTCAAGCATAAACGTAGAGTATGTAGTGAACCCGCCAAGAAGACCAATCATCAGAAAAAGTTTGTATTCACTCGAAAGATGCTTTGTTGACAAATATCCTATTAAAAAGCTCCCTATCACGTTTATAAACAATGTAGCAACAGGATGGTCTTTATCCATTACCTCTCTAAATATTTTCCCAACTATATATCTCAAGATTGCTCCAATTACTCCGCCAACTCCAACAATGAGATAGTTCATGCTGCCTCGTACTCCTCTTTTTGCTGTCTTTCTAAAATAACCCTTGCAAGTTCAAAGCCAAAAATTGACGCTAAAAGCCCAAGTACAATGGATAAAAGTGGATAGACAATGGCAGCTGTAAATTCTCCTTTCATTAAAAACCTCACAATTTCAAGTACAAATGTAGAAAAGGTTGTAAAGCTGCTTATAAAACCTGTTGTTATCATATGTCTTAAGGCGGTTGAAATCTTTATATGTTCTACGGTGATTTCCGCAACAAAACACAAAACAAAACTGCCAACAACGTTTATAAAAAGTGTTGAGAATGGAAAGCTGCCAATACTTAGCTGAGATATAAAAAATCTACAAATAGCACCAAAAAAAGCTCCAATAGCAATTGCAACAATGTTTTTCATACACCTTTGCCCCCTTGATTAAAATAAAAGAAGTTAGCAGAAAATTAGACCTATAAAATACAAAAACTCCTACAGATGTTGCTCTTTTGCAGCATCTGTAGGAGTCATCAGCCCTCATTGGCATTTGTACGGCGGACTCCATCGCCACTTTTAATATTATATCATCGAACACAGTGGATTTCAATATAGACTTTTTGTGACTCTTCCTACTTCTCATCCTCAGGTTCAATGTGAATTGTAATATGTGAATTTGGCAGAGCTGATTTTATATCATTTTCTATCTGGTCACAGAGATTGTGAGCATCTATTAATGTAGTTGAATTCTCCATTCTAATATGAACATCAATCTCGCGCCTGTCGCCGCTCTTTCTTGTTCTGAGCTTGTGAAAGCTTGTAACCTGGGAGTATTTTCTTATTATATTTTCAATTATCTCAATCTCACTTTGAGGAAGACTCTTGTCAACAAGGTCACAGAGAGCTTTTTTTGTTAAATCAACAGAAGCTTTTATTATCATCAAAGCAACAACAATGGCAATTATTGGGTCTATAATATACACATGTGTAAGTTTTATTGCAACAAGCCCTAAGAATACTCCAAACGAGGTAAATACATCTGTGAAAAGATGCATAGCATCAGCTTCCAAAGCCACAGAATCTGTTTTTTTAGCTACCTTAAAGAGTTTTGAGGATATAAAAAGGTTTACAACGGCTGAGATTAGCATAACCAAAAGCCCTGCTTCTATCTTCTCAACTTCTCCACCCTTCACAATCTTTTTTATTGCCTCATAAATAATCATAGCTGCTGCTAAAAATATTAATATTGCCTCAAATGCACCAGAGACATTTTCAAACTTGCCATGACCAAAAGGATGGTCATTGTCTGCTGGTTTTCTTGCCTGTCTGATGGAAAAATATGCAACCAAGCTTGCTAAAAGGTCAATGCCAGAGTGAATTGCTTCTGATATAACAGACACAGAACCCATTATGCTACCTGCAATAAGTTTGAATAAAACCAAGGCTGTATTAGAAAAAACTGATAAAAGTGCCGCACCCTGCTTTTCCATATACTTTAACAAAACTCCTTTCATTATAATAATCTTTTTTGCCAAAACTTTTAAAACAATAAAAAAATCCTGCCAAGACTCATGTTTTGTATAAAAAACATGGGTCCCGCAGGATTTTTTTATCCCTGCTGCCTGGTAAAATCCCAGGCCCGAAAAGAGCCTTTTACCTGCTCTTTTCTGACCACTTCAAAAATATTTAAATTTTCCATAACTATTTGAACTTTATTTTAACATCAAAGAGGTCTTTTGTAAAGACTTTATTGGCATCTGAAAAACTATTTATGGTTGTAAAAAGAAGCTTTTCACAAATGATTTCAACCATGTTAATAGGCAAATCAACAAATGGTGTCACGTTATATATGCATATATCTTTAAGAGGAAGAAAATCAACACAAATCTCGGAAAGAAAAAAGAACTTCTTCAAAAATTCAAAATCTTCTACCACTCCTTTTTCAGGATAGCACACTATTCCTCTTTTTAACTCATAAGCTGTCTTGTCTAATTCTCTGAACACAAACACTATATCTACATTTTCAAACAATTTCTCTTCTTCCCAGCAATTTATTATAACTGTTCCGAACTCTCCCAAAAGTTCATCAGCTATTTTCATCTCTTGAAATGAAGCAAATGAAGTATAAAGAATATCTGTATTTTCCGCAAGTTCATATAAAAGTCCATTTTTTTTAGCTTTTTCAAGTCCAATTATTCCTATTTTTCTATTTTTTAAACGTTGACCGTACTTTTTTAATATTTCTCTTACAATATAATATGCAATAAAACAATTAATGTGAACATTTTCCTCATATACCCAGTCAAAGTGTATTACTCTTCCTCCTCTTTGCTGGTCAATAAAATATTTTATTTTTTTATGTTTTTTTGAAATCTTTTCTATTTTCGGAAATATAAAAAATTCTAACCTCATCTCTATTCCATTAATTAGCCTTATATACTCTTCGAACTTGGGTTTTGAATCTGCAACTAAAAGTCTTCTTAAAAATAGAGGAAAAAATCTGGCATATTCTGGAAGAAAAATCCTGCTTTCACCTTCTAACACAAAAGTAACAGTATAAATTTTTATCAACCCAAGAAAATATCTTCTATTAATAGAATATTTCTATCCTGGGCTTAAAATCAATCTCTTTTATGAGCTTTTCTATCTCTTTTTGGCTCATATCTTCCAATTTTTTGCCTGTCAGAGCAACTAAAATAGCCTCAACAACATTTGTTCCAAAAGACCTTCCATCAAACTCAGGTGTTGTAGTAACAAGCATCTTTAGTTTTCTTCTTTTAAGCTCTTCAACATCCTCTTTTGTAATGGTATTTGTAATGATTATCTTTCCTTCCAAACTATCTGGCATGTACTTTTGAATGTATTTATAATCTCCCGCAATGATGTCTGCTATTCCAAAATATTTCCAATACTTCTTGAGCTTTTTAGGGTTTTCTTCTTTTTTGTCATCATTAGGATACAACATGTTAAAAGGTAGCTTTATTATAAATGGGACAAGCAAAGCTGCAAGATAGTAAAATACCTTGAGACTCTTTATCATTAGTGGAATTCCTAAGGCAAACAGGGCATCACCAAGCAAAAGCTTGCATCCAGCCTCATATAGTCCTTCTGCAAGCTTGTATCTATCAAGCGCACACACAACAAGCGCAGTTTTTCCTTTGAAATCTATTATGCTGTTGTCTTGAAGATATTTTATAACCCATTTTTCAAATGTATTTTTAACTCCTGTACCGTCAACAAGAGGAGTTTTTTGAGCAGCATTTTTTATAGGAATAGCCTCTCTTATGACATAATTTTTACCTCCACCGTATAGTACAATGTCAATTCCTCCCATACCAAAGGCGTCCACTTTTCCATCCAAAGACTTTATAATTTCTATTGCCTTTTTTATATCTCCATCTGTCCCAATTCTTTCAATCTCAAAGTCAATACCCATTATTTTAGTCTTTGTTTTGTGATTCCTCTTGCTTGAACCAATGCTGACACTCACTATCCTTTTCATGCAAAAAACATCTCCTTTTCCTTCTTGCTACTTCACAATAGAATCTAAAATTCTCTTCAGCTCTTCAACATCAACTTCAACATCATGTTTGAGCGGGGATTTTCCCAGAGGTATTGTAATGACCTCACAATCAAGAAAAGCTTTGAACCAGTTTAGTCTAAAGTCCGAACCCATGGCAATTACAATGTCAAACATTTTAAAATTATTTATATATTCACCCATGATGTTCAAAAGCTGAGCAGCAGAAAGGGAGTTTATAAAACTATTTCTCTCCTCTTCTGTCATTAAAAGATAGTAGTTTATTCCGTAACTTTTCAATACCTGCTCTACCTCATGCTTGTTTTTTACAGGAAATCCGATTGCAGCAATATTTTTGCCCTTGCGTACTTCTCCAAGCCCTTCAAGCTTTGAGATAAAAGACCTATCTATTTTCAGCTTTTCGGCAACCTCAATCTGCGAAAATCCTTTTTGACGAAGGTCCAATATCTTCTTGACTTCATCCACTATTTTTTGAAGACTTATGACCTTATCACCAACCCTGTAAAAGTCCATTTCTTCATCCCACTCAATTTTAGTATTTGTTTTATTTTATATTATCACAAAAGCCTCTTTATGTTAACATTTTTGTGCACACAGTTTTCAAAAAAATTTTAGCTTAGTAGTTTTTTAATATCCTCTTCAGAAACTTGTGAAAAGTCAACATAAAACTGTCCAACTGCCCAAAATGGCTCGCTACTTACAATATAAAAGATACCATCACATTCTTTTTTCAGCTCTTTTAACGTCGAAGGTGCAATTACCGGTGTTGCAACGTATATTTTTTTAGGATTTAGTTTCAAAAGAAACCTTATGCATGCTTTTGTTGTTGCGCCTGTTGCAATTCCATCATCCACTATTATTGCCACTTTGTTTTCCAAGCTTTTATATTCGATAGAACCCCTGTACTCAATAAGCTGGTCCTTCAAGCTTTCTAAGAGTCTTTTCTTTTGGTGTTCTATATATTCGTCTCTCATAAAGAAATATTCTACATATTCATTATTTAAAACCACATCTCCATTTATATCCACTGCTGCAATAGCAAATTCCCTGTTAAAAGGTGCACCAATCTTCTTTGCCAACACAATATCCAAGGGTATTTTAAGCCTGTCGGCAATTACTTTCGCGACAACCACACCACCTCGTGGAATTGCAAAAAGTATAACATCTTGTCTTCCTTTAAATGCTTCTAATTTCTCAGCTAACTTTTCTCCAGCATCAACCCTGTCTCTAAAAAGCATTATCAAAACTCTCTCCTTTATTAAAGAACTTTCTCTTTGACTTAAAAAATAAAAAAAGGCACCTAAATTTATTTTACCACATTGGGTGCCTTCTAAAAATTGCTTTCATTTTGACATTTATATTTTTCAATAAATTTTATAAGTTCCTCAACACCCAAAGGCCTACTTATAAAATACCCTTGAACATAGTCACATCCCAGTTCTTTTACAGCTCTGTAGTGTTCCTCTGTTTCCACCCCTTCTGCCACAACCTTTAACCCCAATTTTTTACATAGTTTTATTATCGTTTCTACTATAAAATACGTTTCGTCCTTTTCTATATCTTGAACAAAGGACTTATCAATCTTCACAGCTTGTATTGGCAATCTTCTCAGATAATTGAGTGAAGAATAATCGACACCAAAATCATCTAAGGCAAAGGTTATGTTGTATTTTCTTAGCTGATTTATCACTTCAATTGCATAGTCAATATTTTCAATTGCCAATTTTTCTGTTATTTCGAATTGAAGTTTGACATTCGCTAATCCTTCATTTTCTAATATTTGAATTGTGGAACGAATAAATTCTCTATCACTAAATTGCTGTGGTGATATATTGATTGAAATTATAAATTCATCAGTAATATATCTGCTTAACCACTTAGCTACTTTTAGGGACTGTTCCAATACAATATTGCCTAACTCCACAATCAAACCACACTTCTCAGCAACCGGAATGAATTCCAATGGCGATACAAACACCGACTTTAAATAATGCCATCTCAAAAGAGCCTCAAACCCACAGATTTGGTTATTCTTTAAGTTTATAGTTGGTTGATAAAATACTACAAACTCATTTAAGTCCAATCCATTGCGAAGTTCTCTTTCAATTATCCCTTCCTTTAATGTTTGAACCTCCAAAGAAGGTTTAAATATCTCATACTTATTCAAACCCTTCTCTTTTGCTCTGATTAAAGCTAAATCACATTTCCTTATAACGTTCGCCGTGGAGTCATTAACATCCTCTATTGCAGTTGCTCCTACATTGTAACTCACCTTTATCAAGTTTCCATTAATATTGTATGTCACCAATAACTTTTTTAACAAATTTTCAATAAACTCAGATACGTTATCTGTCTTGCCTATTATTGCAAACCTATCAGATCCTATCTTAAATATTTTATTTTCTTTTCCCAATATCTCTTCTATCCTCTTACTTATGTGGATAATCAGTTCATCTACCAAGTCATATCCATACATAACATTTAACTTTTCTAAATTCCTCACTTCCAAAAAGATCAAATATGTACTCATATTATCTGCTTGACTAATTCTTAAATTTAACCATCTCATAAGTGAATTCTTGTTTGGCAATTTGGTAAGCTCATCATAAAACGCCAAAAACTCAACTTTGGTTTTATAATCTTTTATCATCTCATCTTTTTGTTTCAAAATCAAATCCTGTTTAGAAATTTTGAACCTGAGATTCTCGCTTTCTGCACTCATTTTATAGAGATCTTTTTCATATCTGTGGATTTTTCTGTTTAGTCTCTCTATCGCATCTAAGCTAAAACCTATTGAAAGAAAAATTCTTTTATTGTTCTGCGCACTTTCTATCTTAGAGTTGTACCATAAGAATGTCTTTTTTACTCCATTCACGTCTCTAATAGGATTGACATAATATTTAAACACTTCACCACTTATTAATTTGTTATAAACCCATTCCATCTCTTCTTTTTCTTTGTCATCAATTAAAACATCCAACCACTTTTTGCCTTCTATCTGGTTAGGGGAATAGCCTAACAATTTCTCGCCATTTTCCTTGTATTCTAAGATTATTCCTTCCTCGTCCCATACCACTACAACATATTCATTCATATTACCGAAATAACCTTTAAGATTCTCAACAAAAAATTTAACCTTATTGTTTTCTATCAACTCTTTATCCCTCTTCTTTTCAAAGCCCATACAAATACCCCCGCTGCAGAGCACTTACTGTCTTTTAAATCTGTTGATGTAGTTTTTTATATTGACAAATATACTTATCTTCGAATTTTTTGTCTCAACTTCTTTTATAACCTTTTCAAATCTTTTGGTCCACTTTTCAATCTCTAAATTTTTCACAATAAAATCTCTTGCCCCTTTTAAAAGAGCTTTTCTTACTACATCCTCCTCACCTTTTGAACTTATGATGATTACTGTTGCACTTTTATTAAATTTCAAAATCTCTTCCATTGCACTTATACCATCAAGTTTTGGCATCTCAATGTCCATTGTAACCACATCAGGCTTAAATCTTTTGTAAAGCTTTACAGCTTCTATTCCATCTTCTGCCTCTGCTATTACTTTGCCACCCAGTTTTTCTTCTATAAACCTTCTTATCACCTTTCTCCACATAGGAGAATCATCAACAATAAGAAAGGTCACCTTTTTCATTACTTAACCTCTCTCATCACAAGTTTTATTTCATCTATATGTGTGCAATGTTTTTTTCCAGAATCTGAACACCTTCATTGTAGATATTCTCTAACACCCCAACAATTTCTTGAATACCTGCAAAGTGTTGTTTTACCTGGTCTGATAACTGATTTTGATAATGTAGCACAGAGCTAATTAGTCTGTGAACAGATTCAAATTCATCGGTTATTTCATTAGTTCTATTTTTCAGCTCTTCCAATTTATTTACAAAAGTATTAATACGGATACTGTTTGTATTAATATCCTCAACAATATTTGAAATGGTCTTGTTAACTTCTTTCAAACTCTGTTTGCCACTGTCTGCAAGCTTTCTCATCTCGGATGCCAACAAACTAAATGCCATAGAATCTTTCACTTTATTAGCTTCAATCTGCGCATTTAATGAAATGAAAGAAATCTCCTTTACAATATCGCTAATAATCTGCGTTACTTTGCTCATATTTTCAATATGCACCGAAAGATTAACAACATTTTCTAATAACTCTTGCATTTGACCCAAAAGGATATTTATATCCTCTACAGACTTTGAAACCTGAACTCGACCATTTCTTATATCATCTTCAACTTTATTTGATCGTTGAGTCATGTCCTCTAAATTCTTTACCAGGACCTCATTTATCTCATCCACTACTACCTTAAATGCTTCCGCAAGCTCCTTAACTGAGTCAAATACAGTATGCAACTGTTCTTTAAACTCACTGTTGTGACTATCTAACATTCTTCTACTTTCCTCTATTTCTTTTTGTAGGTACTGGTTTTCAGATTTAAGCTTAGATATCTCATTTTTAAACTGTTTTTCTATCAAGTCAAGCTTACTTTTATATACATTAACAAATTCCTTAGGTATTCCCTTTTTTACTTTCCCTGAACTCACAAATTCAATAATTTTTTTTATTTCATTGGACTTTTTCATAAGTAACAATTTTTCAGCAATTATTATCATCAGCATTATTGCAAAGAGAAGATATATATACAATTCCATTTAAATCAACTCCATACTATTTTTGACCTTTCTATTAATTTCCTAATATCTATTATTTGTATAAACTCACCATTTCTTTCTACTATTCCTTTCAAAATCTCTCCTGATGAAATTGAAGAAACATTTAATTCTTTTTTTATCTCCTCAGGAAGCACACTCACAACTTCTCTTACATTATCAACGTACAGCCCAAATGTCAATTCATCATTGCCAATTATTAGAACTTTGTGATTATTACTTTCACTCTTTTCAACCCCCAGTAGTTTCCCAAAATCAACTATTGTTACAACATCTCCTCTCAGATTCATAAGCCCCATTACATGTTCAGGTGCAAACGGTATTGTGGTTACATCTGTTGGCCTCACTATCTCCCTGACAAACTCTACTTCAATTCCATAAGTAACATCTCCATATTCAAATGAAACAATCATTTGGTAAGAATCTTCATCAATACGTTGGTCATCATCATTTATTCTGAAGTTTGTAAATCCACCATTTTTGTCATCTTCTTGATTTCTTGCAAATTCAGGTTCGTTTGATGTTTGAAAATCATCATTATTTTTTATTCTTCCTTGAATAGCTGTATCTGATGAATGCTTTGAACTGTCTATTCTCTTCAATTGTGCTATGTATGAGGTATAATCAATACAGCTTTGTTCATTATTCTCCAAATTATCTGCCAACTTTCGAATTATATCTATTCCTTCAAAAATAGCATTTATAACATCACTGGAAGGATATATCTCATAGTTTCTCATCTTGTCCAATAAGCTCTCCATTTCATGAGAAACGTTGATTATATCCTGCAGACCTAAAAAGTTTGCGCCTCCTTTTATTGAATGAATTTCACGGAATATAAAATTTAGTGTTTCATAGTTAGCTGGATCTTTCTCAAGTTGCAGGAGAGCATCTTGAGCATTCTCAAGATGCTCGTATGTTTCAACAATAAAATCTTTTTTAAGCTCTTCAAGTTCTGCTGCACTGAACAATTGGTCAGTCATTACAATCCCACCTCTGTTAACTTCTCATTTCTATCCCCAAAAATTTTTGAACATGTGAAATCAATTCCTCGCTTGTCACAGGTTTTTTCAGGTACAGATTTGCACCCGCTTCTAACGCTTTTTGCTCTTCTGATGGATTTGTTGTTAGCATAATAACTGGTATTCTCTTATACATCGGGTTTTTCCTTATTTCTCTGGTAAGCTGCAGACCGTCCATCTTTGGCATATTGAGGTCTGTAATAACAAGGTCAATCTTCTCGCTTAAAAGTATTTCCAATGCAGCAACACCGTCTATTGCTTCTTTTACATCAAACCCTTTTTTCACAAGTGTTGTTGTTACAATTTTCTTTACAACCGGCGAATCATCAACAACTAAAATTTTCGGCATATCTTTTCGTACCCCCCATTATTCTTTATTTTTACATGGGTTTTCTGAAAGCTATGTTGTTGTCAAAATAAACAATTTCAAAAGCTTTTGTGATTCTTAGGATACTCTCTGAATGTCCTAAAAAGATATAACCACCCGGATTTAATGCATCATAAAAATATTCTACAACCTTTTTTCTTGACTCTTCGTCAAAGTAAATCAAAACATTTCTACAAAATATCACATCATAATTTCTCATAAGCCTCATCTTACTCTCATCATAAAGATTCAAGTACCTAAAAGTTACCAGCTTCTTTATCTCATCTTTGAGCTTGTACATTTTATCTACAGGGCTGTACTCAAAATATTTAAGTTTTATATACTCTGGAACATCTTTCAAAGACCGTGGCAAGTAAATAGCATCTTGCGCAAGCCTTAAAACCCTTTCTGAAATATCAGTTCCAAGTATCTCAATGTCCCAGTCATCAAAATATTCAAGCCTTTCTTTCAAAATTATTGCAATAGTGTAAGGTTCTTCACCTGTTGAACATCCTGCACTCCAAATTTTTAACCTAAAATCACCTTTGCTTGCTTTTCTATTCAAAAGTTCAGGCAAAACATCTTTCGAAAACATGTCAAGTTGCGGAATGTCTCTGAAAAAATATGTTTCATTTGTTGTAATCAATTCCAATAATTTGTTAAGAGCATTTCTGTCAGTCTCAATTCTTTTTAAATACTCCCAAAAATCTGTTATCGCTAAATTATCCATTGCTATTTTCAATCTTTTTTGAATATAGCTTTTTTTATCATCGGAAAAGTACAATCCTGTAATTTTGTATATAAAATCTCTTATAATATACCACTCTTGATTATTCAAGACAATTTCTGTTAGCATTTTGCTCCTCCTTAGCCTCCAAGCAGGTCCTGAGCTTCAATAGAAATCTCTATATTAGGATGGTCAGCCAAATATTCTAACTGTAATCTAAATGGTTCTTTATCATTAATTTTTCTTACAAGTTGTAAAAGCTTGAGAATATGAACATCAGATAAATACTCATTTGCAAGCTCATCTTTAATTAGAGCCACAACCTTTGCATCGTCAGGTCTTAGTTCAACCATACATTCAAGCATCAAAAGTCTTAAGTCATCGCTTTTGACATTGAAATATTCTTCATAAATTCTATCAAATAACTCCTTCAAGTTTAGTTCTATCACAGTTTTTAAGACCTCTGGTAAAAGCTCTCCTTCTTTTATCATCTCTGGCAACACATCTGCTGCCTCCTTGATACCATTGTATCTCATAATCTTCAACCCGCTAAGCTTTAAGATATTATCATCACCTTTGAATATCTCTCTCATATATTCAACCAGTTTTGACTTATTAAAATATTTAAACACTCTAACTAATTCTCTTTTCTCTAAAGTATTCGATGCGTAATAGAGTTTTATAGCGCTTAGAATAACTGTTTCATCAAACACCCTACTCTTTATAAACCTTACAAAATCCTTATCTTCTATGCTACCCATATAGTTAAAAATCTCAAATTTTTGTGTATCAGAACCATATATCAAAATGGTTTTTATTTCATCAAAAAAGCTTGTATTTGATAAAACTTTTTCAACTTTTTGTTTATCTGACTTTATATAAATCGAATATATGGTATCTAAAACCTTTATCCTCAGCTGTGTTGAAAGCTTTAAATAAAGATTTACTGCATCCTCCACATTCTCAAGGGTACCATTTTCTTTCACCATGTCAAAAATACTGTCAAAGATGATATCCTCAATCTCCCATGGCAGATTTAAAACCTCTGAAATTAGTTCTCTATTGTTCACTTTTTTTATGCTCTCAATTATTGTCCACTGTACCCACAGATGAGCAGAAGGTAAAAACTCAATTACCTTTTTGAGAGCTTCAACATCCCCAATATTGCCAAGTGCCTCAATGGCCCCCTGTACTACATTTACATCATCATCTGATAACCTTTTCAATAAAGTATCAACTGCTTCTTTGTTTTTAAGAGCACCTAAAATATCCACTACAAATTTCCTAACATTTTTATCTGGATTTTCCGCCTCTTTGATTATTGCGTGAATATTATCATTACCTATTTTACTTAAAACCTCAAAAGCAAAAACCCTAACCCTTGCTTCTTCATGGTCTAAAAGCCTCAATAATTTTTCAACAGTATAACTGCCACCTATTTGTTTTAAAGCTTCTGTAATGTGCTCCTCAATCATTTTATTGTTTGTTTTTATAAAAAGATCTATTAATCTATCAACAATTTCAGGTTCCTTAAACTTTGGTGCATTTTCAATAGCTTCTTTTTGTAATAGATAGTCATCTGAATTTAGCATTTCAATTATTTCCATAGCTGAATTCATCTTCTGTGCCCCACTCCTTTTAGTTTTAATTAGACCATCTGAATAACTCTTTCAATTAGCTGTTCTGGTTCAAGCAAAAGTACAACCTTCCCATCACCTAAGATTGTTGAACCAACAACTCCTTTTACATTCCCGACAAACTGATCTAAAGGCTTTACAACCACATCATATTCGCCCATCAGCCTATCCACGATTATTCCTACCTTGCTTTCTCTATATTTTACTATTATTCCAAAATAGTAACTTCTATCATCTTCACTTTTCTGATATCCAAGTATTTCCTGAAGACTAAAAAATGGTACTATTTCCCCTTTAATACTGCATACCATTTTACCAGTTATAGACTTTATTGAATCTTTTCTTATCTTTACTGTCTCAACCACTTTTTCAAGCGGAAGCAGATACAATTTATCCCCAGCTAAAACCAGCAATGTCTTTATTATTGCAACAGTGAGAGGAATTATCATCAAAAAGCTTGTACCTTTATCTTTTTCTGTTTTAACCTTTATCTCTCCTTTTAGCTCACTTAAATTCTTTTTCACAACATCCATTCCAACGCCTCTGCCTGCCACATCATTAATCTTATCAGCAGTAGAAAAACCTGGTAAGAAAATAAACTCTATTATTTCATCATCTGACATTCTCTCAATCTCATCCTTTGTCACAATACCTTTTAGCAGAGCTTTTTCTTTTACTTTGTCAATGTCAATACCTTTGCCATCATCTTCAACATTTACGTAGATATTCTCACCTTCTGCATATGCTTCTATCAAAATCCTTCCCTGAGGTCTTTTTCCCTTAGCAATTCTTTCTTCAGGCTTTTCAATTCCATGATTTACACAATTTCTCACCAAGTGAACAAGTGGGTCGGTTATCTTTTCAAGTATAATCTTGTCTATTTCTGTTTCTTCACCTTTTATGATAAGTTCAACCTCTTTCCCTTCTTTTTGAGCAACCTCTCGAACAATTCGCGGAAGCTTTCTCAGAACATTTTTTATAGGCAAAAGCCTCAAACTTGTTATTCCTTCCTGAATATCAAATGATATTCTTTCGAGTCGTAAAATTCCTTTTTCAAGATTTGAAATTAAGTTACTAAGCGTTTTATCTTTTATGTTTGTTTCTTTGAATGCATTTAATATCTGATTCAATTGAGATTTACAGGTAATAAGTTCGCCAGCAAGATTTGTAAGATTATTGAGCTTGTTTATATCTATTCGCACTGAATCAATTCTTTTAATATCAATTTCTTTAAGATTCTTAATTCCATCCTCAAAAGTCCCCGTCTGATCACTCTCAGACTGGTTTACAATTTTGTCCACTTCTTCTGTTTCTGTTACCTCTAAATCCTCTTTTATTAGTTTTTGTATAAAGAAAATTTCCACTACATCCTCAGTTTTACAGATATCCTCTACATCCTGCCGTAATGCATTTATTTCAATGTCGCCTTCAATAAAAAATAGATATTCATTTACTTCTTCACTAACATGTTCCTGCTCTACATCCGGAATTGTTAAAAAAATATTGTATTTTTCTTTAAGAGCTTTATATATCTTTGCCATAGATGGAGATTTAAACTCAGCTTCTGGCTTTAATAAAAACTCTATTTTGTATATCTTTTTCCCCTCATCTAAAAGTTCCATGAGAAACTTCTTTTCTTCATAATTCATCTTCTCAACCCTGCCCTTAAAAATCTTTCTCATGAAAATATAGAATTTATAGCCCCTGCAATACTTGTGCAAGGCAAAATCAAATCAGCAATCCCCTGATCAATTACAGATTTTGGCATTCCAAATATAATAGCAGTGGACTGATCCTCAGCTATTATAAAACCACCAAGTTTTTTGATAAATGCAAATGCTTTTGCGCCATCATTGCCCATTCCTGTCAGCATTATTGCAACAAGTCTGTCTTTATAATGATTGGCAAGTGAAAACCCAACATAATCAACAGAAGGCTTGTATATCAAATCATTTGGACCATCAACTATATTTATTACAGTTCTGCCACCAGAGATTATTAGTTCCATTTGCTTGCCACCTGGTGCAATGTAGACTGTATTAGGTTTTACAAATTCACCCTTTTCAGCTTCCTTTATAAAATGCGAACTTCTTTCTGAAAGGGTTGAAGCAAGTTGTCGTGTAAAGTTTGGTGGCATATGCTGAACAATAAATATTGGTACACCTATATCACTTTTAATATAGGGTATTATCTCACCAAGAGTTTTTGGTCCGCCTGTTGAAACACCAATAAATATAGCATTTGGCTTTACTAATGGTTTTTTTGAAACTGAAATAATTTTAGTAGTGTTCAAAGAACCTACTTTTTTGCCAAAGACATTCGCTTTTGCTGCATTTAATACTTTTTTAATAATTTCATTTTCTATACTTTCAAGCTCGCTTGAGTAGGCAGAAGGCTTTGGAATAAAATCCACCGCACCAAGACTCAAAGCTTTTAGTGTGACTTCAGCACCTTTTTGGGTAAGCGTTGATATCATCAAAACAGGTGTTGGACATGTTTGCATTATTGCTTTCAGAGCCTCAAGACCGTTTAATACAGGCATTTCAACATCCATTGTGACAACGTCTGGGCGAAGGGAGGCAACCTTTTCGATTGCCTCCTGCCCATTTGTTGCATAATCTATAACCTTTATAAAAGGACTTTTTTGAAGTATTTTTATTAAAACCCTTCTCATCAAAGGGGAATCTTCTGCTACTAACACTCTTACCATCTTTGAATTTCTACTCTCCCGTATGGTTTAGTAAAAGTTTTATTGTGTATTTGTGTTCAAAAGTTCCTCTTTTAACTCCTCAATTTGAATTACCTCATTTGATGTTAATATCTTTGACATGTCAAGAAGAATTATTATCCTACCATTAATTTGACCAACACCTTGTAAGTACTCAGTGTTGATTCCCCTTATAACAGGTGGTGGGGGTGTTATAGCATCATTTGGAAGTCTTAAAACCTCCGTAACTTCATCAACAATTCCGCCTATTGTCATATTGTCAAGGTTTATGACAAGGATTCTTGTTTGTCTTGTTCTTTCTGTCTCTGGAAGTCCAAATTTTTTTCGCATATCAATTATAGGCAGTATTTCTCCCCGCAGACTTATTATCCCTTCAACAAAAGATGGTACTTGTGGTATTTTGGTAATGTTGGTTGTTCTGATAATCTCTTTGACCTGCATTATATCAACACCGTACTCTTCATCCCCAAGTTTGAAAATGACAAGCTGCTTTTCATCAGTGAGTTCATCTTCTTCTTCAAAATCTTCAGCTATATCTGCTTTTAACAATTTTTTTCTTTCTTCTTCAATCATATTACTCAATCCTCCTCTTTTAAACTAACCCCGCTTAAATATTTTTAAGCTCTTCAGCAAGATTAGCAAGTTCCTGAGCTGCCTGAGCAATCTGAGATATTGCTTTTAGCTGTTCTTGTGCCTGGGTTGCTGCACTTTGAGCTGCTTGTGATGCTTCTTCTGCTCCTCTTGCTATCTGCATGGTTCCTGCTGCAATCTGGGTTAAAGCTGCTTCTGCATCCTGTGCCATCTTAAGTAGCTGCCCGCCTTCAGCTAAAACTTTTTCAGTTGCAATCCTCACTCTCTCAAGCGAAATGGTAATTTTTTGTGCTTTTTCGTTTTCCTGTGTAGATGTCTTTACTGCATTTTCTACATCCTCATACACAATTCTTACTTGGTCGCCAATATTTCTCACCATTTCTTTGATATTTCCAATAGCTTCACTTGACTGCTGAGCAAGCTGCTTTATATCTCCTGCAACAACTGCAAATCCCTTTCCATACTTGCCGGAACGGGCCGCTTCAATTGAACCATTGAGTGACAGCAAGTCTACTTTTGTTGTAACATTTGAGATTGTATCAATTATCTTTTCAATGTTTCTAATTCTTTTCTCAAGTACTCTCACACTTTCCAATGACTGTTTGTTCTTTTCAACCGATTGGGAAACACCCTCAATCAATCCTTCTACGTCTTTCCTGTTCTTTTCTAAAATTTCTTGAAGCTCTTTTGACAACTTTGTAACATTTTCTAATCTATCAACTATGTCTTTTTGCATGTTTTTAAGATTCTCTGTTGCCCTTTGGGATTCTTCACATGCAGCTGCTTGTTCTTCAGAAGCTTGCATTATTTGTTCAAGCGCTGAAGAAATCTGATAACTTGCCTTGTGTGACTCTTCTACCATAGCAGCAAGCTCAGAAGACGCTGCAGCAAGTTCTTCTGCATTTTTCTGAGTTACAGTTGTAGATTTTAACTCATCTGCCATTTCAGCAAGCATAGTTATTGCATTGTTAATCTCGTTCAATGCTTTTGTCTGTTCAATTAACGATGCATTTGACTCTTCAGTTGCAGCTGCAGTTTCCTCAGCAGCTGCTGCAATCTGCTGGCTTCCGCCCCTGACCTCGCTTGATGCATTCATCATGTTCCTTGACAAAACCCTTATTTCCTTCATGGCTTCGACAATTGTATTTATAGCATCCTCTATTTTCTTCAAATCCTCTGTAACACCTTTTGCCTTTTCAGCTTCTCCTCTGACAAGTGTTCCGACGCTTCTTATGTCTTGAGCTACAACATTTACATCTTTTTGAATATCCTCTATGATGTTTTGAATCTCTATAGCAGCTTTATTTGTTATCTCTGCTAAGCTTCTTACCTCATCTGCCACAACTGCAAACCCACGACCATGTTTTCCTGCCCTTGCAGCCTCAATCGCAGCATTGAGTGCAAGCAAATTTGTCTGGTCAGCAACCTCCATTACAGCTTGGGCAGTATTTTTAATTTCATTTGCCTGTCTTTCAAGTTGCAAAACATTCTCTGCAGACTCAACAGAACTTTGAGCAGATATTTCAATTCCTCTTATGACTTCTTCTATCTCATCTGAAATACTCTGAATAAGCGTCTGAAGGTTTGCAATAGAGTTTGAAAGTTCAACTGCTTTTTCATCTGAAACCTTTGCAACCTTTTCAATCTCCTGAATAGCTTTTAAAGATTCATTAGCAGCTTTTGATGCTTCCTGAGCCGATGCTGCAATCTCTTGCACTGCAACCTGAAGCTCATTTACATTACGTGTTGCCTGGGCTACAGCCGCCTGAGTTTCAGCTGATGCTGCAGCCAGCCTCTCGATTATTGTGTTTTTCTTCAGCTCATCTCTTCTTTCTTTTCTCTTAGTTGAGTCAAAAATACTGGTACTGTAAGATTGGCTCTGAGAAACATCTTGAATTTGGTTTGATGCAGCAGGTTGAGCGCCTGCTTTCAAAGGATTTCTCGGTGTCTGTAATTTTGAAAGTTCCATTCCACTACCTCCCCTTTATTTTTGAATATATAATACCACAATGTTGTGGTTTTGTAACTTTTTTTTTTTTTTTTTTTTTTTTTTTTTTTTTTTTTTTTTTTTTTTTTTTTTTTTTTATGTTATACAAATATATTCAATCCTTAACCACAATAATATTAGCATTTTATAGATCAATGCCAATTAATCAAACTAAAACAGAAATATTTAAAAATAAATTGCAATTTAATTATCAAGTTATCTTTACTGATAAAAATACCACCAAAAATAAGTAGGTGTAAATGGAACCTACAAAATTTTTGGATTAAAAATCAATCAACACCACCCTTGCAGGTGCACCGTCGCAGTCTTTTAGTTTTAGTGGCAGTGCTGCATACCTGTATTTCCCTTCACACACCTGTGAAAGATCCAATCCTTCAATAACCACTACACCATTTGACAGCAGACTCTTGTGTACAGCAAAATCATTTGAAGCAAATTCTTCTATTGAAAGATAATCTATTCCTACAACTTTAACCTCTCTTTCTATGAGAAACTCGGCTGCTTCCAAAGTCAAATAAACATACTTTTCATAGAACTCTGAACTCCTTTTAAGATACAGAGAATTTTTGGTCTTGAAAAATATCCTATCACCATACTCTATATTCTTGCTTTCAAGAAACTCTCTGGTTATCTTATTATCTTCATGTACCTCGAAAACCTTGACTTCTCCAATCAGGTATTCCAAAGGAATCTGGTCAACTGTTTTACCATCCTTTATAAAATGAGATGGTGCGTCAATGTGCGTCCCTGTGTGGGATGAAAGTATTAACTTGCTTACGTTTGCCACATCTCCTCTTTCAATACTATAAACCCTTGATATCTGCGGTTTTGGATCATCGGGAAAATAAACCATATTATTTGAAATTGGAATACTAACATCTATAATCCTCAATTTCAAACCCTCCTTTAAACTTAACATTTTCAAAAATAAGAATAATAAAAAGGGGCTTTTGCTTAAAAGCCCCTTTTGCTGACAAACATTTTAAACTTATATTTGGTATTTTGCTTTTTCTTCCCTGATTAGATTAATTACAACCTCTATTGCTTTCTCAATTTCAACTTCAAAAGATTCCTTTGTTCTTCTATTTCTAATCTCAAGTTTTCCCTCTGATATTTTCTTTCCAACAGTAACTCTAAACGGAATTCCTATCAAATCTGCATCCTTGAACTTAACACCTGCTCTTTCATCTCTGTCATCAATCAAAACCTCAACTCCATTTCTCTGAAGGTTTTCATAAATCTCAAATGCAATCTTTTTCTGATTTTCATCTTTTACATTTACAGGCACAATAATTACCTCATACGGTGCAACTGTAATTGGCCAAATTATACCATCTTCATCGTGCATCTGTTCAATGATAGCTGCAGCTGTCCTGTTGATACCAATACCATAACATCCCATTATCATGAGCTTCTTTTCGCCTTTTTCATCTGTGTACACGCAGTTAAATGCCTGTGTATATTTAGTGCCAAGCTTAAATATATGTCCAACCTCAATTCCTCTTTCAATTGTCACCTTCTGAGAGCGACATTTTGGACAAAGGTCGTCTTGGGTTATATTCCTGAGGTCTGTAAACTTTGTTACTTTAAAATCTGAAAGATTAACATTCTTTATATGATAATCTGTCTTATTTGCACCCACCACAAAGTTTTTGAGATATTTTACTTCATTGTCTGCGTACACATCTATCGAAAGACCAATTGGACCGGCAAATCCTACTTTTGCACCTGTAATTTTCTCTACATCCTCTGCCGATGCAAGTTCAAGGTCTGTAGCTTTTAAAAGATTTTTTAGCTTTGTCTCATTTACCTCTCTATCTCCCCTTACCAGCACTGCAACAAACTTGTCATCTGCCTTGTAAATCATTGTTTTTACAAACCTTGTGCTGTCGATGCCAAGAAAACTCACAAGCTCCTCAATTGTTCTCACATTTGGAGTGTAGACTTCCTGTTTTTCTTTTGGCTCCTCTTTGTTTTCAACAGGCTCATCCAAACACTCTGCCTTTTCCAAGTTTGCAGCATATCCGCAAGCTTTACAATATGCAATCTCTGCCTCACCAACAGATGATGGAACCATAAACTCGTGTGAGCTTGCCCCGCCCATTGCACCTGTGTCTGCCTCGACAATCTTTACATCAAGCCCGCATCTTTTGAATATCCTCACATATGCATCATACATCTTTTGGTATGATATGTCCAAGCCGTTCTCATCAATGTCAAAAGAATAAGCATCCTTCATTGTAAACTCTCTGCAACGCATAACACCAAACCGCGGTCTTCTCTCATCACGAAACTTTGTTTGGATTTGATACAAAATTTTAGGAAGGTCCCTGTAAGATGAAATCTCGTTTCTGACTATATAAGTAAATGCTTCTTCGTGAGTGGGACCCAAACAGTATTCCCTTTCGTTTCTATCTTTTATCCTAAACATTTCAGGGCCAAATACAGCCCACCTACCCGACTCTTCCCAAAGTTCTTTTGGCATAAGTGCAGACATATGAACCTCTTGTGCACCGCTTCTATCCATCTCTTCTCTTACAATGTTTTCTATCTTTCTTAAAACTCTGTAACCAAGTGGAAGATAAACATAAATGCCAGAGGAAAGCTGTCTCATAAAACCAGACCTTAGCATAAGCTTGTGTGATTCTATCTCTGCATCTGAAGGTGTCTCTTTCAAAGTTGGCATAAAAAGCTCTGAAACTTTCATCTTCCTTTGTTACTACCCCTTTCTAAACCTTAGTTTTTTAGCTTATAAAAAGTTTTTCAATAATCTTTTTTCTCATCGCCCTCTCTAAATCCCAGTGGCGAAGAGGTTTTGTCTCTGTCACAATCCTGAGTGTATATTCTATCCAGTTTGTATCCACAATCCCTACAATTTGTGGTGGTGTTACAATATCATCTTTGAACTCCTCTTCAATCTCTTTAAAAACCTCTTGTAGCTTCAAAGACACCTCATCAAAGTTCATTTTTGTATTAAGCTTAACATCCACAATCGCCTTTGAGTTATGCCTCGACCAGTTTGTAATGGCACCTATGGAACCATTTGGAATAATATGGATTGAGCCGTTGTAGTCCTGGATTATTATTGTCTTTATTCCCATTTCTTTTACAGTGCCGCTTCTTCCATCGATAGTCACATAATCACCGACAGAAAGCTGGTCTTCTATAATTAAAAAAAGACCTGCTATGACATCTTTAATCAAACTCTGTGCACCAAAACCTATCGCAAGTCCACCTATCCCTGCAACAGCCAAGATTGTCTTGATTGAAACGTTAAAGTTTTCAAGAATGAGCACAATCACTAAAAAGTATATAGAGTATTTTAAAATACTTTTGAAAAGTGCTGCAAGAGTATCTATTCTTTTTTGATTTATAGGAAATACAGAACTTCTCTGTTTTTTCTTCCATTTTTCAAGCATTCTATTAGAAACTTTCAAAAATAAAAAACCAATAATTAGGATGACCACAGAGTATATGATTTTGCCACTGTATTTCAAAATCATATCAGATATTTTCCCAATACTCAAATACATCACCCTCCCAAAAACTTCTCAAAAAGCCTTTTCTGAAAAAGGTCGTCTTTTGCCATAAGCTCGGGATGCCATTGCACACCTACAAAAAAATTTCTGTCTTTCTTCGAAATTGCCTCTACAATGCCATCCATTGATACTGCCTCAATTTCAAATCCAGGTGCTACTTCTTCTATTGCTTGATGGTGAAAAGAGTTTACTAAAATCTTTCGGCCCCCAAAGATGCAAGCAAATAACCCTCCAACAACCTCTACAGTATGATATCCATATATACCATCAAGATTCTGGTAATGAGACATAGAGGATTTTCTCTCTATGTCCTGTATCAAAGTCCCACCAAACGCAACGTTCATAACCTGCACTCCTCTGCAAATTGCCAAAACTCTTCTACTCATCTCATATGAAATTTTCATTGCCTCAAGCTCTATTCTATCTCTCAAAAGATTGATTTTTCTTATTCCTACTTGAGGTTCTCTGCCATAAAATTTAGGGTGAACATCTTCACCTCCGCAAAAAAGAACATACTCACACATCTGTATGTACTCTCTTAAAAGATCAGTTGATAAAACACTTATAGGGAAAATTATGGGTTTTGCATTTAGCATTAAAAGTATTTCTATGTACTCATTCATAACATAAAGTTTTCTATTCTCTGTATCAAACCCGCCAAATATAAGAACCTTCATTGGACTTACCTTATTCACTTTGAGTTCTTCAATTTCCATTCTATGATTCTCTTTGCCACTTCTTTAATAGGCATCTGGTGGTCCATGCTGAGCTTTTGAAGTTTTTTCATTGCACTTTCCTCATCAAGCTTTAGCTCCTTCATCAAAATCCCTTTTGCCCTTTCAACAAGCTTTCTTGTCTCCAAATCATCCTGAAGCTTCCTTACTTGTTCTTCTAACTTTCTTAATTTCATCCAATTTTTAGCAATAGTCTCAACAAAG
Source organism: Caldicellulosiruptor bescii DSM 6725 (assembly GCF_000022325.1). Lineage (NCBI taxonomy): Bacteria > Bacillati > Bacillota > Caldicellulosiruptorales > Caldicellulosiruptoraceae > Caldicellulosiruptor > Caldicellulosiruptor bescii. The sequence goes on along the minus strand of NC_012034.1, from coordinate 643,057 downwards.
GATATGAACGACCACTTATTAAATGGACTGTACAAAAAAATATTAAACTCATCATCCTCTAAGATTACACTTTCTATATTAGACCTTTGTGCCTGGTTTGCCAAGATGACAACAGGACATATTCTGTCATTTTTTAAAATATCTATCATCTCCACCATACTGCCAACACTAAATCCATACTCCATAATAACAATATCTGGTTTTAATACCCTTATCTTTCTCAGACAATCTGCAAAGTCCGAAGCAGCGTCAGCAATGGTATAGCCATTTTCAATAAGAGCATTTTTTACAACAGAAAATAATCTTTGGTTTTTTATAGCCAGAATAACCTTGAACATCTATATTTTTGCCCCTTACCAAGCTTATTTAATAATTTTAACACACTCCTTTTTCTTTTTCTATAAAAACATTACTAAACCTTTTTGGACTAAATTAATCAGTTTTTCCACTATAGTAGTATCGAACTGACTTCCAGCACACCTTTTCATTTCGCTCAACGCCGCCTGTTTATCAAAAGCTTTTCTATAGGGTCTGTCAGAAGTCATTGCATCATAAGCATCTGCAACAGCTACAACCTTTGCAAGAAGGTCTATCTCTTCATCTTTCAATCCAAACGGATAACCTCTGCCATCCACCCTTTCATGGTGCTGAAGCACAACCTTTTTAATTCTGTCCGTAAACTCTAAATCTTTTAAAATGTTGTAACCTATTAAAGGATGTTTTTGGATTTCTTTATACTCATGATCTTCTAAAGAACCTTTCTTGTTCAGTATATCCTCTTTCACACCAATCTTTCCTATATCATGAAGCAAACACGCAACCTTTAAAACGTTTTTTTCTTCCTCTGAAAGCGAAAGCTCATCAGCAATTTTTAAAGCAATACTTTGCACTCTTTCGCAATGTCCTTTCGTATACACATCTTTGTACTCAATCGCTTTGGACAAGCATAAGATTGTTTCATAGAAGAACCTTTCAATTTCTTGATTTTTCTTTTCAAGTTCTGCCTTTGATTTATTTAATTCTTCAATTGTGTCTTTCAGTCTTTCGTTCATGTAAGTGCTTTTCTCATACAAATCTTCTATTTCTGATTTCTGTTTTTTGAGATTTGAATAATAAATGGCATTTTTTATGGCTATAGTAATAAAATTGCACAGGCTGATATAATATTCAACATCTTCGCTTGAAGTGCTTTTGCATTCAATTCCATAAAAACAAATACCTTCACATCTCTCTTCTGAAACAATCGGAATAGCTACTTTTACCAAGTTATTATTTACTATTTTGTAAGCAATATTAATATCCTCTTTTGCTCTGCTCAGAAGAAGATGTTCATGAACATCTTTTTGCCCAAACTGACCCAAGATTTTGAATTTTTTATCATCACCATCATGATAAATGCTTATACGAGAAAATTTCAAACTTCCATGGCTATACTCACCTATAACCTCAACTATATTTTCTACATTCGAAAGACTAATAATCTTAGTCGAGAGCTCAAAAAAATTTTTAAACCATTCATTTTTTTCTCTTAAGTCCCTTTCTGTTTCAATTAATCTCTTTACAATATTTGTCATTTCTTTGTTCAGTCGAATACTATCAATGTAGTTCTTTTCAATACTATCTTTTTCCTCTTTTAGCTTTTTAATTATGACTTTTTGTTTTTTCTCAAATACTCTATATCTTTTCAATATACTGCCATATCTGAGAATATAAAATACTGTAAAAAATGCCACTGCAAGGAACAGTGTTACAATTTTAAGATATTCAATGACAGGTTTTTGAATATGTATGAAAATCTCAGCAACCTGAACTGCCAGGGGAAAACATATTAAAAAGAAGAGAAAAAACTCAAAAATCCTCATCCATAAATTCTTTTGTAGTTTCAATCTTCAGTCCCCCTGTCAAAAAAGTCACACACCTTATTATTTCGACAAAAGGTACAAAAATCCTTTAAACAAAATGACAAAAAAAGAGAGCCAAACATGGCTCTTTAAGCGTTAAACAAATCTTTTACTCTTGGATATATACTATTATAAAGTTTATAAGTCCTTCTATATACTTCAAATAAGTCTTTATTTGGATTACAGCTTTCAACCTTCTGAATCATAACATCGCAGGCTTCTTCGACCTTATTATACTCTCCGGCACCAACTGCTGCCAGAATAGCCGCGCCAAATGCAGGTCCTTCTTTGGAATTCAGTGTCCATACATCCATCTCAAATATGTCTGCCTGCATCTGTCTCCATAGCTTGCTCTTTGCACCACCACCTGAAACTCTGACTTCTTTTACCTCAATACCCATCTCATTCAAAATATCAAGACAGTTTTTAAGCGAAAATACAACACCTTCCATAACAGCTCTAATAAATTCCCTTCTTGTGTGTTTTGCAGTTATTCCAAAGAAAATACCTTTTGCGTACGGGTCCAAAATGGGCGTTCTTTCGCCCATCAAGTATGGCAAGAAAACAAGCCCATCTGACCCTGGATTTGCAAGTTCTGCCTCCTGGTCCATCAAAATGTATGGGTCTTTGTCAATAAACTCAAACGCAGCCTTTTCGACGTGAGCAAAGTTGTCTCTAAACCACTTGAGAGAAAGCCCGGCACCTTGAGTTACACCCATCACATGCCATTTTCCCGGCACTGCATGACAAAATGTATGAACCCTTCCCTGTGGGTCAATCTTAAGCTCGTCAAGATGGGCAAAAACAACACCAGACGAACCTATTGTAGAAGAAATCACACCCGTCTTTACTATGCCATTTCCAACAGCACCTGCTGCTTGGTCCCCTCCACCTGCAACAACAAGCGTCCCTTCACAAAGACCTGTAATCTCACTTGCTTGCCTACTCACTTTTCCAGTAACCTCTGGTGACTCATAGACTTTCCCAAGAAGATCTTTGTCTATCTCAAGCTTTTCAAGAACTTCATCAGACCAGCACCTGTTTTTAATGTCCAAAAGCTGCATGCCAGATGCATCTGATACATCTGTTGCAAACTCGCCTGTGAGTTTAAATCTTATATAGTCCTTTGGAAGCAAAATCTTGTAAACCTTTTCATAATTTTGGGGTTCATTGTTTTTTACCCACAAAATCTTTGACGCTGTAAAACCTGTCAGTGCAGGGTTTGCTGTTATTTCAATAAGTCTTTCCTTGCCAACTTTTTGTGTAATCTCATCACATTCTTTTGCCGTTCTCTGGTCACACCAGATTATTGATGGTCTTATGACATTGTAGTTTTTGTCAAGCATAACAAGCCCATGCATCTGCCCAGTAAGTCCTACAGCTTTGACTTCTTTTGGGTCTACCTTTGACTTTTCAAGCACAGCTTTAATTCCTTTTACGCTTGCATCCCACCAGTCTTCAGGGTTTTGCTCAGCCCATCCAATCTGAGGCTGATAAAGAGGATACTCAAAAGTTGCTGTTGCCAAAATGTTGCCTTTTGAATCAGTTAAAATAGTTTTTGTACCAGATGTTCCAACATCAATTCCAATAAAATACATTCAAAACACCTTCCTTTCTTGAATTTTTGTCTTGAAAATATATTTTATGCAGATTGTCTGATTATAAGCTGAGTGTCAAGAATATATTCACTTTCAAATTTTTTGTTCGGGTTATCTATTTTTTCAAAAAGAATATCACAAGCTGTCTTTGCCATAAGGTCAATTGGCTGGCGAACTGTTGTAAGTCTTGGCATTTTGCTGAGCTGAAGCCCTACTAAATCCACATCGTCAAACCCGACTACTTTCACATCATTTGGGACAGACATTCCCATCTCATCTAATGCGTACATACTTGCATATGCCATAAGGTCGTTTGCTGCAAATATGCCATCTATTTTTTTGTTTTGTAAAAGCTTTTTTGTATTTTCATATGCCTTTTGAAACATAAAATCTCCCTCGATGACAAGTTCTTCATCAAATTTTATTCCAAAGTCTTTTAATGCTGCCTTATACCCCTCATATCTTGCAACACTTTCAAAAGACTCAAGCGGACCTGATATATGTACAATTTTCCTGCAACCTTTTTCAATAAGGTACTTTGTTGCAATGTAGCCACCCTGCAGGTTGTTTACATTTATCCTCGGAACATTTGTAAATTCAGTATTGTTTTCAGCAAGAACAACTGGAACATTGTTAGCATGCAAAAGCTTTAGTGCTTGTTTATCAATACTTTTATATCCAAAAACTATAACTCCATCCACTCTACCTACCAAAAATTTGAAGTAGTCAATATTATCTATCAGCTGACAAAATATAGCCCCGTACCCGCGCTGGGTTATATATTTGTTGAGTAACCCCACAACTTCACTGTAAAACCAGCTACTGAGCTGTTGGATTATGATTCCTATTGTATCTGTCTTTCTTCTTGCTAAATTTTTGGCTGTCACATTTGGAGTATAATTCAAAGCTTTAATAGCTTCCAAAACAGCCTTTTTCTTTTTCTCAGAGACGTTTGCTGTTCCATTTATAACTCTTGACACAGTTGCCTTTGAAACACCAGCTCTTTTTGCAACATCCTCAATCGACGGCAAATGCTCTGCCCCCTTTCATTTTCCTTTTTAATTTTATCAAATACAGGAATTGTAAGCGATTTCGATTATTCTTTGTTATATACTTTATCACATTGGTAGTTGGTTTATCAACAAAATTTTAAAAAATAGCAAGTTAGGGTATTTGAATTTATAACTATATATTACAAAAACATCTATTGACGTTTCTTTTTTTTTTAATAAAATCAAAATAAAGGTTATGGAGGTGATTAAGATGGAAAGCAAATGGCTTCCAATTGGAAGTGTAGTCGTTCTAAAAGGTGGAAATAAACCATTAATGATTTATGGTCGAAAACAGTTTAATTCACGAACAGGGCATGAATTTGATACTACCTTAATTTATTCAAAGATTTGCCTTAATTATATCATATTTGGTTTTTATTTTCAATCATTGCATTCATCCCCGCCCTAAAAGGACGAGGCTTTCTGCAAAGTTTCGTGTAAATTTTGCTATTGAAATTTCGTAAATTTATGAATATAATGAAATGTAAATTGAATATAAGCTAATAGTAAAAGTCCATCCTTCGGGGCGGGGTGAAATTCCCCACTGGCGGTAAAAGCCCGCGAGCAAAAGCCTTTCTGGCTTTTGCAGAACCGGTGGAATTCCGGTGCCAACGGTTACAGTCCGGATGGGAGAAGGAGTGGATGTGTAAGGAAGATTTCTTATACATCTTGTTAAAAGCCCAAAAAGCCTCGAAGGTGGAAAATCCACTTTTGAGGCTTTAGTTTTTTGTTCATCAAATTACACCTTAGAAAGGAGGAAGCATTTGAGAGCTCTTTCACATAGCTACTACATGAACATGGCACTTGAGCTTGCAAAGAAAGCTTCTCCTTTGGTGCTGCCTAACCCAAGAGTGGGATGTGTGATTGTAAAAAATGGAACTGTAATTGGAAAAGGGTATCACCAGAAGTATGGTGAAAAACACGCAGAAGTTTTGGCAATTGAGGATGCAATAAAAAATGGATACTTGCTCAAAAACGCAACAATGTATGTTACATTAGAGCCATGCTGTCATTTTGGTAAACAGCCGCCTTGTACAGATGCAATTATAAAAAGTGGAATTAAAAAGGTTGTGGTTGCCACCAAAGACCCAAATCCTCTTGTCAATGGCAAGGGCATACAGATATTAAAGCAGCACGGAATAGAAGTTATAGAAGGTGTGCTGCAGAAAGAAGCAGAAAGTATTAACAAGGATTTTTTTAAGTACATGAAGACAGGCATTCCCTATATCGCTATAAAAGTTGCCCAGAGTATTGATGGCAAAATTGCAACACCTTCAAATAAGAGGTTTTTGTTTAACACTGAAGAGGAAAATGTCTTTGTGCACAGTCTTCGTCAAAAATATATGGCAATTTTGGTGTCAGTAAATACTGTAATTTCAGATAACCCAATTTTAAATGCAAGGTATGGCCAGATTGTAAGGCAGCCTACAAGAGTTGTGCTTGATTCAAAGCTTCGAATTCCTTTAGAATGCAATATTGTAAAAACTGCTGACAAGTATTCTACCTACATTGTGTGCAGTGAAAATGTAAATGATATTCAAAAAATAGACCTTCTTTCTCAAAAAGGAATAAAAATAATCTTTGCAAAGTCCTCAGAAGATGGTCATCTTGACCTTTCAGATGCATTTTCAAAACTTGCACAGCAAAAGATAGTATCAGTCCTTGTTGAGGGAGGAAGTCTACTGAACTTTTTTCTTTTGAAACAAAGAATTGCAGATTACTGGTATTCATTGATATTCAATGTTTTTATTGGTGGGCAGGACACAAAAGGTGTAGTTGGTGCGGAAGGCTTTGAGGACTTTTTCCCAAAGCTTGCAAATACAAAAGTCACAACATTTAAAAATTCTACTATAATCGAAGGAGATATAAGTTATGTTTAGCGGTATTGTTGAAGAGGTTGGCAGGGTTGTTCTAATGAGAAAAATTGATGATATTGTAAAGCTGAGTATAGAAGTGAAAAAGATAGATGCAAAAATTGGTGACAGTATAGCAGTTGATGGTGTGTGCCTGACTGTTACAAATATTTCAAATGGAATTTTTGATTTTGACCTGTCACCTGAAACAATTGAAAGGACCACACTTAAATTTTTAAAAGAGGGGATGCCTGTAAACCTGCAACCTGCTTTGAAGATGGAAGACAGAATTGGCGGTCATATTGTTCTTGGTCATGTGGACTGTATTGGCACAATCTGTATGCAAAAAATTCAGGGAAAAAGTAGAATAATTGGAATAAAGCCGTCTGAAGATTTTAAAGGTCTTGTTATCAAAAAAGGTTCTGTTGCAATTGACGGCATTTCTCTTACAATTGTAGATGTCTTTGACACATACTTTACAATATCTTTGATTCCACACACCATTGAAAATACTACCTTGAAGTACAAAAAGGTAGGTAGCTGGGTAAACATTGAGTTTGACTACATTGCAAAGATTGTGAAAGAGAATTTGAGGTGATAGACATGTATGAGTTAAAAGATGTAATAGAAAATCTTAAAAATGGAGAATTTGTCATAGTATTTGACAGCCAAAACCGTGAAGATGAGGCAGATTTAATTCTGCCCGCTCAGTTTTCAACACCTGAAAAGATAAGTTTTGTTTTGAATCACGCAAAAGGAATGTTCTGTGTTGCGATAGATAAGGAAATTCAAAGGCGCTTGAATTTGTATGTTCCTTACAATACTCAAAACACCTGTACCTTTACAGTTACTGTTGACCACAAAGATACAAAAACAGGTATAACTGCTAAAGAGAGAAGCAAAACATGCAAAGAACTTGCAAACCCAAAAGCAGTGCCATCTGATTTTAAAATCCCTGGTCATGTAAATCCTGTTGTTGCGCATGAAGGGGGGGTTTTGATAAGAAAAGGGCACACAGAGGCAGCTGTAGAACTTTGTAGAATCTCAAAGCTTTTTCCTGCTGCGGTGATGATTGAAATCTTAGACGAAAAAGGAGATAGTCACAACAAAGAGTATGTAAAAAGCTTAGCAAAGAAATTTTCAATACCCATTACTACAATTGATGAGATTGAAAAATATATTCTACTTAGCCAGCCTACAGTGCAAAAAGAAGCTGAAGCAGAGCTTCCAACACAGTATGGAAAGTTTAAGATTTTTGCTTTTAAAAATCATTTTTCTCAAAAAGAACATGCTGTGCTGATAAACCAAACTTTTAACCCAAGCCAGCCTGTAAATGTCCGAATACACTCATCGTGTAAAACAGGAGATATTTTTCACAGTTTAAGGTGTGACTGCCATCAGCAACTTGAATTTTTCTTGCAGTTTATGGCAGAGAACAAAAACTGCATGCTCATTTACCTTGACCAGGAAGGAAGAGGAATTGGATTTGCCAATAAGATTAAAGCATATGCATATCAAGAGCAAGGCTTTGATACCTATGAGGCAAACAATTTACTTGGCTTTGACGATGATTTGAGAGATTACTTCGATGCTCTGCATATTTTAAGGTTCTTTGGTATAAGCAAAATTAATCTTGCAACATCCAATCCTGAAAAAATTTCTTTTTTGCGGGATTGCGGAATTGAAATTCTGAAGAGGATAGCTATTCCGGTTTCTGTAAATCCATATAACAGGAAATATATACATTCTAAAATGTTAAAGAAAAAGCATGAAATCTTAATAAAAGGAGAGGATAGCTTTGAGAACTTTTGAAGGAAGCTTTTGTGGAAAAGATTTAAAATTTGCAATTGTCATTTCAAGGTTTAACTCATTTATTACAGATGAGCTTTTAAAAGGATGCTTGGATGGTCTTAAACGGCATGAGGTGGACAGTGAAAATATCGACGTATATTACGTACCAGGTGCTTTTGAAATACCACTTGTGTGCAAAAAGCTTGCAAAGTCAAAAAAATACAATGCAATAATTGCACTGGGTGCAGTGATTCGCGGCAGCACACCACATTTTGAGTATGTGAGTGCAGAAGTCTCAAAAGGTATTGCAAACGTCTCTTTAGAACAAGAAGTCCCAGTTATATTTGGTGTTCTGACATGCGACACAGTTGACCAGGCAATCGAAAGGGCAGGTACAAAAGCAGGAAATAAAGGGTTTGACGCAGCCATGTCTGCCTTAGAGATGGCAAATTTGATGAAAAATATTTCTTCATAAGAAGAAAAAGTTGGCTCTTTGATTGGGTCAACTTTTTTTATTACACTTTTGAAAATGACACTTGGTCATTTTGGAAAGTATTTCATTTGAGAGAAGCAAAAACATGGTTTTATAATGAAAATATATTAAAAACCTAAATGAAAGAGGCGGGATTTTTATGAAAAGTTTATTAAGATTTTGGGTGTTTGTTGTTACAATTATAATTCTATCTTTATTTATAGTTTCACCTTCGTTTGCATCTGATATTAAAAAAGAAGAAGCTCTATTTTTTGATTCAAATGGCAACCCCTCTTATATTACTATTATTAACAAAAGTTCAGTAGCATATCTTTCTCCCTATGAACTTTCAAAGGTACTGGGTGGAAATTTTGCTTTCGATCCAAAAGACTATAACTTTCTTCAGTCAAAGCTTATTGTTGACCAAAATGAACTTATATTCAAGCTCGATAGCAATGTGGTGACATTCAATGGAAAAAACTTTTATATGGACGGACCAATACAAATCATACAAAATAGAATTTGTGTACCTTATTCTACTTTCAAAACTTACTTGAATTTATTTGAATATCGTCATTATACATCAGGAAAACGAATGATATTCAAGCCAAACGGAAACTACATAGTCTACAGTGTTCAAAGCGGTGACTCTCTCTGGATATTGTCTCAAACTTTCGGAACATCTATTGAAACTATTAAAAACCTCAATAGCCTTACAAGCGACACACTCTATGTTGGACAAAAGCTAATTGTAAAAAAGGTAAGTATTAACCCTGTCCAAATTACTGGAATAATAAAGTGGTGGACATATGTAAAAGCTTTTCCATCTTCGTCAGCACAAAATCTATTTTATCTTACCCAGGGACAAATTGTAAACATCATTGGAAAGCAATCAGAATTCTATAAAATTTCATCAGCAAAAGGAACTGGCTTTGTTTCAATCTGGGCAGTAGATATAAAACAAGATATTTCTGACGTCTCAAAACCAAGTAGCTATTTTTATTCTTATATACCTGTTGATACTTCAGGTGACTATGTAAGCTATACATACTACAAGGTGCAAAGTGGAGATACAATATGGTCGATTGCAGTAAAATTTGGAATACCCGACTATGAACTTATGTCGGCAAATAATTTGAATGAAAACTCATACATCTATGCAGGACAAACCTTAAAAGTGCCTGTTCACACAGTTGCTGTGCATTTAAATGAGTACGGAGTTGAAATGCTCGACTGGTTTTCGCAGGGAAATTATGTATTCCCAATCGGCAGCGTTGGCAAGTTTATTGACATCCAGACAGGAAAATACTTTTTTGCAAAAAGGACAATGGGGGCAAGTCATGCAGATGTTGAAACTTTGAGCTTTAAAGACACTCAAATCATGAAAGAGATATTTGGTGGAAGCTTTACATGGGAAAGACGTCCGTTTATACTTGAAATAAATGGTAGAAGAATAGCCGTGTCAGTTTCTGGCATGCCACATGCAGGGGTGGACGGCGTTCCTTACAATCAAAATGTTGCAAACAGAAGCGGTGGATATGGCTACGGTCCAAACCTTGATACAATTGTAAATGGAATGGACGGACACTTCGATGTATATACATTCAACGGTCTTCGTCACAAAGACAATCAAATTGACCCTCAGCATCAGTTGACAGTAAGTATTGCAGCAGGCTTGAGGTAAGGTAAAGTAAGTTGGGGCTGTTTCAAATGAACAGCCCCATTGAAATAATAGCCATTTTATATCTGCGGCTGGGGCAGCATTCCATTTTGTGCAAAGCTGTAGTACTCATCTTTTGCCACTATAAAGTGGTCATTTACAGCAACACCTATCGTAGAAAGAGCATTAACAATCTTCTGAGTTGTCTTAATGTCATCCATTGAGGGTCTTACAGAACCTCCAGGATGATTGTGAGCCAAAATTACACTGCTTGCATTGTACCGAATAACACATTCAACAACTTTTCGTGGATACACAACAGCTTCTTTAACTGTACCCTCAAAAAGTGGCACAGAATATATCACATTTAACTGGGTATCAAGGCAAATAACATAAAACACCTCATTTTTCCTTCCCACAAACAAACTCTTTATGTACTCTGCTGCCGCTTCTACATTTCTTAGCTGAAAGGTTTTTCTATTTTTATCAGCAAGATATCTTCTTGATATTTGCGAAATAAGAGATATCAAAATGGCAGAATTTTCTCCGACGCCTTTTACCTTTTGAAGTTCTTTTGGGTGAGCTTCAAATACATTTGATATACTTCCAAAAGTTGAAATCAACCTGTGTGCAATCTCATTTGTATCTTTCCTTGGAATGCTGAAAAATAAGAGAAGTTCTAACACCTGATGGTCTTCAAAACCATCAAGCCCTTGTTCAATAAATCTTCTTTTGAGCCTTTCTCTGTGCCCTTCATGCAGGTTACAAGACAAATCCATACACTCTCCCTTTAAAATAACTTTTCTTTTGAATTTTTTAATCACATTTTATTTTGATTATATCATTCTTTTCAATAAAGAATAATAACCCATGAATTTTGGGTATTAAGTATCTTAAAGAAAAAAATTTTTGTTGCTTTAATTTTACAATAATGTTATAATTGAATTTGTGTTTTGTATGTTTTTTATAACTTATTAGTCTCTGTTTTGATAAAATTGCTCACAGTATTTTCTACTAACACTTATTTAAATTTTGTAAACATTTCTCTTTTCTATAATATAAGCTCTAATGGGGGTGCCAAATATGATAAAAAAAGTAAAATCTACTATTTATCTATCTGATATAAAAAAATTTGAATCAGGAGAGCATTTTGAAAGTTATAAGTTCTTGGGAAGCAAGGTTGTAAACTACAGAGGCAAGGTTGGAACAGTTTTCTGTGTGTGGGCACCAAATGCTAAAAGCGTATCTGTTGTTGGAAATTTTAATAATTGGCGCGGTGAAAACCATAAGATGATGAGAGTTTATGGAAGCGGATTTTGGTGGCTATTTGTAGAGGGCATTGGTGAAGGAGAGCTCTACAAATATGAAATTATTGGTGCTGATGGGAAAAGGGTTTTAAAAGCTGACCCGTATGCAATCTATTCTGAGAAACGTCCCAATACAGCATCAATTGTCAAAAACATCCCGGACTATGAATGGCATGACCAGGAATGGATGGAAAAAAGAAAAACGACTCCACCATATGACAAGCCCATCAATATCTATGAGGTTCATCTTGCATCATGGAAAATGAAAAAGGATGGAAGCATAGAGAAGGCTGGCGAGTTTTATAACTATCGTGAACTTGCTCACATGCTGGTAGACTACATAAAAGAAATGAATTATAATTACATTGAACTTCTGCCAGTTTTAGAACATCCTCTTGACATGTCATGGGGTTACCAGCCAACAGGTTACTTTTCTCTCACATCACGTTATGGTAGTATTGAGGATTTTATGTATTTTGTTGACTATATGCACCAAAATGGAATTGGAGTAATAGTTGACTGGGTGCCAGCTCATTTTTGCAAAGATGAGCATGGACTTTATAGGTTTGACGGAACATTTTTATATGAATATGAGGATGAACTTTTGAGAGAAAACTACACATGGGGTACAGCCACATTTGACTTCGCAAAACCCCAGGTTCAAAGCTTTCTTATCTCAAGCGCCATGTTTTGGTTTGATGTTTATCACATTGACGGAATAAGGGTAGATGCTGTTTCTCACATCATCTATATGAACAACAACCAGAAAAACAGGTATGGCGGACATGAAAACATAGAAGGAATTGAATTTATAAAAAAGCTTAACAAGGCAATATTCTCAAAATATCCAAATGTCCTGATGATTGCCGAAGAGTCAACTGCATTTCCTCTGGTCACATATCCAACATACGATGGAGGGCTTGGCTTTAATTACAAGTGGAACATGGGATGGATGAACGACACCTTAAAGTACATGCAAAAACACCCAGATGAGAGAAAACAGCATCACAATCTTTTGACATTTTCTATAATGTATGCATTTTCTGAAAACTTTATTCTGCCGTTTTCACACGACGAGGTTGTCCATGGAAAAAAATCTTTGCTTGACAAAATGCCAGGTGATTACAATCAAAAATTTGCAAACCTAAGACTTCTTTACGGTTATATGTACACTCATCCGGGCAAAAAGCTCCTTTTCATGGGTGGTGAGTTTGGTCAGTTCATTGAATGGAGATTTTATGCTTCGCTTGACTGGCTACTTTTGGACTACCCCATGCACCGCATGCTTCAGCACTATGTTAAAAGTTTAAACAGATTTTACTTAGAAAACAAAGCTTTGTGGGAGCTTGACCATAAAATGAATGGTTTTAGATGGATAGATGTTCACAACTGGGAGCAAAGTGTCATATCATACTTGAGAATTTCCAAAGAACCTGATGATTACCTTGTTGTCATTTGTAACTTTAGTCTTGCTTCATATGAAAATTACAAAATAGGCGTGCCAAAAAAAGGCATTTATCTGGAAGTATTTAACAGTGATAAAGCTGAATTTGGTGGTAATAATATAGTAAACACAGAAAAACTTAAAACAATTGATGAAGTGTGGCATGGGTATAACCAGTGTATAGAATTTAGGCTTCCTGCACTTTCGTGTTTGATTTTCAAGCCAATTGAATTTTTCAATGCTCAAGAAGAAAAGAATCAAAATGACAACAATATTCAGATATAGGGTGGTGATTAAAATGAACGGTCCCAAGCGTGAGATTATAGCAATGATTTTGGCTGGCGGACAAGGAAGTAGGCTAAAAGACCTCACCAAAACAAATGCAAAGCCTGCTGTAGAGTTTGGGGGAAAGTATCGGATTATTGACTTTACTTTAAGCAACTGTGCAAACTCATCAATCGACGTTGTTGGCGTTCTTACTCAGTATCAACCCTTTACATTGCACTGTCATATCGGAACTGGAACTGCATGGGATTTGGACCGCACAAAAGGAGGTGTATACCTCCTGCCACCTCATACAAATGACAGTGGCGGAAATTGGTATAAAGGCACTGCAGATAGTATCTACCAAAATATGAGCTTTGTGGAGCTGTTTTCACCTGAGTATATTTTAGTACTGTCTGGCGACCATATCTATACCATGGACTATCAAGAGATGTTTAAATTCCACAAGGAAAAAAAAGCTGATGTGACAATTGCATGCATTGAAGTTCCTATTAAGGAAGCTTCAAGATTCGGAATTATGAATACAAAAGAAGATGGTAGAATATATGAGTTTGAAGAAAAACCAAAACATCCAAAAAACAATCTTGCATCAATGGGCATATACATCTTTAACTGGGACAAATTAAGGAAATATTTGAAAGAAGATGCAAAAGACGAGGAATCTGCACATGATTTTGGAAAAAACATAATTCCCAAGATGTTAAAAGGCGGTGAAAAATTATTTGCATACAGGTTCAAAGGTTACTGGAAGGATGTGGGGACGGTTGAGTCTTACTGGGAGGCAAATATGGACCTTTTGAATGAAGAGTGTAAATTAGATGAACCAAGTTGCATATTAGATTTGTACAATGAAGAGACAAAGGTTTATACATCATCAATTGCATATCCACCTCAGTACATAGCCCCTTGTGCAAAGGTCAAAAAGTCGATGGTAGTAGAAGGTTGCAGCATCTGGGGTGAGGTTTACAATTCAGTTTTGTCATACAACGTGTACGTAGGCCAAAATGCCAAAGTTGTAAGCTCTGTTTTACTTAGCAATGTCTTCATCGAAGATGGTGCTGTGGTTGAAAATGCAATTGTGTGTTCAGGGGCAAGAGTTACAAAAGGTTGTAAAGTTATTGGAAAAACAGGAAAAATTGCAGTTGTTCCTGAAAACAAAAAGGTAACTTCTGACATCATAATTTCAGAACAATAAAGTGGAGGAGATAAAAATGCTTACAAATTATTTAGGTATTGTAAGCCTTACAGAAAATGATAGTAAACTTAAAAGTCTAACAGCAACAAGACCTTTAGCGTCAATTCCTATATTCGGCAGATACAGGGTTATTGATTTTGTGCTTTCAAATCTTGTCAACGCAGGCATCACAAACGTGGGTATTTTGGCTCCCACCAAGTCCAGGTCCTTGATAGACCATGTTGGAACAGGCAAACCCTGGGACCTAAACCGCAAGGTTGACGGTCTTTACATTTTCAATTATTCATATGAACCGCCTTCCATAAGTGACATAAAACTTTTGAAAAGTAATATAGAATTCTTACTTCGTAGTAGAAAGGAAATGGTAATTTTTGCTTCATCATATATGATTTGCAATATTGATTTTGAAGATGTAGCAAGGTTTCATGAAGAAAGTGGTGCAGATGTAACAGTTGTATATAAGAAGGTTACCAATGAAGATGAACTTTTTTTGGATCTTTCAACAATCATGGTTGACCAAAACTCAAATGTAATTGGAGTCGGAAAAAACATAGGAAGGCGCACAGCTGTAAATATATCTTTGGATATGTTTGTGCTTAGTAAAGAATTCTTGATTGAGTGCATTATGACATGTCTTGAAAATGGTAACTGTACAACATTTAGAGATTTTATCTACAAAAATGTCCAGAATATTAATGTAAAAGCTTATGAGTTTAAAGGATATGTAGGATGCATAAACTCCATCTCCTCATACTTTAAAGTATCAATGGACATGTTAAATGTTGATATTCAACGTGAACTTTTTTCAGAGGAAAGACCTATTTATACAAAGTCCAACGACTCACCACCAACAAGGTATTTTTCCACATGTGAGGTTGAAAACTCATTTGTGTCGAACGGATGCCTGATTGCAGGCAAGGTAAAAAATAGCATAATTTCAAGAGGAGTTGTAATAGAAAAAGATGCAATTGTTGAAAACAGTATAATATTTTCAAAATGCGTTATTAAAAGAGGCACTATATTGAAAAATGTGATTTTAGATAAAAACGTAATAATAGATGAAAATACTACACTCATTGGGCACAACAAAAATCCCCTCGTGATGGAAAAACAAAGCTTTATTAATTTCAGTCAGTTAAAAGAGGTGAAAAGAATATGAAAATTTTATTTGCAGTGTCTGAGGCATTTCCTTTTGCTAAAAGCGGAGGCCTTGCTGATGTAGCATATTCTTTGCCAAAGGCATTAAGAAACCTTGGTGTTGATATAAGAGTCATTATGCCAAAATATAGTGATATACATCCTGATTTTACAACAAAGATGAAACATATATGTCATTTCACTGTACCTGTTGGATGGCGAAATCAATATTGTGGAATAGAATACCTAAATTTAGATGGTGTACCATTTTATTTTGTTGACAATGAATACTATTTTAAAAGACCTGGATATTATGGATATTATGATGATGGAGAAAGATTTTCCTTTTTTTCAAGGGCTGTATGTGAAGCAGTGTATCATCTTGACTTTGATGTGGATATAATTCATGTAAATGATTGGCACACAAGCGTTATACCTGTCTTACTTAAAGCTCATTACGGACATTCAGATAAACATAATAAAATAAAAACCATTTTGACAATACACAATCTTAAGTACCAAGGTATTTTCCCAAAAGAAGTTATGTATGACCTTCTTTCACTGCCGGATGAGTATTTTTCTGAAGATAAGCTAAAATTCTATGATGCTATATCATTTTTAAAAGGCGGTATAATATACTCTGATAAGGTCGTAACTGTGAGCAGGACATATGCAAACGAAGTAAGAACACTTTCTTACGGCGAAGGACTACACGGACTTTTGTCTGGGATTGGAGAAAAATTAATAGGCATTATTAACGGAATTGACTATGAAGTTTACAATCCTGCAACAGATAAGTTAATATTTGTAAATTATGATTCTAATACATTTGAAAATAGAAAAAAAGAGAACAAATTTAGACTTCAGCAAATGCTAAACCTTCCTGTTTCAGACGAGATTGTTCTGATTGGTATGGTTTCAAGGTTAACAAAAGAAAAAGGAATTGAGCTTATAGAAAGAATTATAAATAAGCTTTTGACATTACCAGTTCAGCTTGTAATCTTGGGTGCTGGTGACTATCATTATGAACAAATGCTAAAACAATATGCAGGAGCGTTTCCTTCAAAGGTTTCGGCAAATATTTGTTATAGCGAAGAACTTGCACGAAAAATTTATGCCGGTTCTGACATGTATCTTATGCCATCTTTAACAGAACCTTGTGGAATATCTCAGCTCATTGCAATGAGATATGGAAGTGTGCCGATTGTCAGAGAGACAGGTGGACTTAAAGATACAGTAAAACCTTATAATCAGTTTACAGGTGAGGGTTGGGGATTTTCGTTTGCAAACTATGACCCTGCAGAGCTTTTTGCCACTATAAAATATGCACTTTCAATATATAATGATAAAAATCAGTGGAGAAATATTGTCCATCAGGCAATGACACAAGACAATTCGTGGAATGCTTCAGCCTATGAATATCAAAAGGTTTATGAAAGCCTTTTAAATTCATAAAAATTTAGACTCAGGAGGATAATTTTTTATGATAGGTGGAATTAAGGGTCTTTCAAAAGAAGAACTTAAAGAAAAAATAAAGCAGGATTTTCAGCGAAAGATTATATCCCTCTTTGCAATTGATCCAAAAGAAGCAACAACTTATCAGCAATATCTTGCTCTTGGCGAGGTTATAAAAGAATATTCTTTCGAAAGATGGCTTCAGACAAACAAGTATTACAAGCAAAACGATGTAAAACAGGTGTATTATTTTTCGATAGAGTTCCTTCTTGGTAAACTTCTTGTTAACAATCTTATAAACTTAGGGATTCGTGATGTATGCAGAGAAGCTTTGAGTGAACTTGGCATAACTCTTGAAGAGATTGAAGAGGCAGAAAGAGAACCAGGACTTGGAAACGGCGGTCTTGGCAGACTTGCTGCATGTTTTTTAGATTCTATGGCATCAATGGGTCTACCTGGTCATGGAAATGGAATAAGATACCGCTACGGTCTTTTTGAACAAAAAATTCAAAACGGGTATCAGGTTGAAGTACCCGACAACTGGCTTGCAGAAGAGTATGTGTGGGAGGTAAAAAGAAGCGACAGAGCCTGCATCGTAAAGTTTGGTGGAACAGTCCGATTCGACATTGTTGATGGAAAACTAAAAGCCTTCCATGAAAACTATGAACCTGTATGGGCAATACCTTATGATATTCCTATAATAGGTTATGGTTGCAACACTGTCAACACTTTGAGGCTTTGGAGTGCAGAACCATTTGAAAATGTGTTTGACTTTGCTTCGTTTTCGAGAGGGAATTATATAAAGGCTGTGGAATACAGGTATATGGTTCAGTCCATCACTCAAGTCCTGTATCCTGATGATACAAATGAGCAAAACAGGATTTTGAGGCTCAAGCAGGAATACTTTTTTGTATCAGCCGGTGTTCAGAGTATAATAAGGACATTTAAAAAACGTAGAAAACCAATTTATGAGCTTCCAAACTATGTAATGATTCAAATCAACGACACACACCCAGCACTTGTTATACCAGAACTTATGAGGATACTAATCGACGAAGAGGGACTTCCATGGGAAGATGCATGGAATATCACAACAAAAACTGTTGCATACACAAATCATACTATAATGGTAGAAGCTCTTGAAAAGTGGCCAATTGATATGGTAAAAACTCTTCTTCCAAGGATATATACGATAATCGAAGAGATAAATAGAAGATTCTGCAGTGAAATGCTTGAACGTACTGGCGGTGACTGGCAAAAAGTATGCAATGTAGCCATTATCCATGATGGTCAAATAAACATGGCGCACTTGGCTGTTATTGGTAGCAGCTCTGTAAATGGGGTTTCAAAACTTCACACTGAAATTTTAAAGAATGAAGTTTTGAAATGTTTTTACACTATATACCCTGAAAAGTTTAACAGCAAAACAAATGGTATTACACACAGAAGATGGCTTGTTGAAGCAAACCCAGATTTGGCAAGGCTTATCTCTGAAACTTTGCAGACAGACAGGTGGATAAAAGATCCTATGCTCATGCTCAGATTCAAAGATTTTGCAGAAGATAAGCTAACACAGGAGCTTGTTGCGAATATTAAATTTAACAACAAGGTCAAACTTGCCAAGTATATAAAAGAAAAATACAACATCGTGGTTGACCCGCGTTCAATATTTGATGTGCAGGCAAAAAGACTCCATGCTTACAAACGCCAGCTTTTGAACGCTCTTCATATTTTGCATCTTTACAATATGCTAAAAGAAAATCCCAGCTTGGATATTTATCCACGAACCTTTATCTTTGCAGCAAAGGCAGCACCAGGTTATATACTTGCAAAAAAGATTATAAAGCTTATAAACTCAATTGCAGATAAAGTCAACAAAGACCCAGATGTAAAAGACAAGCTCAAAGTGGTGTTTCTGGAAAACTACTGTGTGTCTTTAGCTGAAAAGATTATCCCTGCAGCTGATGTGTCAGAGCAAATCTCAACAGCCTCAAAAGAAGCGTCTGGTACAGGCAACATGAAGTTTATGATGAACGGTGCAATTACCATTGGAACCTTAGATGGTGCAAATGTAGAAATAAAAGAAGCTGTGGGTGACGAGAACATTGTCATTTTCGGACTTTTGGCTGAAGAGGTTTTGGACTACTACAAAAATGGCGGGTATAGTAGTAGCCAGCTTTATCAAAAAGATTTGAGAATCAGAAGGCTCATTGACCAGTTAATCGGAAACTTTTTTGATGTGCCACCTGGTGAGTTTATGGATATCTACAATCACCTGATAACATACAACGATGAATACTTTGTGCTGAAAGATTTTGATTCTTACCACGAAGCTCAAATGAAAATTGATAAGCTCTACAGAAACACCAAACGCTGGCGAAAAATGATGATAATCAACATAGGAGCATCTGGAATTTTTTCAAGTGATAATACCATTCAAAAGTATGCTGATGAAATTTGGCATATAAAAAGGGTTGAAATTCCAGACTAAACTTGCATAAAAACTTAAAAAAAGGCAGGCAAAAAATTCAAAGTTCTAATGGGCCTGCCTTTTTTGTTTATTTAAAACTCTATAGCTTTTAAAAACGCATTGGCTATAATCATATGGCCTGTGAGATTTGGATGAATTCTGTCAAGCGCAAGTGCATATGAATGATAGTATTTTAAGAATTCATCAAAAGCTTCCTGAACATCAACAAATATTGCACTATGTTTTTGAGCTATTTCTTTCATTGCAAATCTGTACTCATCCATTCTCTTTCGCATAGCATCATTCTTGTTATCATCAATTATAAACGGCGACATCAAAACAAGTCCTTTTAAAGTTGGCTTTGCTTCTTCTATCAATTGGTTTAATGTTGAAACATATTCGTCTAAATATACATGACATTCAGGAATTAGAGGGTTGTCAAACTGTCTCCAAACATCATTTATACCTATCATGATAGAAAGCCAGTCAGGCTTTAAATCTAAAACATCTTTCTGCCAACGCGCTTTGAGATGCCTTACAGTATCTCCACCAACACCCATGTTTATAACTCTTATTTTGCTCTCAGGATACTTTGAAAGAAGCTGAGCTTGTACAAGAGAAACATACCCATTCCCCAAATTATTCCAATGTAGCCCTTCACCAACTGGTCTTGCTCTGCCGCAGTCTGTAATTGAATCGCCTATGAAAAGAAGTTTGCTTCCATTTTCAATCTTCATTTTTGTTGCCCACCTTCTTTTGTAATTTTACATTTCACAGCTGCTTTGCTAAAAGCGCAGCCCCAATTATACCAGCATCATTGCCCAAAACGGCAGGAATGATTTTGGGCATTGGAACCTGTTTGCAGTAGAATTTTTCATATACAAGCCTTCTCACAGGCTCTAAAAGATACTCTCCTTCTTTGCTAACTCCACCGCCAATACATATAACTTCGGGTTCAAATATATTGCAGATGTTTGCAAGGCCTTCAGCAAGGTATTTTACATACCTGTCAACAATTGCTGTACCAGTGCTGTCTCCCATTCGCTTTGCGTCAAAAGCTGTTTTTGCATCAATCTTTGAAATATCGCCATTTACAAGTTTCATGATAGTACCATTGATATTTCTTGCTGCAGCCTCTCTTGTCATACGAATAAGAGCTGTTGCAGACGCATACGCTTCCCAGCACCCTTTTCGGCCACATGTGCACTGCTCACCGTCAACACAAATCACCATATGCCCAAGCTCAGCACCTGCATGGTGCGAACCTGTGTAAATCTTACCATCAATTATAATTCCACCACCAATTCCCGTGCCAAGAGTTATTGTTACCGAAATCCTTGTGCCTTTTGCACCGCCTGCTATATACTCGCCATATGCTGCACAGTTTGCATCGTTTTCTATGTTAACAGGCTTTGGAATGTATTTTTGTATCTCTTCTCTCATAGGGACATTCAAAAACGCAATATTGTTGCTGTAAAGAATCATGCCCTTTTCATTGTCAGGTGCACCTGGACTTCCAATTCCAACAGAATGAATATCATCAAGTGTAAGTCCACATTCCTTTACAAGATTTAAAGAAAGCTCTGCCATATCCTTCATAATCTCTGTATAATGTCTGTGCGCTCCTGTTGGCACAGAACCTTTTTTTATAATCTTCCCTTCTTCATCCACAATTCCTGCTGCAATGTTTGTTCCTCCCAAGTCAATTCCTATGTAATACACTTTCTCTCTCCTTTCCAATTCTTAAGATTTTGATTTTATTATATCAACAAAAAGAGATTAAGTAAAATAGACTTTTTAGTCTTTATTTTTAGATATTTTGCATAATAAGTTTGCATAAAAATTAAATATTTTTTGTTAGCTACACGAATTGTTTTTTTTTTGATATTATGAAAACAAAGAAATTTATTACATAAAAGTGGGGTGAATGAAAATAGAAAAGTGGCTACCATTAGGAAGTGTTGTTATTCTTAAAAATGGTAGTAAACCTTTAATGATTTTTGGTAGAAAACAAATTAATGTAAAAACCCAAAAGGAATTTGATTATGTAGGATGCCTATGGCCTGAAGGCAATATAGCATCCGACTTTAATTTCTTTTTTAATAATGAAGATATTGAAAAAATTTTATTTAGAGGTTTTGAAAATGAAGTTGAAATTGAATTTAGAAAAATGCTAAAATAAGGGAGGATTGATTGGAAAAACACCATTGGAGTCAAAATTGGCGGAGTTTCTGTAGAAGTAGGCGGTTCTTTAAATGCTGGTATAGGTGGAGAGTTCAAAGTCGAGGCTGGTAAAAATGGAATTAAGTTTAAATTAGGTGGAACTCTTGGGATAGGTGGTGCCGCAATAATAGATATTAGATGGTAATTTAAATAATTTGCAAAATAACTTTATAAAGGAAGAGATACTATGAAATTAATTGGCAAGATATTCGAGTCTTTTTTTAAATATTTTGCTTTAGTTCCAGCTTTTATTGGTTTTATCGGGGGTACTATTCTTTCCATTATTAATAAATCATTTGGTGGTTTACTATTAATGTTAAGCGTTTTAGTTATCTATTTGTTTTTACCCGAATTAGCATTGCTTATTGGAAGACAGGGATTTGAGGAAGTATGGAAACAATTTAGTATTCAAGCAAAACCCGACTTTTCAAGACATTGGAAACTAACTAGAATAGCATTATTAATTTCTTCTTGTACAGCAGCATTAATTTTCATCCTGAAAACAGCTGAAACTAAAAATCTCTTTTATCTTTTTGGTATCCCAATTAGTGGTTTGTTGTTTTATCTGGTGTTGATAGCAGATAAGCTCATCCTTAGACTTATCTTAAACAAAAAATCTACAAAACAAAAATCATAAGGAGACTGAGAAATTTGAGAAGGTTGACCAAAAGTGCTATAGTAAAATTGTTGAGAATATTTGTATGGACAACACAAATTCTATTTTTAATCTTTGGAATATATTTTTCAATAACCTCAAAGAATATGTTATTTATTGAAATATTTTTAATTGTTAGTATAAGCGGTATTTTATTTTTTGAAACCATTGTCAAAAATTTTACTACAAATATCCCTGTTAAACTTAAAGTGTGGAATATGTCCAAAATATCATGGTTTATAGCCTGCGCTATCATAGCAGTGGTATTAGTAAACTATAAACCCAAAATCTCGTTGGCTTATATTCTGTTAGCAATAATCATAATAATTTTATCAATAGCAGCAGTCTTCATAATTGATATAAAAATAAAAAGTCGAAATATGAAAAAGAGCTAATCAGTGTGTGAAAAAAACACATCTGATTAGCTCTCTTTGTTTTTAAAGTAAAGTTTTCATCTTTACCTTCTCACAGCAATCTTATACTCTTTTCTAAACTTAAACTCTTCCTGCTTGCCTTTGTTCCAGCACTGAACAGGTCTGTAGTAGCCCACAACTCTTGAGTAAACCTCACATTCTTTCCCACAGGTTGGACAGCTAAAGTGCTCACCTGCAACATAGCCATGGTCTGGGCATACAGAGAATGTCGGTGTTATTGTGTAGTATGGAATTCTATAGTTGTATGCAATCTTTTTGACTATCTCTTTGCAAACCTCAATATCGTCAATCTTCTCACCAACAAAGCCGTGTAAAACAGTTCCACCTGTGTAGCGAATCTGAAGCTCTTCTTGATGGTCCAAAGCTGTAAATATATCATCTGTGTAATCAACAGGAAGCTGGGTTGAGTTTGTGTAAAATGGCTCGTCTTTGCCTGATGTAATTATGTCCGGGAACATCTGCTTGTCTTTTCTTGCAAGCCTGTAAGAGGTTCCTTCTGCAGGTGTTGCCTCAAGGTTGTAAAGAATTCCTGTCTCTTCCTGGTACTTTATAATTCTTTCTCTCATAAAGTCAAGCACTTTTATAGCAAACTCTCTTCCCTCTTTTGTATCAATACCAACGCCCATGAAGTTAAGCAGGCTTTCGTGCATTCCAACAATTCCTATTGTGTTGAAGTGATTCTTCCAGTACTCACCAAATCGTGCATAGATGTCGCGCAGATAAAATCTTGAATATGGATACAAACCTTTCTTGGTAAGATCTTCTAATACCTCTCTTTTTATCTCAAGGCTTGTCTTTGCAATGTCCATAAGCCTTGCAAGTCTTTCAAAGTATTCATCTTCAGATTTTGAAAGATACCCTATTCTTGGCAGGTTAATTGTGACAACCCCAATAGAACCAGTCAATGGATTTGCACCAAAAAGACCTCCACCACGTTTTCTGAGTTCACGGTTATCCAATCTTAATCTGCAACACATGCTTCTGGCATCTTCGGGTTTCATATCCGAATTTATAAAATTGCTGAAGTAAGGAAGACCATACTTTGCTGTCATCTCCATTATCTTGTTTACGACTGGGCTGTCCCAGTCAAAGTCCTTTGTGATGTTGTATGTTGGAATCGGGAATGAGAAAATTCTCCCTTTTGCGTCCCCTTCCATCATAACCTCAGCAAATGCCATGTTGAACATATCCATCTCGCGCTGAAATTCTTTATAGGTCCTGTCCATAATCTGCCCGCCAATGATAACAGGCTCATCCTTTAAAGTGGAAGGAGGTACCAAATCCAAGGTTATATTTGTAAATGGACTCTGGAAACCTACCCTTGTTGGCACGTTTGTATTGAACACAAACTCTTGCAGAGCCTGTTTTACATCAGAGTATGTGAGCTTGTCGTAGTATATAAAAGGTGCAAGGTATGTGTCAAAGTTAGAAAAAGCCTGTGCACCTGCTGCCTCACCTTGAAGTGTATAGAAGAAGTTTACAATCTGACCAAGAGCACTTCTAAAGTGTTTTGCAGGCTTTGATGCAACTTTTCCTTCAACTCCTGTAAAGCCATTCAAAAGAAGGTCTCTCAAATCCCAGCCACAGCAGTATACTCCAAGCACACCCAAATCATGAAGATGAAAATCACCGTTTATATGCGCCTCTGCAACCTCTTTTGGATATATCTTGTTTAGCCAGTACTTTGAAATAACTGCTGTTGATATGTGGTTGTTCAGCCCCTGGAGAGAATAGCTCATGTTGCTGTTTTCATTTACTCTCCAGTCCATCTTGCCAATGTACTGGTCAACTGTGTTTTCAATGTCCAAAAACAGGTTTTTGAACTCTCTCATATCCTGATGCTGTTTTCTGTAGAGAATATAAGCCTTTGCTGTCTTTGCATGACCGTTTTCTATCAAAACCTTTTCCACTATATCCTGAATATCCTCTACATGCGGAATTGAATAGCCGAATTTTTGCTCTAAGATTTCAATAACTTGGTCTGTAAGCTTTTCAGCAATTGAGTAGTCAGAACCACCAACAGCCTTTGCAGCTTTAAATATAGCATTTTCGATTTTCTTTCTGTCAAAGTCAACTATAGTCCCATCCCTTTTCATTACCTTTGTAATCATCGCTATCTTTCTCCCTTCAATTGCTTTTTCAGAATTTAAAAGTTTCTAAAAACTCAAAAGCCTTTTAATGAATCAATAACCACTATATATTGTGTCGTTATTTTTCATCCAGCACAATATATTATATTCCAACCTCATTTCCAAATCAATGGAGAACAAAAAATTTTTTAAAAAACAAAAGGCAGGCATATTCTAAAAAATTGGTGCCTGCCTTTTACTCAAACCATTTCAATTGCGTTTTTAGGACATACCAATTTGCAGCTTTCGCATTTTATACAGTTTACACTTTCAATGTTTCCATTTTCCTTGAAATAACAAACTTCCACTTCCATCGGACAATTTTTGTTGCAAAGCTTGCAGCTTACACATTTTTGGGCATCTATCTTGAGCATCCCTCTTTTTTTGCCCACAACTCCGCTAACTGTTCCCATCGGACATAAAACACACCATGTTCTTGCTCTAAATAAAATTCCCAAAATTATTGCAATCAAAGTTGTAACCCATAAAAGCATCACAACACCTTTTGTGAATCTCTCTAAATCTCCCCCGCTTAAAATAGCATTCGCACTCATCATCACAACAAAAAATGTAAGCATAAATGCTTTTGCAACCTTTGATTTTAAAACTGCAGGAATATTTTTATTAAAGCTTGCCTTTGCAATAAACTCATCTAAAAATACACCTCTTGGGCAAAACCTGTAGCACCAGTACCTTCCTTTGTAAAAACTCAGCAAAACGCTACCTATCATGCACACAAATGCAAACAAACCTACTTTCGGATAAAAAAGTCCGCCTATTAAAACTCCAAAAAATACAAAAGTCAAAAATATCTTTGCAATGTGACTTTTGTCCATCTTCAATCTTTTTTCATCTCTTCTTTCCAGTATTTCCATCTCACATACCCCCCTCACTTTTTTCTTTTGTGTTATATGTAATCCAGACATTTTTTATACCATGGGTATGTATTGTATGTCAATTAGAAGCCCTTTATGAAATTTGCTAATAAATGTGAAAAATAAATTTTCTAAATTGCACAATCAGTTTAGTTTTGCTGTAAATTTCGAAACTAAATTACCCTTTCATAAATCTGATGTTTTATGTTAAAATATCACTAAATCTATTTTTGACCTTATCGACTTGGATCAGCAATCAAATTGTGAATAACCATATCAGAACACCATAAAACAATGCTATACACTAAATTTTGAAGGAGGGGTTTTTGGTGGAAAGCTTTATTCAGAACATGTTTGCAGAGAGAATTGGCGGAAGCAAATTTGGTAAAGAAACCATTCTTTATAAGTTTGAAAAGATTAAAAGGGCAAAGGCAAAAGCAAAAGAGCTTCACCCTGACATGGAACTCATTGATATGGGTGTCGGTGAACCTGATGAAAAAGCTGACATGGGTATAATTGGAACGCTTGCCTATGAAGCAGGAAAAGATGAAAACAGAGGGTATGCCGACAATGGAATCTATGAATTTAAAGTGGCAGCTGCCAAATACTTAGAAAGAGTGTACGGCGTCAAAGGAATTAACCCTGATACAGAGGTAAACCATGCAATTGGTTCAAAGTCAGCCTTAGCACTTTTGCCCTATGCATTTATAAACCCTGGTGATGTAACAATAATGACAGTACCAGGCTACCCTGTTTTAGGAACAATCACAAAATGGCTTGGTGGCGAAGTGTATAACGTGCCACTTTTGAAAGAGAATAATTTCCTGCCAGATTTGTCATCAATCCCGGCTGACATAAGAAAAAGGGCAAAACTTATGTATTTGAACTATCCTAACAATCCATGCGGTGCTGTTGCAACAAAAGAGTTTTTTGAAGAGGTCGTAAAATTCGCAATGGAAAACAACATAATAGTTGTGCACGATGCAGCATATGCAGCTTTGGTGTTTGACGGTTACAAGCCACTATCCTTCTTGTCGGTTGAAGGGGCAAAAGAAGTTGGTGTTGAGATTCATTCTCTATCTAAAGCATACAATATGACCGGGTGGCGACTTGCATTTGTTGCAGGAAATGAGCTTGTTGTAAAGGCATTCGCAGCTGTCAAAGACAACAACGATTCTGGTCAGTTCAAGGCTATACAAAAAGCAGGAATTTATGCACTGGAACATCCTGAGATCACTGAGAAAATCAATGAAAAATATTCACGCCGTCATGACCTTCTTGTAAAAACATTAAGAGATCTTGGTTTTGATGCTCAAAAGCCAAAGGGGTCTTTCTATTTGTACGTTGAGATTCCAAAGGGAATTAAAAATGGCCGAAGGTTTGAGACAGCTGAAGAGTTTTCGGAATACTTAATCACTGAAAAGTGCATCTCAACAGTTCCATGGGACGACGCAGGACATTTTGTGAGGTTATCTGTCACATTTGAAGCAAAGACACCTGAGGACGAAATAAAAGTTATGGAAGAGCTCAAGAAAAGACTTTCTGATGTGGAATTTGAATTTTAGGAGGTTTTTTTGATGATTGTTACAACAACTCCCTCTATTGAGGGCAAAAAAATTGTGGAATATAAAGGAATTGTGAGCAGTGAAGTAATTGTAGGAGTCAATCTTGTAAAAGACTTTATAGCTTCTATCACAGACATATTTGGCGGAAGGTCTGGAACATATGAAAATGAGCTTATAAGGGCAAGAGAAGAAGCTCTGCAAGAACTTCAAAATAGGGCTGCAATGCTTGGTGCAAATGCAGTTGTTGGAATTGATATAGACTATGAAGTTTTGGGGGCAAATGGAAGTATGCTGATGGTTTCAGTTACAGGAACTGCAGTTGTTGTGGAATAAACTCTTTAATAGGTGAGAGAAAATGAAAGATAAACTTTTAGTTGTTGACATTGGCAATACTAATATTGTGTTCGGTGTTTACAAAGGGAAAGATTTAATAGCGAGTTACAGGATGAAGACTGATAAAGAAAAGGCTGCAGATGAATTTGGAATACTTATGACACAGATGCTTCTGTACAGTGGTATAAACCCAGCTGAAATAATGGATGTTATAATTTCTTCTGTTGTACCACCAATTATGTATTCGTTTGAAAGAGCAATACAAAAGTATTTTGGAACAAATCCTATGGTGGTGGGTCCAGGCATCAAGACGGGACTGAACATCAAAACTGAAAACCCGAAAGAGGTTGGTTCAGATAGAATTGTCAATGCTGTTGCGGTAAATGAACTTTACGGAGGTCCAGCAGTAATAATTGATTTCGGAACAGCAACAACTTTCTGTGCTCTCTCAAGAAAATCAGAATACTTAGGTGGTGCAATTGCACCAGGTATTAAAATCTCGGCAGAGGCACTTTTTTCTCATGCAAGCAGGCTCCACAGAATAGAACTTCAAAAGCCACCAAGTGTAATTGGCAAAAATACAGTACATGCTATGCAGTCTGGTATCCTCTATGGTTATGTCGGTCTTGTTGATTACATGGTAAACAGGATAAAAGAAGAAATGAGTGAGATAAATGCAAAGGTCGTTGCAACAGGTGGTCTTGCAAGGCTTATTGCTGAAGAGTCAAAAACAATTCAGATTGTAAATCCTACCTTGACATTAGAAGGACTCAGGATAATATACTATAAAAACAAACAGATGTCAATTTAAAAATGCTAAAATAAACACGGGGCAATAAAACCTTAAAAAAAACAGCAGGTTTTGTTGCCCCTTCTTTTTATATCAGTTTTTCAAGCCACCTAATAAAATCATAGTGAAATTCTTTTTCTGCAATAACTTCATGAAGCTTGTTTGTAAATGCTTTTTCAGACCAGCTCTTTTTACCATTATAATATCTGTTGCATGTTTTCCAATATCTGTAGGGAAAAAGCAGGATTATATAGACAAGTTCAAGCTCGTCTTTGTTCAGCGGCGATACATTTGAATACCAGTTCAAGATGCTCTCACCTGTTTTTATGTCCCAGTGAATCCTTTTTAACACCTTTTGCATAAAGCTTGTGAGGTCAACTATTCGAAGGTCATAGGTAAGATAATCAAAGTCTATTATATACACATCACCATCGTGAGTGTAGAGAATATTGTGGTAAGAGTAATCTCTGTGAATAAATCCTCTTTTTTCTCTTGCCTCATCACAAAGTTTTAAGTAATTTGAATTTTTAAGTTTTTCAAGCGCTTCCTTTGCAAGATCAAAATAATATGAGTATGTAAATAAATACTCGTAATCAAACATGCTCTTTTTTTTCTCTGCCATCTTTCTCATACGCAAAAATTCATTGCAGCGCTTTTCAAACTTAGTCAAAAGTTTTCCCAAATCATCTCTGACCCTTGCACCTTCGGGAACATTTGTATAACCTATAGATGCCTCGTGCATCATAGCAAGTTTTTCTGTCGCAGCTTTCAATTCTATCGGGTTTTCAAGTTCACACTCTCTCGCGTCAATCCAGTCTGTCAGAACATAGATTTCATCACCCAACATAACATAAGGCAAGCCTTCCTTGCTTAAATTAAACCTGTCAATGTCTATAAATCCTCTTGAAACAAGGTGTTCTTTGCCCCCGTGAATAAACAAAAGCGTTTCTATCGAATAATCTACTCTTTTAAAACACTTAAGACCTCTGTCTGTTGAAAGAACCAAAATGTCACGGATAGGCATAAAATAAAAAACCTCTATATCAAAAAATTGAGTTATCTCCTCTCTCAGAGCAATCATAACAAAAACACCTCCCACTAAAAACTATATGATCACACAGCTTTTTTAATGCAGGGAGGCTAAAATTTTATCTTTATATTGTTCTTTTTCACATAAAATTGTAAATTTTTCTTCAAATTCTTCAGACGCCCAGTCCAAATCTCTAAATCTTATAATTTTTTTTAGAAGAGAGAAATACTCATATGGCAGAAGTATCATAGCCAATACTAAACATTTTTTGTAATTATCATATGAGGTAACATAAAATTTATTTATACATTCTTCAAAATCAAAATTTTTATCTATTTTAATCAGGCTTTTCACAAACGTGGCTATGTCCTTTTCACGCACATTTAGTTCTAAGTTAAACATATTTGCAAGTCTTAATTTACTGTAACATTTGTATATGTTGTAAATAGTTAGTTTGCCATGTATGAATCTATTTTCTTGCATGCTGCGCGATATTACCTCAAGATACCTGTCATCTTCTAAAATTTCTAACGCTTTTTTTACATATTCGATGTTTAAGTCAATTGTCCTCAAAATTATGTTTCTCAGCTTTTCATTTTTTATGAGCTGAGGTTTTTCTTTCAGCTTAACGAACATCGAATACATATTCCGTGCAGTAATCCTATCTTTTCCATATTGAACATTGTATCTTGCACCTACAGCTGATTTTAAGTTGGTAGACGCTGCATGAAAAGAATTTATAAATTCAATACAGCTGATCACCTGTTTTTCAGAAAGTTCAACCGGTTCTTTTTTAAAATGTTCTATCAGCACATATGTCACCTTGTCAATTCTCAGATAAGGACAACCATCCTTTGTGGGAATAATCTTCTCAAAATTGACAAATCTGTTGTCTTTTAAATGCTGATGGCAGTGAAATATAAAGACAATTTCTGCTGGCGACATTTTAGTCTTTTTCAAAAGGTATTCTTCTTTGCCTGTTTTTAATAAATATCCATCTTTGAACTTCTTGAGCTCTTTTATGTCAAAGCCATAGTGAAGCTTAAATTTTTGTTTCAATGCCATTTAAAAATCCCTCCCGCAAATTCCTTAATTATCATCTCCTTTTCTTCTTGTATTCTTTCTGATCCTTTAAGTCTTTTGAGAAAATACTCTTCTGTCCACGGTTGTTTTTCGAAATAGTACTGAAGTCCAATTTGCCAAATCTCTTGCGGGAAATACATCAAAATCCAAAATGTTTGCAACCAGAATTTATTTAAGATATTTTTATCCTGTAGAAATTTTAAATAAATTCTAAACATATTTCTGTCCCAATCATTTGTTTTCAAAACCCTCACACCAAGGTTTGCAAAGTCATGTACACTATAATCTACCATCGCATAATCGAAGTCGATAAGGTATACACCTTTTTCAGAAAATATAAAATTGTGATGAGCAGGATCATGATGAATTAATACCTTTTGATTCTCTTCTTTGAAGTAGTCTTCAATTTTTTTTATCATATGTATGCTTTCCACAAATCTATCTTCAAATCTACTTAGAACATTCAAAAATATCTCATCAAAATAGCTAAGATTATCTTTTTGATGTATAATATTCTTCATTTGGATAACTTGTGAATACTTTCTACAAAACACTTCTTGATAAGATGGATAAAAACTATCTTTTATTTCCTCAGCAAAAGAAAGTGAGGCTAAATGAAGGTGATACAAGATTGAAACTACTCTTCTCAAGTCATAAACATTTCTGAAATCTGCACTTCTGCCATCTATCCACTTACATAGAAGATAAACCTTTTTGTTTTCATCTAAAAAATAAAAGCCACCGTCAATGGTCTTCTGAAAATCAATCAGGTGGCTTTTAAAACTTGTATTTTTCAGGTGTGAAAAAATCTTGATAATAAAATCAACATAGTCTTTGGCAACTCTACTGACCTTCAAAAAAAATTCTTTACCATCCTTTGTCTTCACAAAATAGGCATTAGATTTTATTTGTTTTATTTCATCTATCTTTATATAATAATTCTCTTCAACTAACTTAAGTTCAGGTGTTCCCATGAAAATATACATTTTTCATTGCTCAATTTCATTATATGGCAAGTCTGCAGTGAGTGTTAATCAAAAAGAATAGTAAACTTCTCTGCAAACTTGAATGGATGGTAAGACATCTTTGCCTTCCTTATTCCCTCCTTACCCAAATCTTCTTCACGGTTTACAAATTCATAATTCTGCCAAAACTCTGCTAAGAATTTTTGGTTAATAAAAGCATAAAGCCCTTCAACATCCGGGTCTGCCTTTTCTATATGTATGACCACTGTATTTTTATTTAAAGGTTCTCCAAACGTGAAGGCTTTTATTCTGCCATCAATAAAAATTACCATACCTTCATAAGAAAGTTTTTCAAAATTTCTTATAGCCCTTTCTATAGCCATTTTTTCAAATGTAAGCCCTATATCCTCCTTCCCATTTCTCTTTTCGTACCATTCACATTCAAAGTCCCAGCAAAGCTTTACAATTTCTTCATCTATTTTTTTCCACTCATATCTCTCTGAATAGAGTCTTAAAAACTTGTTAATATGATTCTTTTTGGGATGATATTTTTTTCCTTTTAGCTGAACCAAATCTTCAACTCTGTAAACATAGTCAGAAAGGTCTCTTTCAAAAATACTTTTGAACTCCATTTTACACTCAGAAAGCATATCTATTGTCTTTTTAGAAGCTCTTTTTATCATGAAATTATATCCTTCAGATTCAAAAAAACTTCTGGCTTTTTCAATAACAATGGGAAGTTTGTCTAAATCTTTGCCCACAGGTCCATGTAAAAAAGGTGGCTGATTGTACGGCTTTGCCATGATGAGCAAAAATCCATCTTCCTCAGTAAAATGAATATCATAAAACGGATCCCACATAAAGAGGTTTGTAAATGTCAGGTCAGCAATCTCAGGCTCAAATTCGGCAAAATATTGGTCAAAAATGCTTTTGTGTGAAATGTCTATTTTGTAAAATTTCATATTTTCTACCCCCATATCGATACAAAAGTTTTGAATAAAACACAAATAAAATATATAATATCATATAGAAGGTTTCTGCAATCCATAAAAATAAAGGATGGTAGACAATGGCTACATATGTAGTGTTGTACTGTTTGTACTTCTTAAAAGTATTTTTTCTTGTAAGCCTGATTTTAAGTTTGTTTGGGATATGTTACAGCATAAAAAAAGTTGTGGTTGTGAGTTTTATTCAAGCTTTCTGGGATACCATTGTATTTGGCAACCATATAAATCTTATGCTGGGACTTATACTTATGACTACTTGCTTAATACTTTTGTATATCTTATACCTCAGACTTCTACCCTTATATGGTATCATCTTGGGACTTATTTCGCAATCCTTATGTCTGACATTGAAATTTGGAGGTTATTCAATAATTAGTACAATTGCTAATAATCTCTCGCTCACACCATCAGTGCTTGCATGTGATATCACAACACTTGTAATTGAGATAGCTGTTATGAGCGTACTTCTTGCTATTATAAAGAGTAGAAACTACTTGGTATTTGAAATTTGCAAAATATTGCCTTCGCATATTGATAAAGGGAATGAGG
The DNA here is from genome assembly GCF_000022325.1 of Caldicellulosiruptor bescii DSM 6725. Classification (NCBI taxonomy): domain Bacteria; kingdom Bacillati; phylum Bacillota; order Caldicellulosiruptorales; family Caldicellulosiruptoraceae; genus Caldicellulosiruptor; species Caldicellulosiruptor bescii. Next base: position 609,799 of record NC_012034.1, on the reverse strand, counting down.
TAAAGTATGAAGAAAAGTGACCATACAAAGCTTTTGATATCAATGCTTTTTTTGCTTGCACTTATTATCCTTTTGCTCATCTATTCGATATACTTTATAAACACAGAATTCATAAAACATCAAAAGATACCTCAGTGGCAAAGAACGCTTGTTATATATTCTTTTACTCTGCTTGCAATTTTAAATTTGTACACTGTAAAAAACCTTTTTTCAGCACTAAGTATACTAAAGGCAACTCAGGTTTATAAAGACAATATAAAATCATTAGACAATTTTATAAACATCTTAAGAGCTCAAAGACATGAATTTAACAACCACCTTCAAATTATATGGGGACTTATTTGTGTTGGAAAATATGATGATGCCATTCGTTATATTGAGCAAATCAGCGAAAATCTTAAAAATACATCAAAATTTTACGGACTTGGATGTGCAGAACTTTCTGCTTTGATATTTGCAAAAAGTGCTTTGGCTGAGAAGTACGATATAAATTTTAAATTTCATTACAGCGTAGACTTTAGCAATCTCAAGTTTGATTCAATGGACCTTATAAATATCTGCGGCAACTTAATTGACAACGCATTTTACTACGCCAAATCTTCATTTTCAAAATATGTCGGACTTAATATAGAAGATGAAGGTAATCAAATTGAAATCACTGTAACAAATTCGGGGTCATATATAGACAAATGTAAAAAGGATAGAATATTTGAACTTGGATATTCTACAAAAAATTCAAGTGGTCTTGGTCTTTTCATTGTAAAATCAACAGTTGAGAAATACAAAGGTAAAATTGATGTTTTCTCTGAATACAGAGCACTTGACAAAATGGAAGAAGGATATACAACCTTTACAGTCACACTGCCAAAAAAAATATAACCTCTTCAGCTTTTCACTTGAAGAGGTTATATTTTATTTCAACTAATCTATCTTTCATTTCCTGGCGGAGAAGGAGGGACTCGAACCCTCGCGCCGGTTTTACCCGACCTACGCCCTTAGCAGGGGCGCCTCTTCACCACTTGAGTACTTCTCCGCACCCTCTAAATAGGACATTAATTATTATACCCAAACCTTTTGCACTTGTCAAGGTTGGACAATCACTTTTAGTTGATTCTCAAACTTTTTTGAAAGTACCTCAGGAAGCTTATCAAGCGAAATTTTGTGAGTTATTATATGCTTTAAATTTATCTTCCCCTGCCGCAGCAGGTCAATTGCAAGATTTTGGGTAAACGGGTTCACAAATGACCAAAAAATTTGTGCCTCTTTTCTGAACATCTCAAACGGACAAATTTCAGTAACAACAAGTGGTGACGGTACTGAAAACACCAAAATTCTGCCACCTTTCCCTATCTTCTTAAATGCCATTTCGATACTTTCTTTTGTCCCTGCACACTCAATTACAACATCAAAGCTTTCCTCTTCGCAATCTTCATCAACAATACCTTTAACTCCATACTCTTTAGCAATATTTTTTCTAAAATCATCAACTTCATAGCCAAAGATATTGTCAGCCCCATACATTTTTACTAGCTCAAGCATTATAAGGCCAATCGGACCAAAACCTATTATCAAAACTTTGTCGGTGGGAAAAATCTTTATTCTATCAAGACCATGAAGACAGCAAGCCAGAGGCTCTGCCAGTGCCGTCTCAGCAAAATCTATATTATCAAATTTTATCGCCTGTTTTTCTGGCACAGCGGCATACTGTGCAAACCCGCCGTTTATGTTCACACCAAGCGCTGTTAAATTTTCGCAAAGCTGAGGCCTTCCACTTCTACAAAACTTGCACACTCCACAGTAGATGTTAGGATCAATACTCACCTTGTCTCCTACATTGAAAAGCTTAGATTTTGTCTCAACAACTGTGCCACAAAACTCATGACCCAACACTATCGGCGGTGTGACCTTTACAGACCCTTCTTCTCCATTGAATATATGCACATCTGTACCACATATACCACACGCCTCAACCTTGACTAAGATCTCATTCTCTTTTATCTGTGGCAAGTCAATTTCTTCTACTTTTAAGTTTCTCTTACCATAAAATATGGCTGCTTTCATTGTCTTTTTTAAACCCTCTTTGATGAAGTTTTTGATTTTCTGTTATAAAGTTTATCACTAACTTGAAAGCTACTTCAATCAAATTTTATCTTCTCTTTATTAAATTTTGCAACTCCAATAACAGTGTCAGCACCACCATAGTATACCCAGACCTCATCGCCAACCTCTGCATGACCACAGCTGAAAACCACATTAGGTATGTAACCATCAACTTCCCAGGAAAGCTCAGGTTCCAAAATAGGTTCTGAAAAACGAGACAGAATCTTTGCTGGGTCTTTTGCGTCCAAAAGCACTGCTCCGAGTCTGTACACATTCTTATGGTCTGCTGCGTGGTATATCACAAGCCAGCCAAACTTGACCTTTATTGGTGGTCCTGCAATACCTATGCGGCTACTTTCCCATGAATTTTCTCTTACAGTCATTATCTGAACATGGTCTGTCCAGTTTATCATGTCGTCAGAAAACGCAAGCCACATGTTAGGATATCTTCGGTGAAACATAACATACCTGCCATTTATCTTCTCTGGAAAAAGAGCTGCATCTTTGTTGGGCTCGTCAAGAGCAACCCCCATTCTCTCCCATTTTATGAGGTTCTTTGATTTTGCTATCATTATTCTAAAATCACCATCATATCTTCCGCCAAAACCTGTGTATGTCATGTAAAACGTCCCATCAATCTCAACTATGCGCGGGTCTTCAATCCCTCTTCTTTCTTGTTCGTTTTCTGCCACCATTATAGGCTTGTCAAGCCTGTAAAAGTTAATACCATCTGTTGATACAGCGTATCCTATGGTAGATACATACTCACCATAATCCTTGTGAGGTGGAATGTTTGTTGCTCTGTAAATCAAATGAAAAAGTCCTCTGTGATATATTGCTGCAGCGTTGAAAACTGCACTTCTTTCCCATTCATTTTCCTGTTTTGGTTTTAAAACTGGCTTGTCAGTCACCCTTTGAAGTTTAAACATAAAAGTATCTTGCGCCCCCTCTTGTTTTTTTATCAAATAATTTTATTTCGAAATTTCAACACATAATTTTAATTCAAGTTTTGAAAATTTCAATTGAAAAAATAACCTGAACTTTTCTTGTTTTAAATTTTTGAAAATGATATGTTACATTTTTACAAACAAAAGAGCCTCCTTTTTGGCAAGGAGGCTTTTTTTTTCAATTTTTTAGTCTGCAAGCACATAAACTTTTACGCGCCGCACACCAAATTTATACGCATCCTTTTCAACAAACACATCTATCCTGTTTCCCTTGATAGCAGAACCTGTATCAAGAGCTCTCGCAAAACCATATCCTTCTATATAAAGCCTTGTTCCAAGCGGAATCACGCGCGGGTCAACCGCAACAACCCCGCGCTTTACTTTGTGACCTGTTGCAGTTCTGCCATAATCAGGATGAGATGGACTTTTTCCTGTATCACTTGGGGTCAAAGAATATGCAGTTGCTATCATTGTATAAACTTTTCTGTATCTGACCACTTCTCCTCTTGATGTCTTGAACCACCTTATTGCTCCAACTTCAACAATCCTCGGCTTCGAATTTTTGACAACTCTTTCCTCAATCAACTTTCTCTCAACTTCTTTACCATCTTCCAAGACAACTTTGTATCTTCTTTCTTTAATACCATCCTGCCCTTGCTGGATAACCTTTTGCTTTCCGTAGTCCATATTATAGTTTATTTTTGTCACTGTACTGAAAGGTATTTTTTGTTTTTCTACGACCACCTTCTCTGTCACCTTAGTAATTTTAATGACAGTTGACTTATCAAGAAGCTGAGAGAGAGGAAGATTTATCTTGTCCAACTTTCCAAGAACAACTCCAGCTTTTTTGATAGCATCCTCAACAGTACCGCTTGGAATATATACAACTTTTTCCTCGTCGCCAACAAGTATTTTCACTTCAAAAGCTCTTTTTATTATTATCTGGGTATTTTCATTTATTTTTGAATCCAAAGAAGGCGAGACATAGTCATCTTTTGTCAAGTAAATTTGATTTTCTTCTAAAACCTCTCTTACTGTGGATTTAATCGTTTTATAATAAAATGTCTTGCCGTCAATTGTTATGCTAACTTCTTTCACCAGTGCCTGTGCAGTCATGGCGCCAAGCAGGACTGACAAAACAAATACAATGACAAAAGCCAGGATAAGCTTTTTCATATCCCTTGGCTTTGCCACAAGGCACTTAAATTTATTCATAATCAACCTCCTACAAAATGGATTTATTTTCTAAAAAACTTCTCTGTTATTTTAATTTAAAAAAAATTTTTTGTCAAATAACCTTAAAAGTCAAGAAATTTTCTTGACTTGCAACACCTTTCATATATGAATTTTATACCTTTTGCCCATACTCTATACAAAAATTTTATCAACTTTAAACTAATTTTTATGCCATTTATGTGTCTTAAGAGTTTTTATTAGTTTGAATTCCCTTTTCTGTATTTAACAAAATTTTGAAAAGTCATATTAGCAAATCCATAGTTTATCTTTCTGTTTATTCTATGAAAAAAAGAGTAAAATAGATAGTGTAAAAACTTGTTTTAAGAGATGATGGAAATATGATAGAATTTTTGAAATACATTGTTGACAGTTTTGGTCTTTGGGGTATTTTTTTAATACTGGCAATAGAAGGACTTGGAATTCCATTTCCAACACAGATTGCTTACCTTGGTGCAGTGGCACTTTTAAACTCTCACAAATTCACACCTTTTACATTGATAATGGTAATATCTTTGGGAAATCTTTGTGGAAATGTGATTGTCAACCTTCTTCTCAGAAGTGGGAGAAAAAGAATTATAAGCTTTTTTGAAAGACTTTTGAGGATAAAAAAAGAGACGCTTGAGAGCGTCAACAGCTTTTTTGTAAAATATGGAATATTTGCTGTGCCGGTAGCAAGAATATTAGGAGTTCCGCGCACCCCCGTTATTTTCTTGGCAGGAATTAGTAAAATTAATTTCTATGAATATATCATATCTTCATTTATTGGAAATACTATCTGGGCAACATTCTATGTGTATTTTTACTGGTATGGTTTTAGCTTTTTCAAGTTCCTTTACAAAAAAGACATAAATCTTTTCTGGCTTGCCATCTCAGTGTTGGTTTTTATTGTAATATTAGTATGGACCATATTTTTAAACCTGTGGAGAAGAAGAAGAAGAAAAAGAGTCTGAAGTATTTTTTTCAAGCAGCTGCTCTAAAGTCACGTTTGAAATTCCGCCTGAGAGATTATAAACTTTTCTAAATCCGTTTTGCTGAAGGATATTTTGTGCAATATTTGAGCTTACACCACTGTTACAATATACAATTATCTGTTTTTCCCGTGAAAGCTCATTCATCTTTTCATAAAGCATCTCAAGAGGGATATTTATAGCACCCTTTATGTGCTTGGCTTTATATTGCTCAGGTGTTCGAACATCCAGAACAATAAAATCTTCTCCTTTTTGCATCTTTTCCAAAAGCTTTTCCTGAGTGCAGTTAAACTTTCTCTTGTCAAGAAAGTTTGACATAACCATACCAACATAGTGAATAGGATCCTTTGCCGACGAAAATGGCGGTGCATAAGCTAAATCAAGCTGGAAAAGATCGTCTGTTGTAAGCCCTGCAAAGATTGCTGTTGCCAAAACGTCTATCCTTTTGTCAACTCCTTTCGTCCCAACAATTTGAGCACCTATAACTTTTCGAGAGGAAAGTTCTGCTAAAGCTTTTATTGTCATTTTTTCAGCCCCTGGATATGCTGTTGTGATATGCGGTTTTGTAATATGCCCTACCTCATACTCAATTCCATCTTCCTGTGCCATCTTTTCTGTATAGCCTGTTTGTGCAACTGTAAGGTCAAATACTTTGAAAATAGATGTTGCCAAAACACCACTGAACTTCATGCTCCCACCTGTTGCATTTTCTCCCGCTATTCTTCCCATCTTGTTTGCAGTTGAGCCAAGTGGCACGTACATGGTTTTGCCATTTAGCTTGAAATATACAGCAGCACAGTCACCTGCAGCAAAGATTCCTTCAATGTTTGTTCTCATATACTCATCAACCTTGATAGCTCCATTTGGCAAAAGCTGTATACCACTTTCTTCTAAAAACTTGGTAGAAGGTCTTACTCCCACTGCAAGCAAAACAAAGTCTGCCTCAATTTTGCTACCATCGCTCAAAATGGCTCTTTTCACTCTCTTGTCTCCTTCAAACCTTAAAACAGAGGTGCCCTTTCTTATCGCAACACCGTTTTCTTCAAGATAGCTCTCAACAAGCCTTGCCATGTCACTATCTAAGTTTGGAAGAATATTTTCCTGTTTTTCCACAATGCATACATCCATCCCCAAAACCTTCAAAGCTTCTGCCATTTCAAGTCCAATGTACCCACCACCAACTATCAAGGCTTTTTTCGGAAGATTGTTATTTATAAATTCTTTTATTCTATCTGCATCCTTGACATTTCGAAGGACAAATATGCCCTCAAGTTCTATGCCTTCAATCTGGGGTATCACAGGATGGGCTCCTGTTGCTATAATCAATTTGTCAAAACCATCCTCGAAAATATTACCAGTTTTTAAATCCTTCACAATCACTTTTTTGTTTTGTACATCAACCTTCAAAACTTCATGATCTGTTTTTACATCAACATTAAACTTTTTGAAATATTGGCTATCTCTTGGAACAATGTTTTTTCTGTTATCTATCACACCCGAAATATAATATGCAAGAGAACAACCAGAATATGATATGTCAGTGTCTTTGTCATATACAATGATTTCTGCTTTGTCATCATTTCGTCTTATTTTCATCGCAGCTGTCATCCCACCCGCAACAGCACCAATCACAACATACTTCATCTTCAATTTTCACCTTCCTCCCTTAAAAGTCTTTTTCGATTCTAATATACCCTTTTGATAGCCATTTAAAAACACATCTTGGTGTAAAAATTTTCCTTAAAAATATTTTTACAATTGCGAAACACAAAATCCAATTTTGTGTGGGATAATATAATTGAAAGAAAAATTCAAAATGAAAAGAGGTGATTTTTCAGTGAAAAGGATAAAGACAATAATTGGTATAGGACTTATTGCAATCCTGATTTTAAGTGTAAGCCTTGCATTTGCAGGTTCTTCAAAGGCAGATTTCACTGCACCTTTCAAGGGTACTCTTACGAAACTCTGTTTTGGAAAATTTGGAAAAGATGTTGCAGGCATAAATCTTGATATTGCTGGCACAATTGAAAATATCCTTGGCATGAAAAAAGAGGATATTCAAAAACAGATTCTAAGCGGAAAGTCTTTCACAGACATCTTAAAGGATAAAGGTTTGACACTTGATCAATTCAAATCAAAACTTTTAGAAAGTCTTTACGCAAAGATTGATGAAGCTGTTAAAAACAATAAAATAACAAGCGACAAAGCAACACAGTTAAAGCAGAACTTAAAACAGAAAATAGACAGCTGGGATGGAAAATCCCCATTCTTTGGCTTTAAGGTTAGGGCATTTTCAAAAGATTTATACAACCTCGATATGTTCAGTGATATTGCAACAATCCTTGGTATGACAAAGGATAGTCTTTTAAATGAGCTGAAAAATGGAAAGACCATTGCAGACTTAATCAAGTCCAAGAATATCCTTGAGTCTGACTTCAAAAACAAACTAATATCAATGCAAACAGCCAAGATTGACAAGCTTTTGCAGGAAGGTAAAATAACAAAAGACCAGGCAGACAAAATGAAAGAAGCTATCAAAACAAAAATCTCAAACTGGGACCTTTCAAAGGGATTTGCTCCACGAGGATTTGGCAGAAAATTTAAAGGCGCTGCTGGAATGGATGGAAGCAAGATGGGTGGATTTGGATTTAAGATGAGAGGATTTTGGCCAAATCAGGGAACAAACCAGAACACAAATAACTCTTCAACAAATGTGACATTCTAAAAAAATAAGGGGCTTGAAGGAAAATTTCCTGAAAAGCCCCTTTTCTTTTTCAGAAGTCATAAAAGCAAGACCCTCCAATGAACTCTCTTATGATTGATTGTGGTGGGATTTCTCTTTCGTCCTCAATTGTGAGGATAAAGCTCAAAAAGTGTAAAAGCCTCTGCGCTTCGCTATATTCCTCATCTTCTCTTGTGATTGTCCTAAGTAGCGGCACGGCATATTTCTTTAACACAGCCAGCTCATAAATTAGCGCTGAATTGAACATGGCATCTGCCATCTCCTGGTATGGAAAAATATTCTTTTCTTCACCGTTTCTAACAGACGGCCACATAGAAATTGTTCTTTTAGCAGATGCGCCTCTTGTTCTGGCATCTCTGACAATCCTTCTCAAAATTCTATAATCTGTTGTCTGTATTCTATTGTGTTTGTCAAGATTTAAATGTGTCAAGGCACTTACATATATTTTGAACTTGCTTTCATCAGGTATCATTGGAGTAAGTTTTCTGTTTAGTCCATGTATTCCTTCAATTATTATTATATCGTTCTTTTCAAGCTTGACTGGTCTTTCAAATGTTCGCTTTCTTTCTATAAAATTAAACCGTGGCAGAACAACCTCTTTGCCATCTATCAAATCTTTTAGCTGTTTGTTAAAAAGCTCAACATCAATAGCTTCAATCGATTCATAGTCAGGCTTGCCATTTTCGTCAAGTGGCACTTTATCCTCAAAGAAATAATCGTCAAGCCCTATATAAACAGGGTTTTTTCCATTTACTTTAAGCTGAATAGAAAGCCTTTGTGCAAAGGTTGTCTTTCCGGATGATGAAGGTCCGGATATCAAAACAACTTTTATCAGCGGATTTTGCGAAATCTGGTCAGCCAAATATGCTATCTTTTTTTCGTGTAGAGCTTCTGAGACTCTTATAAATTCTCTTATCTTTTCACTTGCTATCACCTCATTGAGCTCACCGATGCTGCTTACCCCAAGTATCTTGCCCCAGTTTTTGTACTCATGGTATACTGCAAACAGTTTCTTGTTCTCAACAAACTCTTGAAGCTTAAATGGGTCTGACTTGTCTGGGTACAAAAGCACCATACCGTCGTGGTATTGAATTAGATCAAATATTTTTAGATATCCTGTAGAGGGCACAAGATGACCATAAAAATAATCAACATAATCCCCACAGTAATAAATGTAAACATAGTCGTTTTCTGAAAACTTTATTGTTCTTGCTTTATCGTAAAAGCCTTTTTCTTCAAAAAGTTTAACTGCATCATCTTTTGAAACCTTTTCTCTTCTAAATTGAAAATCTTGGTCTACTATCCATTTCATTTTTTGTTTTATAAGATTTATATCTTCAGCTGTCAGCTTTCTGTTTTCAATCTCACAATAAAGTCCTTTTGAAAGAGAATGCTGAACATTTACAGTTTCTTTAAAAAGCATTCTTGTTGCAACAATTAAAACAAAAATGAGACTTCTTCTGTAAATCCTCATACCATCTTCTTGGGTCATGTCAATAAATTTTACCTTGCAATCTCTGTGAATAACATACTTCAGTTCTTTAATCTCATTGTCTACCTTTGCTGCAACTATCGAAGATTTAAAATAACTTTCAAACCTTGGAACAAAGCTCAAAAGATTTGTCCCAACCTCTACATCTTCATATACATTTGCATCTTCAAAAAAGACTTTTACTGTATTATCTTGTTTTTTCATCAAGACCACCTTCCTTGTTTTTTAGTTTTTCTTCATACATTCTCAAGTCTGCAATCTTCAAAAGTTCATCAAGACTTGTAGTATCATCAGGATATACAGCAATTCCACAACTTACTTTTATCTTTTTTGGAAGCTGCTGTTCAGATTCTTTTTCTATAAGCTGCTTTATTGTATTTATTCTATCTTCTATTGCTTCTTTACTGCAATTTTTAAATATAACTGCAAATTCATCTCCACCAAGTCTTGCAGGAATGTCTGTTTTTCTGATATTGTCTCTTATAATCCTCCCTATCATCCTGATAGCTTTGTCACCCACACTGTGTCCATAAAAATCGTTCAAAAGTTTTAAATTATCCATATCAAAGAAAGCTACACAAAACTTGTTTTCGTACCTATCTGCAGATAATGACTCTAATATAAGCTCTTTCATGAAATATCTTCTGTTATATATTCCTGTAAGCTCATCTTCTGTTGACAAATTCTTTATTTTTTCAATTCTTTCAATCTGAAAAAGAAGAGCCTGAGAAAAATTCATAAAGATTGTAAGCCCATCTTTTATCTCATCTGTAAGATTAAAATCTTTGAGTTTCGAATAACAAACCAAAAATCCAACAAGTTTGTTATGCATAAAAATAGGAACAAACACAGCAATTTTGAAAATCTCAGAAACAAAAGATTCTAAAGATCTACACTCAAAAAAACTCTTAAATTCATCAATAGTAAATGTCCTAATTCTATTGATTTGCAACAGTTCCTGACTTACCTTTAATTGGAGGCCAGAGCTTATATCACTACTTTGTTTGTTTTCATCTTTGAATACTATAAGCCTGTAGTTATCATCTTCATGGCAGTAATAAAAACACATTCGTGGTAATACTTTCAAATACATCTCATATACAAACTCTACAAGTAGCTCAAAACTTTTCTGTAAGTCAAGCCTTTCTTTCAACACTTCAGTACTAAATTTTGATAAACTGTGCAAAAACCTGAACCTTTGCATTGCAACTGCAAGAAATATAGCAACAAAAAGATAAAGCAAAGCACCATTTTGAATTGCCTCAGTATACAAAATACCTTTTCTTTTAAACATTGCTAAAAAAATCTCACCTGCAGCAAATGTTAAAACAAATATTCTAAAACTTTTTGTTTGTTTAAAATAAAAGTTTGTAAAGCTTAAATGTAATAAAATCAAAATACCGACTGCAACTATTATTTCACTAAAAATGTAAAGAGTTGTAGCAGTTTTTTGAGAATATAGAAAAACAAAATATCTTGAGTTTTTTATTTTTTCAAACATAAGAAAAACTATTACTGTTATACCTATATTGATTAAAATTGCAGTTTTTTCTAAAAACTTTTTTAGTTTTTCTTGGCACAAAACTGAAAATACAAGCGCATATATTATTAAAAATTTCAAAAAAATATTTAAAAAAACAATAGCCTGTATCCCTTCAACTTTGTTTAAAACATCTTTTTCTAATTTTAGTACATACAAGAACTTCAAAATAACAAGCGATAAAAATATCTTACCAAAACTATAAATCAATGTATTTTTTAGTTCTTTCCCTAAAAAAACTGAAACAATAAATATACCACTTATTGCAACAACACCAACCATTTCAAAAAGCTTATAAAGACAGAATTCCAACTGAGAACTCATCAATTTATCATTCCTTTTGTTTAAATTTATCACTTGCCCATATAATAATATATTCCCTGAGAAGGGGGATTGATTTTTATTATACTCTACTTTACATAAAATTTAAAAGGGAGACTTTTCAAAATCTCCCTTGTTTTTTTTTAGACCAATTTTACTATGATTCTACTTTGAATATTTCATCAGAAATTAAAATAAAGCTACATAAGTCAAAAAGTAAACTTCCTTCGGCGAAAAGTTCATAGAGCAGGATTTTTTTGTTTGCATGCAAAGCCTCACTCCAAGCTTTAAAATGTTTTAAATCTACAAAGTTGTTTTTTATAGTAGTAACATCAATAAACACAACTTCAAGAGATTCCTGCCAGAACTCAACGCAAACGTTTGGGAAAAAAAGTTTTTTGAGTCGCTGGTAAACCTTTTCAGAACCAAAAAAAGAAAACCTCTCAAGTTCAAGAAGGCGTGCAAGAACAAGAATACTTGAGATAAGATGGGCTTCGCCCACATAGGGTTTTAGAACTGTCAGTGCTTGGGAGGTCACAAGTTCATGTCCTTCAAGAACTATCATTTGTATCTTATCCTCCCTTTGTAAACCTCTGTTATACTTTTCTATATTATATTCTAAATCTAAGTACCTGTCAATAAAATTATTTACTTTTAGATTTTTATTCCTGGAAAAAGACAAAAATAAAATGGCTGTGCAACCAGCTTCGATATAACCCTCCTGGTGAAATAGCAGACCCGACAGGCTCCTGTTATGCACCCCTGCGGCACACGCGAAAAACTGCTTACCGTTGCTTCCTTCCGGACCTGGCGGGGTTCACAGCCCTCGCGTTGCGCAGGACACAACCATCCTCACCCCGGCCTGCCCTCAATGCCAAAAGGGTTATACCTCAGTCTGGCTATTCGACCCCGCTATAGCGGATTGCGGGTTACAGGGCACCGCTACCTCCCCATCATAGCACAGCCAATTCTATTATACTCTTAAAACCTTCTAAAATCAACTGCCAAAATTTACTTGCCGTTTGCCTGAACAAGCCATACATGAGCAAGTTCAAGTGCTTTGTAAAGATTGTCTGCTTCGGCTTTTTTCACAACTCTTTCTCTGACAGTGAGCTTTGGATTGTTTATCTGAAGTTCAACCGAAATAGGTGATGCTATCTTGTGTCCTTTATATTCTTCAGTCCCCAGCACTACAAACACAGCAACAAATTTGTCGTCTGGATTTCCATAGTGGATAAGGTTATTTCTAATTTTATAAACTTCTCTCCCTCTATATTTGAACACCTGTGGTAGGCTCATAGCAAAATCAACTCCTAATCACCATAAATTTTAAAACTTCTTATAGTGGATATGATACTAAACTTTATTGTGTTTTTCAAGCATTGTTCACAAAATTCTTCTTCCTCTTAGCCAGTGCCTCTCTTATCTCAAACGTAACATCTCTATTTAAAGGTTCTGGCAGAATGATAAAAACACCATCTCCCTTTTTTGCCTTCTTTATGCCCTCAGATACCATTTCAACTACATCTGAAAATTTTTCTATATGCTTACATATAATTTTACTTCTGTCTTTTATAAAGTCCAGAATTTGTTCTTGTTCTTTTTCGCATACAAAATAAAGATTTTTAATTCCTATTGAGCTTAGGCTCAAAGCAAGAATTTTTATATGTTCCTTTTTACTAACACTGTCAATAATTACTTTTACACCATTTATATCAAATATATTAAATTTTCCTGGATTTTGATGTGAATCATTCTTGTACTCAGTCAAAAATTTATATATAATCTCGCTGTCAACACCATAAAAATATAATGCTGCAATTGCCTGGAGAATATTGTCAACTGCAAACATAAGTTTGCCTTCATATGAGTACGGAATCTCTTTAATGTTGCATAATGAAAAAAACTGCTGACCATCGAAAATCTTCACAAAATCATTTTCAAGATACACACAGGGTCTTTTCATCTCTATATGAGCCTTTAAATCTGGATGATGATTTGAAATAGATGTAAATACAATATTACATCTGGCTTTTGCACTGTATAGATATTTATAAGCATCGTTGATGTTCAAAATTAGATATCCATTTTCCTTAATACTTTTAGAAAACAAAAGGTTTCTTTCTATTTGATTTTGAGAAAATGTATTGGTAATAACGCCTACATCGGGTTCTATTTCTATCTCCTCAATACACTTTTCTGGATTGAATTCAACAAGTTTTATGTCAGACAAGTCCCCAAAATTTCTTAGATAGAAATTTTCAATTTCACTATCAATGGATGTTTCCAAACCGCATCTTTGTAAAATGTACTTCATTATTTGCAATATCGTGCTTTTTCCATATGTCCCTGACACAGCAATTATCGGCACAGTTGGATTGGGCATCTTTTCAAAATATACATCCAAAATAGTATTGAAAATATCGCAGTTGCATGTCTGCGAAAATATACGAAGGTCACAATTTGTCTCAACATCAACAACATATCCTCCTACCACCGAATATGGCAGCGAAATATCTTCTGTAACAAAGTCTAAAATGGTCACTACATATCCAAACTTTTCTGCAATCTTAATAAAAAGTTGTTGGTTTTCGTATGCTATCTTTTCCGTAACATCTGTGGTTATACATCCTGTTTTAAAACTGGTCGGTTCCTTCAAAAAAACCTTCATTCCCTTGGGCAAAATATCGTCCAAGGTAAATCCCTGTTTTAAAATATTCTTTTGAATATATTTATTATTTCTCTCACCTTGGTCTAAAAGTTCTGAAATTCTTCTCTTACCATCGCCTACAATGTATGGAGAGGTTCTTTCAACAGCTGCCACAACTTTCCCATTTACAACCAGGATTTTATAGCTTTTACCCGGCACATATCTTTCAACTATCACTCTGCTATCCAGGTTTTTTACCATATCAAATGCTTCCAACGCCTGTTGATTTGTTCTGATATTCCCTATATTTGGAGAGTCTTTTCTGCAGCCTTTTATCGAAACTGGAAAACCCAGTTTTTTTATGCTGTCCATCAGTTGGTCAGATGTAAAGACCACATCAAACGGCACAACAGGAAAAGAATTGAGCTTTAAAAACCTTCGGGAAAGTTCCCTGTCGTCAGACAGACTAACTCTGCTAAAGTCATGATCACTTATAATGGATGCAAAAAGCTTCGCATACTTTCCCTCTCCCAGCATGAATGTATCTGTATATCCAATCCTTGTAAACTTTATACCTCTTTTCATACAGGCATTTTTCAAAAGTCTTGTATTTGGCGAAAGCTCTGTCTCAATTGTGAGCTTTTTTAACTTTGAAATCTTGTCAGGAAAATGTTCAGGTTCAAACCCTTTTTCTATGCACTCTAAAGCAAACTCTATGACCTTGTGTACAAGCATCTGATTGTCATGTTCAATCAGAACATCAATATGATCTTCCACGCTCAAGCATTCCCAGTATTCAACCAAGTTGTATCCTATAAGGTTTTGAATATGGATGCAAAGCTTTGCAAAGTTTCTTGCCTCTTCAATGTCTCCTTTTACCTTTAATACCACAACTTTTTTGTCTGAGTAAATATTTCTGTGATTGTATACCTTCATACTTTCAATCTTCATGATAGTAAAAGTTTCTCTCCTTTTTTACTTTTTATTTTGTATTCTTCCCCCTTCAAAAAAGACTAATACCTGCAAAAAAAAATAAGCAGGGAAAATGCTTACTTCCCTGCTACTGTTCTCTCTTCACTCTTCTTTTGTTCAATTAGATTTTTTGCTGCGTTCTTAACATGAAGTTTCATATACTCTTCTGCCTTGTCAGGGTCTCTGCTGACTATTGCTTCAAATATGAGCTTGTGTTCCTCCATAGCTTCCTCAAGCCTTCCTGGTGTCTCAAAAGAGGTTGCTCTTGCCCTTATTATATAGCTATGGAAGGTGGATAAAACATGTTCAAGCGGTTTGCTCTTCGATGCTTTGTAAATGAGCTGGTGAAACTGCGAATCAGTTTTCATCACCTTTGGAATATCTTTTTTCTTTGTATAGAGCTCCATAAGAGTTATAATTTCAGTAAGCTCATCTTCTTCATCTTTTGTAATCTTCTGGGCAGCCCAGCGCGCAGCAAGTCCATCTAAAAGCATCCTGATTGTGTATATATCTTCTATATCCTGAGCAGTAACACCTGCAACAAACGCACCTTTGTGAGGAATAGAATATACAAGCCCCTCAAGTTCAAGCTGGCGCAGAGCTTCTCTTATCGGTGTTCGAGAAACTCCAAGTTCTTCAGCAAGTTTTACTTCAACAAGAGGGTCTCCCGGCTTTAAAATTCCCATTAAAATCTTTTCTTTTATCACTTCAAAAATCTTCTCATATAAGGGAGAATATCTTGCATCTTTATCATCTGAATAACTATATACCATCAAAAACCACCTTCAAACTCTTTATTTTTTATATCCTTTCCATCTCGCGGATGACTGCATCTGCAAACTCTTTTGTACCTGTTGAGCCTCCAAGGTCGTATGTAACCTCTTTGCCTTCTTTTATAACTTTAGCCACCGCCTTTTCAACTCTATCAGCTGTTTCAAGCTCGCCCAAGTACCTTAGCATCATAACACCAGAAAGTATAGTTGCAGTTGGATTTGCCAAGTTCTGTCCTGCTCTTTTTGGTGCAGAGCCGTGGATTGGCTCAAATACCGCCCCATCTTCGCCGATGTTAGCACCTGGTGCTATTCCCAAACCTCCCACAAGCCCTGCCGCCAAGTCAGATAGGATATCTCCGTACATGTTTGGCATAACCAAAACGTCGTAGTTTTCTGGGCTTTGGACAAGCTTCATGCTCATTGCATCAACAATCATATCTTCAAACTCTATATCTGGATAGTCCTGCGCTACCTTTCTTGCACATTCTAAAAACAACCCATCAGTAAGTTTTTGAATATTTGCTTTATGAACAGCTGTGACCTTTCTTCTTTTTTCTCTTCTTGCAAGCTCAAATGCGTACCTGACAATCCTCTCACTTGCCTTTCTTGTTATTATTTTAACACCAACCGCCGCATCATCGCCAGCCATATATTCAATACCTGCATAAAGGTCCTCTGTATTTTCTCTTACAATGATCAAATCCACATTTGTATATCTTGAAGGAACACCTTCATAAGACTTTACAGGTCTTACATTTGCATAAAGGTTTAACGCTTGTCTGAGTGCAACATTAACACTTCTAAACCCTGTCCCAACAGGTGTTGTAATAGGACCTTTTAGTGCAACCTTATTTCTCTTTATACTTTCCAAAACATAGTCAGGAAGTGGCGTCCCATACTCCTGCATAACCTTTTCGCCAGCTTCCACAACTTCCCACTCTATCTTTACACCCGATGCATCCAAAACTCTTCTTGCTGCCTCTGTAACCTCTGGTCCTATACCATCGCCAGGAATAAGTGTAATTCTGTATGCCATCTTTAGTCCTCCTAACATTAAAATTTGATAACTTTAATAAAGAGGGGATTAAACTCCCCTCTTTTATTTATCTTATTTCATCCCCATAGCTTTTGTAAGGTTCAAAAGCCCGCCATGCAAAATCATCTGACGCTGTCTGTCTGTCAGGTTTAAAATCATTCTGTACTTTAATCCTTTCGTGACATTTTCAATTATTAAAACATCACTTTTTTCTATCTGTTCTCTTGCATTTTCAATTTTAAGTTCATCCATCTCTTCAATTGTATCATAATCATTCTGATTTTCAAACACCATTGGTATGATTCCGTTGTTTATCAAATTTGCCATGTGTATTCGTGCAAAGCTCTTCGCCAAAACCCCTTTTATACCCAAATAAAGCGGCACAAGCGCTGCATGTTCTCTTGATGACCCCTGTCCATAGTTTATTCCACCTACTATAAACCCTCCACCATTTTCACGTGCTTTTTTAGGAAAATTAGGGTCGCATGGTGTCAAGCAGTAATCAGATAAATACGGAATGTTCGACCTATATGGCAAAAGCTTTGCGTTAGACGGCATAATGTGGTCTGTTGTGATATTATCTCCAAGCTTTATCAAGACTTTTCCCACAACAACATCTGGCAAAGGCTTCCCTTGCGGAAATGGTTTTATATTCGGTCCTCTTATAACCTCAATCTCGTCAGAATTTTCAGCAGGTGGCACTATTAAATTGTCATTTATAAGAAAACTTTTTGGCATCTCAACCTCTGGCTCATCGCCAAGGGTTCTTGGGTCTGTGATATAACCTGTGATGGCAGAAGCTGCAGCAGTCTCAGGAGAAACAAGGTACACTTTGGCAGAAGGTGTACCGCTTCTTCCTTCAAAGTTCCTGTTAAATGTTCTGAGCGAAATGCCTCCTGTTCTTGGTGCTTGACCCATGCCTATACAAGGACCACAAGCACACTCTAAAATCCTTGCACCTGCTGCAACCATTGATGCCAGTGCACCGTTTTGAGCAAGCATGTTCAAAACCTGTTTTGACCCTGGAGATATGACAAGCGATACATGCTCTGCAATGGTTTTTCCTTCCAAAATCTTTGCCACCTTCATGAGGTCCTTGTAAGATGAGTTTGTGCAGCTTCCAATTGCAACCTGGTCAACCTTTATACCTTTTAACTCACTCACAGGCACAACATTGTCAGGGCTGTGCGGGCATGCTGCAAGCGGCACCAGACTCGATAAATCTATCTCAATCTCCTCATCATACTGTGCATCTGGGTCTGGCAGAATCTCAACAAAGTCAGCTTCTCTTCCCTGTGCCTTCAAAAATTCGTATGTCACCTCATCAGATGGGAATATAGAAGTTGTTGCTCCAAGTTCTGCCCCCATATTTGTAATCGTGGCTCTCTCTGGTATAGATAAAGTCTTTACACCCTCACCTGTGTATTCAAAAATTTTGCCAACGCCACCCTTTACTGTAAGCCTTCTCAAAAGCTCTAAAATAATATCCTTTGCAGAAACCCAAGGTTGAAGCTTGCCTTTGAGGTTTACTTTTACAATCTTAGGCATAATTAAGTAATATTCGCCACCACCCATTGCAACTGCAACATCTAAACCACCTGCACCAATTGCAAGCATGCCTATTCCACCAGCTGTTGGTGTGTGGCTGTCTGACCCCAAAAGTGTTTGTCCTGGAACCGCAAACCTTTCAAGATGTACCTGGTGGCAGATTCCATTACCGGGTTTTGAAAAGTAAATACCATATTTTTTTGCAACAGTTTGTATGTATAGATGATCATCTGCATTCTCTGGCCCTGTCTGAAGTGTATTATGGTCAATGTATGCAACAGACCTTTTAGTTTTTACCCTGTCAATACCCATTGCTTCAAACTGAAGATATGCCATTGTACCAGTTGAATCCTGTGTAAGTGTTTGGTCAATTCTGATTGCAATCTCTTTTCCTGGTATCATTTCACCTTTAACTAAGTGTTGTTTTATAATCTTCTGCGCAACTGTCAAACCCATTTCGCTTTTAAACCTCCCAAAAAGCTTTGATTGTAATTGTTAAAAATACCTTATAATATTATAGCATTAAAGTATACCTGTATACAAGAGCGTGAATTTAAAAATCCCCTCCCTGGCTTTATGCCAGAAAGGGGACAAAATTTTTAAGGATTTAGTTTTTGTTTAAATCTCTGAACACCATTTTTTATCTCGATTATAACCGCAGACTTCTTTGCATTATGTTTTGCATCTATTGAGATAATTCCAGTAACACCCTCAAAGTTCTTGGTGATTTCAAGTGCTTTGCGAAGTTTTTCTCTGTCTGTTGTAGAATTCGCTCTTTTTATTGCATCTGCAATGAAATAACCCAAATCATAACCCAGTGCTGAAAGCGCGTTAGGTTCAATCTTATACTTTTGCTGGTATCTTTTTCTAAAATCCTGCACTTTTTTATCTGTGTCCTGAGAGGAATAATGTGTTGAGAAAAATACATTTGTTGCATATTTGCTGCCTGCTTTTTCTATAACTTTCGGGTCGTCAAACCCGTCAGAACCCAAAATAGGTATCCACATTCCAAGCTCTCTTGCCTGTTTGATGATAAGTCCTGCTTCATCGTAGTATACAGGGGCAAAAATAGCTTGCGGTTTTTTGTCTCTTATTTTTGTCAAAATTCCATTAAAATCTTGTTCACCTTTCGAAAATGCTTCTTCAGCTACAAGCTTCCCTCCACCTTTTGTAAATGCCTCTTTGAAATTCTTATAAAGACCTTTGCTGTAATCCGAAGATGCATCGTATATCACAGCTGCAGTTTTGATTTTTAACGTCTTTAGAGCAAAGTTTGCCATCACACTGCCCTGAAATGAGTCATTAAAACAAATTCTGAAAATGTACGCTTTTGTTCTACCTGTTCGCTCATCTACTGTGACAAGGTCATCTGTTGCTGTAGAAGAAATTAGAGGTACTTTATAACGCTGCGCAGCAACAGAGGCTGATTTTGTTGCACCTGACGTAACTGGTCCTAACATTGCAAAAACATTTTCTTTTGTAGCAAGTTTTGTGGCAACATTCAATGCTTCTGTCTTGTCTGATTTGTTGTCGTAAATCACAAGTTCAATTTTTTTGCCTAAAACTCCACCCTTGCTGTTTATTTCTTCAATTGCCATTTTAAGTCCTTCCAAATTTCTCTGCCCAAACTGTGCAACACTGCCTGATAGTTCAAGATTCACACCAAGTCGAATAGTTTTTGTATTTGAAGATTCGGCACTGGTAAAAAGAGAAATTAATAAAACCAAAACTACCGTAATACCAACCAGATTCTTTAAGGTTAATCTTTTCATAGTGCTACCATCCTCCCATTAACATAATAAATTTAATTTGAATACTAAAAAAGGCAAAGGTAACCCTCCTTTTATGGCCCCTTTGCCTTTTTGCCAAGTTCAGATAAAAATATTTTAGCATAATCTTTTATAGTTTTCAATATTTAAAGTGTTGTGGATAGTGTTAAGAGTTTGTAGGAAAAAATTTTTATTAGAATATACCTGCGTTATAGAAGCTACAACTAATCAAAGACTTTAATGCTCTTCGTAACTGGTTAACTTTACCATTTGCTATAATTGGTATATTATTCGACTTTTCCATACCTTTTCGTACTCTTTTCCCGTTCTTTATAATTCCTTTTACTATTTCCTTAACTTCTTGCCTATCTAAATTTTTCGACTTTATATTTCTTAAATATACATTCATAAGTTCAAAACCATAATCCACTTCCCCCCACATATCCTTTGCCTTCCTTATCTTTGTAATATGTTCTCTCATATTCAATATCACCAAATATTGTCTTTAAACCCCTCTTGTCTCTCCTCACAACTTCATACCTCTTCTTCCTCTCTTCGTTTTCTTTCAATGATTCATCTATAAGTTCACATGCTTCCTTTATCATCTCCTTGCCTATCAGGTCTAACTGCTTCTTAAGTTCAATTGAATATTCCGCTAAATCCTTCTCCCTTTTCACTATCTTCTCTAATCCTTCCTCAAAAGTCTTTAAAAGTTCTTCTATTTTTGATACAATATTTTCAGTCATTTTGCTCCCTCCTTTGGTTTGTTTTCCCTTTTTCTTTTTTTATTTTTTCATCATTATATTCTACTTCATTTTTTCTCTTCTACCAAGAGGAGAAAGCTTTTTTCATCCAATGTCAAATAAATATTTTACACTAAGATTGCATTATTTTATATAAAGTTTTTAAGGTGATTTATAATTGTTTTAGATATAGTATATAAAAAGTAATATATATTTGTATAATTTGTGTTTCGTTAAATAAATCTTACAATACTCTATTTGTCAATTATTGCCTAATAACAAATACGCATGATATAACCTGACATAAGTTTTTTAGATCTAAATTAAAATTTAATTCAAGCAAATACGTTTATGTTATAATGACTATTAGTAGGAAAAAATAAAAAAGGAGTCAGCTATGATGGATATGGAAGTATTAGACTCAGTAGGATATGAAATATGTAGAAATATCGCTAAAAGCAATTTGTCAAAAAAATTCTATCTTGCAGGAGGTACTGCATTGGCATTGCAACTTCGCCATAGAAAGTCATATGATTTGGATTTTTTTCAAAAAGAAGTTAGCGAAAAAATAGAATTTGAATATATTTACAATATTTTAACCAAGTCGTTCTCTAAAAAAAATGTAAACATCATTATAAAGCAAGTTGACCAGATGACTTCAACTATATGTGGAGTAAAGATAAGTTTCATTGCATATCCCTTCCCTTTGATTGAGCCATTAGTCCAAGGTGATAAAATAGACATTCGTTTAAAAGGAATCAATTTAGCATCTCCAAAGGAAATAGCTTTGATGAAAGCGTATACCATCGGTAGACGACCAACATATAGAGATTATATTGACTTGTATTTTTTACTCAAAAAAGGTATTGTCAATTTAGAGTATATTTTAGAGAAAGCACCTCAGAAATTTGTAATAGAAGGTGAATCAGTTTTTTCAAAGAAATTGTTCTTAGAACAACTTATGTATACAGAAGATATAATTGATAAAGAAACAGCATTAATCTCTGTAATAGGTGAAGCACCAAAAGTAGGTGAAATAGAAAGGTTTTTAACTCAGCAAGCTAAAATAGCAATTGAAAAGTATATAAAGAAAAGAGGTATGCTACCATGAAACTTCCGGAGGATTTTAAAATCTTATTCAAAAATTATAACTTTGAAATGTTAGATACAGAAAAACACAAAGATTTAATAATAAAGACAGTATTAGCATACGGCAATTGGGAACACATTGAAAAACTTTTTACTTTTTATAGCTTCAACGAAATAAAAGATGTATTCTTAAAAGACTTCTATGGAGCTAAAGAACTTCCTATACCTACAATTTATCTTTGGGGAAGTGTATTTCTTGATGAAAAAGAGTATTGGAAATATAGAAATATGAGAAGTAAGATGAACTTGGTAGAAAAATGGAAACAGACAAGAAAGATACAAAAATAAAAAGCCAGCCCAACTTTTTAGGACTGGCTCTTTTTAAAATATTTAGAAAAACTATTTTACCCTACTTTCATGCATCTTGAAAAGTTCTGGCATGACTTCTCGAACAACCATTTCAAGCTCATCGTCACCAATAACAGTTGTTCTTCCATTTTCGTACTCCCTGTCAACCCACTCTTTGATTTTAGCAACTCTCGGGTCGCGCTTGTCAATCTTCTTGTCACCTTCAAGCCTGAAATATGTGTTAATCCATGCAGCGATACCTGCAAGCCCAGAGTGTGCATCAACTGCAATGACAATTGGACGGTTTAAAATCTTTTTTGTATCAAATATGTTGTAGATTTCCTCATCCTTCAAAATACCATCAGCATGAATTCCTGCTCTTGTTGCATTAAATGCTCTGCCAACAAACGGCGTTCTTGGCGGAATCTCATAGTCAAGCTCTTTTTCAAAGTAATCTGCAATCTCAGTGATTACCTCAAGCCTCATATTCTTTGTTGTGCCTCTAAGCTGGGCATATTCAATTACCATAGCCTCCAAAGGAGTATTACCAGTTCTCTCACCTATACCCAAGAGCGAACAGTTAACTGCAGATGCACCGTAAAGCCATGCAGTGCCAGAGTTAACAACAGCTTTGTAAAAATCGTTGTGACCATGCCACTCAAGCCACTCAGACGGCACCTCTGCGTAATGCCTTAGCCCGTAAATTATTCCCTGCACGCTTCTTGGAAGAGCAACTCCCGGGTAAGACACACCAAGCCCGAGGGTATCGCATGCTCTTATCTTGACCGGCATATTTGCTTGGCGCGCAAGTTTCATAAGCTCATTTGCAAACGGAACAACAAAGCCGTAAAAGTCTGCTCTTGTGATGTCCTCAAAATGGCAGCGTGGAATAATTCCATGTTCAAGCGCTGCTTCAACAATAGAAAGATACATCTCCATTGCCTGTTTTCTTGTCATGTTGAGCTTTTTGAATATATGATAGTCAGAGCAGGACACCAAAATTCCTGTCTCTTTGATGCCCATCTCTTTCACAAGTTGAAAATCCTCTTTTCTTGCTCTTATCCATGAGGTAACCTCTGGATACCTGTAACCTCTTTCCATGCATTTTATAACAGCTTCTCTATCTTTTTTTGAATATAGGAAAAACTCTGTCTGACGGATCACGCCAGAGTCATTGTCAAGTTCATGAAGATAATCAAAAAGCCTTACAATTTGTTCAACTGTATAAGGAGACCTTGCTTGCTGACCATCTCTGAATGTTGTATCTGTTATCCATATCTCATCAGGCACAAACATAGGAACATGCCTGTGGTTGAAGGCTATCTTGGGTATCTCTGTATACGGGAAAATCTCTCTATAGAGGTTCGGCTCTGGAACATCCTGGAGTGTATATTTATACGCTGCCTGCTCAATCAGGTTTGTCTTGGGATTAAATTCTACTCTTGCCACTTAAACTTCCCTCCACATTGTATATATGTATACAATCAAGTGTTATGAGATATATTATATTCTACTTTTGCATTTTTGACAATAGGACATTGCAAATTGTTCTTTTGCACAAGACTATATTTTAAGATATGAGTTGAAATTTTGCAAGATGGCAATTTAAAATCTTCATATGTGAGATTATTTCCCTGAACCTTCTTCAATAGCTTCCTCATCATAAAGAATCATATCTATATCTTTTTCTGAAGAGAGGGTCTCAACACTTTTAAGCTTTCTTTCTATAGTTCTTGTCTTTCTTGTTGCAGTGTCAATTGTATCCTGCGCTTCAGAAAGCTTCTTTTTAACCTTTTCAAGAATCTCAGCAAACCTTGAAAACTCAGTCTTGACGGCAGACAAAAGCTCCCAGATCTCATTTGTTCTCTTTTCAATAGCAAAAGTTTTAAATCCAAGCGAAATGGTGTTGAGCATTGCAACAACTGTTGTAGGTCCTGCAATAATTACCTTGTATTCCCTTTGCACAGACTCAAACAGCCCGGGTATCTTCAGCACCTCTGCATAAAGCCCTTCAGAGGGCAAAAACATGATAGCAAAATCTGTTGTTTTAGGCGGGTCTATGTACTTTTCCTTTATAGTCTTTGCATTCTGTCTTATACTATTTTCAAGCTCCTTCGAAAATCTTGCAACTTCTTCTGTCTCCGCTTTCTCCTGCGCCTCAATAAGCCGCTGATAACTTTCTATGGGGAATTTGGAGTCTATTGGAAGGTATATAAATTCATTATCTTTTGAATTTTTAGAAGGAATCTTTATTGCAAACTCAACTTGCTCTTGAGTGTGCGGTTTTATCCTGACATTTCTTTCGTACTGTGATTGATCCAAAATCTGGTCTATGATATTGCCAAGCTGAATCTCACCAAGTGTTCCACGAACCTTTACATTGCTCAAAATCTTTTTAAGGTCTCCAACACTTCCGGCCAGGGCCTGCATCTCACCAAGCCCTCTGTGGACAAGCTCCAGACGCTCTGATACAAGCTTGAAAGACTGCGAAAGTTTTGTCTCTAATGTGCTTTGTAGCTGGCTGTCAACAGTCTCTCGTATTTTCTCAAGCTTACTATCTATCTCTTTTCGGATACTGTCAAGCCTTTCCTGACTTGATGATGTAAAATTTATTATCTGATTGGATAGATCTGAAAATCTTGTCATTAAAATGCTGCCAAATGAGCTTATTATATTTTGCATTTCATTTTTATTCTGAGAAAATTGCTGTGAGATAGAATTTTGAATTTGTTCAAGTTCTTTTTCAATCTCTAACAGTTTATTTTGAGTATCCAAAGAAGAATTTATATTATTTTTAAGCCTTATTAACAAAATCAAGTTTGATATGACAAGAACAATAGCAACAATTAGCAAAACTACTTCCAATCTTTATCACCTCTGCACAAGAAAAAGAATCTTAAAATTTAAAAAACGGGCTGCTTTCACAGTAACTTTTTAGCAGCCCTTTTTGCCTCTTTCAAGTTCAAATTCATTTTTATTCTTCCAAATCCAAAAGCTCTTTTAGCTCGTCGTCATCAAGTGCAATAACCGGCTGTTGAATCTTCTTGGTGTCTTTTAGAATCTCAAACTCACCAACAGAGTATTCTTTTACCTCTACATTTTGCATTTCATCTTCAAATCTGACCTTTATCTTTTCTTTTAAGAGGCTTACCTCAACTACTTCACCTATACCATCGGCTGTTTTTACAATCGCACCTATCCCGGGAAGCTTTAACATTGCCTCTTCATAGAATTTTTGCTCGTATGTCAAGCAGCACATGAGCCTGCCGCAAAGGCCGGATATCTTTGCAGGGTTTAAAACAAGCCCCTGCTGCTTTGCCATCTTTATTGAAATTGGTACAAACTCACAAAGATGCACTGCACAGCAAACCTCACGACCACATGGTCCCAAACCACCACGGAACTTTGTGTCGTCTCTGACACCTATTTGTCTCAGCTCAATCCTTGTTCTGAAAACTGCTGCAAGATCTTTTACAAGTTCTCTGAAATCAACCCTTCCTTCTGCTGTGAAATAGAAAAGAAGCTTGTTGTTGTCAAATGTGTACTCGGCATGCAAAAGCTTCATAGGAAGACCATGCTTTTGTACTTTTTCCTTGCAAATCTCAAGTGCTCTTGCCGCCTTTTCCATGTTTTCTTGAGCTTTTTTGTAATCCTCTTCTGTTGCCTTTCTTACAACCTTTTTGAGAGGCTGGACTATCTCTTCGTCAGGCACCTCTCTTTTTTCTATCATAACTTTTCCCATTTCAATTCCACGGACCGTCTCAACAATGACGTCATCTCCGGCTTTTAAATCTATGTTATTCGGGTCAAACCAGTATATCTTCCCTGCTTTTTTGAATCTAACTCCAACAACTTCTGCCATCTTTTTTTAGCCCCCTGATAGTTTTAAAAAAATCATGTCAAGCACATTGTCTGAGATTACATTTGCATCTGGGTACTTTTCTAATATTATAAAATCCTGCAATAGCCTGTATATATGAGAGATTGTATGCTTGTTTGCAAACTCAACTATCTTTTCTAACTTGTCTGTGTTTATAATAAGCTCAACAAGGTTTGTCTTTTTGAACATAAGCGCATCTCGTAAAAAGTATATAACTGTCTCAAATAAAAATGCAAAGTCGTCTTTAAACTTTTCAAAATCACTTTCAAATTCTTTTATCAAACTAAAACTTGCCCCGTCGTATGAAAGAAGTTTATCAAAAATATAGTCTCTTTTATTTTGAACCTCTTTATCATAAAAATCAAGAGCAATTTTAGGATTTCCTCTGCAAAGTTTTAAAACATAGTCTTTGGGTTCAAGCCCATGACTTTTCAAAATCTCAGATATTTCGCTTGAGCTGTATCTTTTGAATGAAAGCACTAATGACCTTGAAACCACTGTTGGCAAAAGCCTTTCTAAATTGTTGCATGTGAGAATAAAAAGAGCATACTCTGGAGGCTCTTCTAAAGTCTTTAAAAGTGCATTTTGAGCACTTGTTGACATCTCCTCAGCCTCTTGTATTATATATATCTTTTTTGTTGCAAAAATAGGTCCTCGTGAAATATCTTTTATAATCTCTCTAATAGCGTCAACAGATATCTCTTTTTTATCTTCATCTCTCTTTATTAATTTAAAATCCGGGTGTGTGAGTGCGTCAAAGAGCCTGCAGCTTTTACAAACCCCACACGCAAGCTTTTCTTCACACAAAACTTGCTTTGAAAAGGTCATTGCCAAAAGTTTTTTGCCAAGTCCTCTTTCACCTTCAAAAATGTATGCGTGAAAAGGTTTATTGAGTGCCTTTTTGAGAGTATTAATAATCTCTCTTTGCCCTATAAAAGTATCTAAATTCATACTTTTTCTCACCCTGTATAGATTTTCTTAGATAAATAGGTCAACAAGTAGCCCTTTTATTTCCCCTACATATGACAAAACTTTGAGATTGTCCGCTTCTTTTTTCAAAATCTCCTGAGTTAACATATCCATTTTTTCATCAATTTTTTTAACAATACCAAACACCTTGTGTCTGCCTTTTCTGCCAAAAAGACTTTCACTAAAATATTCGTGAGAAGAGAATACTGTATATCCCAAAAGTTCTCTTATCGCCTTTTTATACTCTTTTAGCGTCGAAAGGTCCAATCTTTCTGCAAGGCTCTTGCCAAGAGAGTCTATTTTGTTAATAAGCTCTTTTATCCTATTGATAATTTCATCTTTCTCAAGCTGCTTTACATAGTTTGAAAAAGAGTCTTTTGACCTTTCAACTCTTCGCTGGTCTTGAAAAAACGCTACATTATTTATATTGTTTCTTTTAACATCTTCTACTCTCATTTTGCTTTCCCACTTCTTAAATTTTTTTAAACCTTCTCAAATCTTTCAACATTGAGGACAAATATTGTTGCACCACCAATTGTTATTTCAATAGGATATGGCATGTATACACCTGTTGACGGATTGTTTGTAACAGGTGATGAAACAATTTGTTTGCGTGTCTTACACTTTTGAGATATAATGTCAATCACCTCAGAAACCCTGTCATCATCAATGCCTATGAGCAAAGTGGTATTGCCAGAGCGCAAAAATCCACCTGACGTTGAAAGCTTTGTTGCCATTATACCTTCTTTTTGAAGAGCGTCCAAAAGCCTGCCAATGTCTTCATTTTGCACAACTGCTACAATAAGCTTCATCTTCTCTCTTCTCTCCTCTCTATTGCAGTAAAAAGGTTCTTATTTAAAAACTCTTCTTCCTTTTCTACTTCTCTACTTCCCATTTACCAATAGCTTCTCTATCTCCAATAACACCTTTTCAAAAACCTCTTTCTCTGAACCCTGCGCCTCAATGTTCACACATCTTTCAAACCATTTTGATACCTCTTTAAAGCCGCTGTACACACGCCTGTGAAACTCCAAATCTTCTAAGTCAAGCCTGTCGTTTTTGCCAGCCATTTTGATTCTCTGCAGAGCTATTTCAGGCTCTAAGGTAAGAACAATGTAAAGATCGGGTTTTATTCTATCTTCAAAGATTGAATTTAATCTCAGAATATTTTCAACGCCAACCCCTCTTACAATGCCCTGGTAAACTACACTACTTAGGATGTATCTGTCGCAAAGCACAATGTACCCTTCATCCAGTGCGGGAATGAGTACATTTTTAACATGTTCGTTTCTGTCTGCAGCTAAAAGCAGAGCTTCAGTAAGCCCATCCATCTTATATTGAGGGTCTAAAAGAAGCTTTCTGATTCGGTATCCTACTTCTGTCCCACCTGGCTCTCTTGTTGTGAGAACTTTGTATCCCTTTTCTTTAAGATATTTTTCAACTTTTACAAGCTGGGTAGTTTTACCTGAACCATCGTTTCCTTCAAATACTATGAGTTTACCCATCCTCAACCACATCAACCTCATTTTTTTTGATAAATTCAATACCCAAAAGCTCTTGCAAATATTCTATAGTATCTTTTTCTATAACCTCACCCTCAACAACAACCGGAAATCCCGGGGGATAAGGAATGATTGCCTGCGCACATACAAAGCCTTCTGCCTCACAAATCTTTACCCTTCTTTTTCTTGCGTTGTCAACTTCGTATATTTTTAAAACCTTTTTCGGTCTTGGCGGTGATAAAAACCTTTTCTCAGGTTCTTCTTTTCCTTTTTCTTTTATTATATCATAAAAAAAGCTTTCCAAGATTTCAAAATTAGAAAGAGAATCCACCAGAGAAAAATAAAACAGAATCCTATTCTGGTCAAAAACCTCTGGAACAATAGAATACCTCTCCAAAAGACTTTTTACAAAACTTTGATTTTTCCCTACTTTGCCAAAGTTTAAAAGAAGTTTTAAAATATCTACATCTTTGTAGACATAGTTTGTATATTCTAAGACCGGCTTGCATAGCTTTTCAAGTTTTCTTTCGAGCTCTTTAAAAAGCTGTCTGCCAAACTTTTTTGAAAACTCTATCCCATACTCACTCCAAGCAAGCAGCACATACGATGGGCTTGTTGTATGAAGATAACCCAATGTTGCAGAAAGTTTCTTATTATCATTATCTGCTAAGTTTGACAAAAGCAGTGCAGACTGGTTTGGACATGGCAATGTTTTGTGAAGACTTAAAATGCATATGTCAGCTCCGTTATCCAAGGCTGTTTTTTTTCCTACAAATTTATAATAACCTCCGTGAGCTTGGTCAACTATGAGTTTCTTCTGATATTTCTTTGCTATATCTGAGAGTACCTTTACATTTTGTTCAATGCCGTAATACGATGGTGAGGTTATTACAACAATTTGAGATTTTGAAGTTTGAAGGACAATTTCAAAGTGCTTTTCGTCGATATATGTAAATATTTCTAAAGAATCATTGTACTGTGGATATATATATTCAATGTCAAGTTTTAAAATCTTTGCTATATTATATATGCTTTTGTGAGCATCTCTGTTTATAAGTATACTGTCGTACGGATTTGAAAATGCAGCAATTGAGGCTTGCAGAAGGTGTGTTGAGCCCTGAAGAGACAAAAAGCTATAATTTGTACCAAAAAACTCATTTATCCCATCTAAAAATTCCTTTATATAACCTTTTGGGTCCAATAAATTGTCTGTACAGAAGGTTTCTGTGACATCAAAGTTGGGAAATATATTTTTAATTGCATCTGGGAAAATCTCTTCTTTACCTTTGTGACCTGGCATGTGAAGACGCAAAAAATTGTAGCTTTTAAGAGCATTGAAAATTTTAAGACTATCTAAAATCCTTTGCATACTTTCTTGGTCCAATTTCATATATATCTTCCCCTTGAGAATCTATTGCAACAATGCAAGGCAAGCTTTCGACCTCAATTTCACGAATTGCCTCTGCACCAAGGTCCTCAAACATAACTATCCTTTGAGATTTGACACAGCTTTGAATCAACACTGCAGCACCACCAAATGTGGCAAGATAAATGCTACCGTGTTTTTTAATTGCCTCTTTTACAGCCTCACTTCTTTTACCCTTTCCAATTAAAACCTTTATTCCAAGCTCAAGCATCATGGGAGTAAATACATCCATCCTGCCTGCTGTTGTGGGACCACATGGTCCTATTACTTCACCCGGCTTTTCAGGACAGGGACCCATATAATATATCGCACCATTTTTAAAATCTATTGGGATTTTACTTCCTTTTTGAATCATTTCAAAAAGCCTTTTGTGAGCAGCATCCCTTGCAACAAAAAGTTTGCCATACACTAAAACTTCTTGACCACATTTTAGCTTTTGTATCTCCTCAGGATTTTGAACTGGAACATAAATCCTGTTCAATTTCTTTTTCGCCCTTCCTTTCAACTATACAGATTTTTCTAATTTTATTTCAATTTATAATTTAAAGACCGGGTGATTGATTTCTTACCCGGTCCTAAGCTAATTTTGCAACTTTCAAGAACTACTCTCTTGGCTTTGGAGCATCAACTGGGCATACATTTGCGCATGCACCGCATGAGATGCATTCTTCTTCGTTAATTACATACTTTCCATCGCCAGGGGATATGCACGAAACAGGGCATTCGCTCTCGCATGCGCCGCATGAAATACAATCATCTGTGATGTAATATGCCATTTTATCTTTGCCTCCTTTTTGAAATTAGATTTACTTCTATAATAATACCACGATTTTGTGGTTTTTAAAATAGATTTTTAATTAGGTTTTTAAAAGGAAAGAATTAAGCAAAAGATTTTTAAGAAAAATAAGATATGAGGAGGTGAAAGCTTAAATGAGAAAAATAGTTGCATTTTTGAGCATACTATTTTTTCTGAATTTTTCAAGTGCCTTTGCACAAACAAAGATTTATACTATCCAAACCGGAGACACTCTGTGGAGTATAGCTGTTAAAAATCAGGTTGGTATAAGCGAACTTTTAGCGGCAAATCCACAGATTAAAAATCCAAACTTAATATTTCCCGGACAAAAGATAAACATCCCCAATCACTCCGATTTTAAATCCTTTGAAGATGAAGTAATAAGGCTCACAAACCAAGAGCGCGCAAAAGCTGGGCTTGCGATACTTAAGTCAAATTGGCAGCTTTCACGCGTTGCCAAATACAAATCTCAGGATATGGCAAGCAAAAACTATTTTTCACACTATTCCCCAACTTATGGCTCACCATTTAAGATGATGGAAAGTTTTGGGCTCAAATTTTCTGCAGCAGGGGAAAATATTGCGTACGGGCAAAAATCTCCTCAAGAGGTTGTTCGTTCATGGATGAACTCCCCAGGTCACAGAGCAAATATTCTAAGCCCCTCTTTTACTGAAATTGGTGTTGGGGTTGCAAAAAACAGCAAGGGAGTTTTGTACTGGACCCAGATGTTCATAAGACCATACTAAATTGAAAATAATAAAAAAGTAATATATTTATTGATTCTGCAAAATTAAAAGCAGGGGCTGTCAAAAATTATTTTGAGATGGACAGTCCCTGCTTTATTTATTTTCCCACTTTTTCTTTGCAAAGCTTATACTCCAGTGAGTCAACAAGTGCAATCCAGCTTGCATTTACAATGTCGGTTGAAACACCTACAGTTGTCCATGTGTCTTTGCCGTCTGTTGACTCAATCAGAACCCTTACCTTTGCAGCAGTTGCAGTCTCGGCGTTGAGCACTCTTACTTTGTAGTCAACAAGATGAACCTCTTTGAGCTCTGGGTAGAACTTTTCCAATGCCTTTCTCAAAGCACTATCTAAAGCATGAACAGGACCATCACCTTCTGCAGCAGTGATTGCTGTAACCCCATCTACCGCAATCTTTACAATTGCAGATGAGCTGTACTCTACTGCCGGTTCATTAATGAGAACTTTAAATTCTTTGAGAGTAAAGAACGGCTGGTAAAGTCCCAGTTTTTTTCTAATTAACATCTCAAATGAAGCCTCTGCAGACTCAAACTGATACCCTTCATTTTCAAGACGCTTTAGCTCATCAATAATCTCTTTTGTGACAGGTGAGTCTTTTGTAACTGTCGGGTCAATCTCGCGAATCTTGTCAAGAATTGTAGCCCTTCCTGCAACCTCAGACAGTACTATTCTTCTTGTGTTTCCAACAATCTCAGGGTTAATATGCTCAAACGAAGCTGGATTTTTCTTGACAGCATCAATGTGCATACCAGCCTTGTGAGTAAACGCATAAGCTCCAACATATGGTGCGCGCTCGTTTGGAATCATGTTGGCAATCTCTGCAACATACCTTGAAAGTGATGTCAGGTGTTTTATGTTCTCATCTGGTACACATTTAAAGCCAAGCTTTAGCTGAAGATTTGGTATGAGTGTAATAAGGTCTGCGTTTCCACATCTCTCACCATATCCGTTTATAGTCCCCTGAACCTGACGAGCTCCTGCCAAAACCGCCATGACTGAGTTTGCAACAGCCATGCCTGTGTCGTTATGACAGTGAATTCCAATCATCGTCCCAGGAAACATCTCAACAACTTCTTTCGTGATGTTGTAAACATCCATTGGGAAAGTACCGCCATTTGTATCGCACAGGTCCAAAGAGTCTGCACCTGCTTCTTTTGCAACCTTTAAAGTCTCCAAAGCGTACTTTTTGTTATTTTTATAACCATCAAAAAAGTGCTCTGCATCAAATACAACATACTTCCCCAATGACTTTAAATATTTTATAGTATCATAAATCATCTGAAGATTTTCATCCTCTGTTGTTTTCAAGACCTCTTTAACATGAAAATCCCATGACTTGCCAAAGATTGCAACAGCTTCGGTATCAGCCGCAATGAGTGACTGAATGTTAGGGTCATCTTTCACGTTAATCCCCACTCGCCTTGTTGAACCAAAGGCGATAAGCTTTGCGTTTTTCAATCTCATCTTTTTAACTCTTGCAAAAAATTCCTGGTCTTTGATGTTAGAACCGGGATTCCCTGCTTCGATAAATTTCACACCAAATTTGTCAAGCCTCTCTACAATCTTGAGCTTATCTTCCAGAGTATATGAAATTCCACCAGCCTGAGCACCGTCTCTTAAGGTTGAGTCATAGATGATGATGGTCTTATTATTTTCCACTTCATTTTCCCTCCTTTTTGATATCAAAAAAGCCCAGCCTGTGATTTTTTAGGCTGGGCTTTTAAAATTCAATCTCAAATCTGATTGCAAATTCTAAAGATGCCCTAAGGGTCTTTTCAAAAACCCTCTTTGCTCATACACAGGCCAAAATGGGTGCAATGCGGCATATGAAATTTTATAAATACACTTAATTATTCTCTTTCTAATTATTGAAATAATGCTAATTATTGTGATTGCGCCGCATATTCGTATTATCATTTTTTGCACCCCTTTGACCCTCAAGTTTTATTTGCTAATTATTTTAAACCCAATTTAAAAAATTGTAAAGAGTCAATTTTACTCCTCTGAAATTTTATACAGCATCTTATTTATAGCATTTACATACGCTTTTGCGCTTGCTTCTAAAATATCTGTAGATAAGCCTCTTCCCAAAAACGCTTTGCCATCCTTCTTAATTCTGACTGTTACCTCGCCAAGAGCATCCTTGCCCTGGGTGACAGCCTTTATACTATAATCATCAAGTTCAACCTGAAGACCTGTAATTCTGTCAATTGCCTTGAAGATTGCATCAACAGGACCATCACCTGTCGCCGCCTCTTCAAACTCTTCCTCACCCGATTTTATCCTTACAGATGCAGTTGATATAAGACCATTTCCGCTTATTATCTGGAACCTTACAAGCTCATATGTCTCTGGAATATTGAGTGACTTTTGTTCTAAAAGTGCCTCAATGTCTTTGTCAAGTACAACCTTCTTTTTGTCTGCCAAAACTTTAAACTTTTCAAATGCAGCGTCAATCTCTTCTCTTGTGAGGTCTGTGTATCCAAGCTCTTTGAGCCTTTCTTCAAACGCATGACGACCAGAGTGCTTGCCCAAAACCATCCTGTTTTTCGGAAGACCAATTGACACAGGGTCAATAATCTCATATGTTGTTCGTTCTGACAATACTCCATGCTGATGTATACCAGACTCGTGCGCAAATGCATTTGCACCAACTATTGCTTTGTTTGGCTGAACAAATACGCCTGTAAGAGAAGACACAAGCTTGCTTGTTCGATAAATCTGGGTTGTATCTATCAAAACATCAACATCATAAAAGTCTTTTCGGGTTTTGAGAGCCATTACAATTTCTTCTAAGGCAGCATTCCCAGCCCTCTCACCAAGACCATTTATTGTACATTCAACCTGATGAACCCCTTCTTCAACAGCAGCCAATGAGTTTGCAACAGCAAGACCTAAGTCGTTGTGGCAATGAACTGAAATTTGAACCTTGTCAATGTCAGGAATGTTTTCTTTTATTGCTCGAATAATTCTTTTCATCTCTTCAGGTGTTGTGTAGCCTACCGTGTCTGGTATGTTTATAACTGTTGCACCGGCTTTTATTACAGCGTCAAACACCTTTATTAAAAATTCAATTCTTGAACGTGTTGCATCCTCACATGAAAACTCTACATCAGACACATATTTTTTTGCATATTTTACCATAGCAACTGCTCGCTCAAGTACCTCATCTTCTGTCATCTTGAGCTTGTATTTCATATGAATATCACTTGTTGCAATGAATGTATGAATTCTTGGGGATGAAGCCTTTTTGAGCGCCTCATACGCCCTATCTATGTCTTTTTCAATTGCTCTTGCCAAAGAGACTATTACTGCATCCTTTATATTCTCAGATATTACTTTTATTGCCTCAAAATCCCCAGGAGAGGCAATTGCAAATCCTGCTTCTATCACATCAACTTTGAGTTTTTCAAGCTGTTTTGCAATCTCAAGTTTTTCATTGACGTTGAGCGACACACCTGGTGTTTGCTCACCGTCTCTGAGCGTGGTATCAAATATTCTAATAACTCTTTTTCCCATTAAAAACCCCTCACCCTTATTCTTTTATTGGCTTTATCCAAGGCATCATCTTTCTGAGCTCTTTACCAACCTGTTCAATCAAAAGATTTTGTTCTCTTTTTCTTATGCTATTGAACTCAGGTCTTCCTGCCATGTTCTCCAAAATCCACTTCTTCGCAAATGTACCATTTTGAATCTCCTCTAATACTTTTTTCATCTCTTTTCTTGTCTCTTCTGTTATAATTCTCTTACCTGTCATGTAGTCGCCATACTCAGCTGTGTCTGAAATTGAATAGCGCATAAGTGAAAGTCCACCCTGCCAAATCAAATCAACTATAAGCTTCATCTCATGCAAACACTCAAAATACGCAATTTCTGGCTGATACCCTGCTTCAACCAGTGTATCAAACCCGGCTTTGATAAGCTCTGTAAGACCGCCACACAAAACTGCCTGTTCACCAAAAAGGTCTGTCTCTGTCTCCTCTTTAAATGTTGTAAGAATTATCCCTGCCCTTGATGCACCAATACCTTTTGCATAAGCTAAGGCAACATCTAAGGCTTTTCCTGTATAGTCCTGATGTACAGCGACTAAAGCTGGTACACCTTTTCCTTCCTCATACTGGCTTCTGACTGTGTGCCCTGGTCCTTTTGGAGCTATCATAATAACATCAACGTATGGTGGTGGAACTATCTGACCAAAGTGAATGTTAAACCCGTGCGCAAATGCTATTGCCTTTCCTTCTTTTAAGTTAGGTTCTATACTCTCTTTAAATAGCTTTGGCTGTTTTTCATCATTTACAAGAATCATAATAACATCTGCAACTTTTGTTGCCTCATCAGCTGTCATAACTTTAAGACCATGACTTTCTGCTTTTGCCCAAGACTTGCTTCCATGATAAAGTCCAACAACAACATTTATACCAGAATCTCTCAAGTTCAGTGCATGTGCATGACCTTGGCTGCCAAAACCAATTACTGCAACCGTTTTGTCTTTAAGCAAATCTAAATTGCAATCACTATCATAGAATATCTTTGCCATCTTTACTCATCCTCCTCAGACTTAGATTTTGATATGACTTTATTTCCACGCTCTATCGCAATAAGTCCTGTACGGACTACCTCGCGAATACCATATTGTTTTAAAAGTTCTATCAGCGCTTCAATCTTGTCCTCATCACCTGAAATCTCAATTGTAAGCGTTTCTTTTGACACATCAACAATATTTGCTCTGAAAATCTCTGTTATTTGAATAATGTCTGAACGTGTCTGAGAATTAGCATTTACTTTGATAAGCGCAAGCTCTCTTTCAACAGCTTCTTTTGGGTTTAGCTTTTTGACTTTTATAACATCAATAAGCTTATTTAGCTGTTTTGTCACCTGCTCGACAATATAGTCGTCTCCATTTACAACAATTGTCATGCGGGATATTGTAGGGTCTTCTGTAACACCAACAGCAAGGCTGTCTATGTTAAAACCTCTTCTTGAAAAAAGCCCTGCAACTCTAGACAGTACACCCGGGTGGTTCTCAACCAGAACAGAAAGTGTGTACTTCACCTTCTTACATCCCCCTATCACCAAAAATTTTGGTAAACTCAATTAAACCCTTAAGGTATAGTTGGCTCATCAGGGCTTGTTACAACTTCAAGCAAAAATGGACCATTGTGGCTTTTCATAATCTCAATAGCCTCTTTTAACTTTTCCTTGCTCTCAAGCCTCATACTCTCAATGCCATATGCTTTTGCTAATATCATAAAGTTAGGGTTACCATCCAAGCATGTTGCAATAAATCTGCCTGTACATCTTTTTTTCTGAAGCTCATATACCATTCCAAGCCTTGTATTGTTAAAAAGCACAATTTTTACCGGTACCTGCTCTCTTTTTATTGTTGCAAGTTCCTGCAAAAGCATCTGAAAACTTCCATCGCCAGTGATGCTAATTACCTCCTTCTCGGGTCTTCCAAACTTTGCGCCAATTGCAGCAGGGACGCCATATCCCATTGTACCAAGTCCACCCGAAGTTATAAAGGTTCCTGGTTCTTTGATATATAGATTATGAGCCGCCCAAATCTGATGCTGACCAACATCTGTTGTGATTATATAATCACCATTGTATGCCCTTGAAATTTCTCTTAGCACATCATAAGGATGAAGCTTGTCATCATCTGGAAGAACTTTCCTTTGCGCTTTAATCTCATGAGCCCAAAAATCTTTTCTTTCTGAAATTCTTTTATTAATCTCTGAAAGCACCTGTTTTGCATCGCCAACAATTGGAATGTTTGTGTCAACATTTTTGCCTATCTCAGCAGGGTCAATGTCTATATGAATAATCTTCATATTGTCAGTAATCTTTGTATCACCCAGCGCCCTGTCGGCAAGCCGCGCACCTATCACAATTAAAAGGTCTGCTTGTCTGAGCGCCAAATTTGCCTCTCTTTGCCCATGTGAGCCTATCATGCCAAGATAGTAAGGATGGTCTGTAGGAATACAGCCAATTCCCATTAGGGTTGAAATTACAGGGATCTTTTGCTTTTCTACTAAAATTCGAAGCTCCTCTGATGCCCCTGATGCAATAACTCCACCACCGCTGCATACAACAGGTCTTTTTGAGCTTTCTATTGCCTCTACTGCCCTTTTTATCTGCAGAGGATGCCCTTTTTCTTTTGGCTTGTAGCCAGGAATATCAATTTCTTTTGGGATTTCAAATTCAATCTCCTGCATCTGAACATCTATAGGAACATCTATCAAAACAGGTCCTCGTCTTCCTGTTGAAGCTATATAGAATGCTTCTTTTAAAATCCTTACAATTTTTTTAGGGTCTTTTACAAGATAGTTATGCTTGGTAAACGGAGCTGTTGCCCCTGTTATATCCACTTCTTGAAACACATCTTTTCCAATTAAACTTGAATTTACCTGACCTGTGATAGCCACAATAGGAACTGAATCCATATATGCAGTTGCAATGCCAGTTATAAGATTTGTAGCACCAGGCCCAGAGGTTGCAACGCACACACCTACCTTGCCAGTTGTGCGCGCATATCCACTTGCCTCATGAACTGCTGCCTGTTCTGTTCTCACAAGGACATGCTTTATGTTAGAATCATAAAGAGCATCATAAAACGGATATATTGCCGCACCTGGAATGCCAAAGATAATCTCTACACCTTCGCTTTTTAAAACCTCTACCATTGCCCGTGCTACCGTCATCTTTGCCATAAATACAATCCCACCCTTTATATATGAAAAGTCCGACCATGCTACTTTAATTTGTCGGACAATTGCTTTTTTGCTAATAGCTTTTTGTTATTTTCAAATTAAATTTTGAAATATTTTAGCACGTATTTTTATTCGTGTCAAGGAATTTAGGTGCAAAGACTATTACAATCTTTTTAACTTTTTTTAAATGCTTTTTCAACTATAAAATCTGAAAGGTGTGGAAAAAGGCGGGTAAAAAGCACAAATATATAGTCTTTTTTAGATGTGTATATCTCTTTCCTGTTCTTCTCAATACCCCCGATAATTCTTCTTGCAGCAACATCCGGCGAAAGCCTTGAAAGCCGAATTTCATCTTCTGGATATGGCTTTCCTAAAGCTTTTTTTCTAAAGCTTGTTGAAATAGAACCTGGATATGCATTTAAAATGGTTATATTGTACTTTTTTAATTCAATTCTTGCAACATCAGCCATGACCGACAATGCCGCTTTTGAAGCTGTATAGCCGCTTGTGAATGGCACAGGTCTTTTCACACCAAGCGAACAAATATTCACAATTGTGCCTCCTCCTTGTTCTTTAAAAAAGGCTATTCCATACTTCATCATGTAAAAAGCACCAAAAAAGTTAGTATCAAATACCTTTTTAAGATCAAGCTCATCGATTTCTTCCACTTCACATCTCAAGCCAACTCCTGCGTTGTTAATTAAGAAATCTGCCGTTTTTAGCTCATCTTTTATGGTTTTAAAAACATCTTCACAATCTTTTTTGAAGCTCACATCAGCCTTTATTAAAAAGAGATTTTTCGAAAACATTATGAGCTCATTCTGAAGCCCTTTTAAAGACTCTTCTGACCTTGAAATGGCAACAACCTTTGCACCTTTTTCAAGTAAAATCTTTGTCATTTCCTTCCCAAGACCAGATGTTGCCCCTGTAATAATGATGGTCTTATCTTTCCAGAAATCTTTTCTCATGCGGTACTACCACCTTTTAATAATTATGATGATATTTCAATCACATCTCCCACACCACAAACTTTTAGCTTATTTGGTAGATTATTACCAAAATAAATTAATGCTTCTGTCCCAGAGCAGTGAAGAGGTACAAGCTTATAGATTCTCTTATTCTTGAAAAACTGACAAAGCCTTTGCAAATCATCTTGTTGAAAGTCCTTTGAATGAAATCCGCCGATTACTGCGAAGATGCTCTGAGAAAAGCATTTTTCCACTTTTTCTATAATATTCTCAATTCCATTATGACTGCAGCCAACAATAAGTATAAGTTTGTTATCTTCTTTAACTACTAGAGATTGTTCTTCTAAAAACAAATCGCTTTGAAACCGACCATCTTTGAGAATATAAAACTCATCAGATTCCTTACCTGAGGTAACATTCACCACAAAAATACCATCAAACATCTCATAGACATCTTCATTAACAACCTTAAACCTTGCCATGTCAAGCACTTCAAAATTTTCACCTATAAATTTATACTCCCCTTCTCTTTTGGCAAACTTTTTCTCAAAAAATCCATGGTGCACCCAAATATTACAATCTGTTCTTTCAATAAGAAATTTAAGACCACCTATGTGGTCATAATGGGCATGGCTCAGAACAATTGCATCAAAATCAAAGCCCACACCCATCTTCTCAATGTTTTTCACAATGGCATTTGTCTGCCCACAGTCAAACAAAATCTTTTTGTCATCTTTTATAACCAAAATTGAAAGACCATGCTCTGCTAAATACCCACCTTTGAACGTCCAGTTATTGACAATTATTTTGGCTCTCAATTTTAAAAAGCCTCTCTTTCTAATATTTGCTGTTAAGTGACCTTTGAGCAAAACATCTCACTTTGCCCTATGGACAATTTTAAGTCCAAGTAGCTGCTGTGCATTCTTCCAAAAAATCTTTTCTTTCTCTTCTACAGAAAGTCTTAAGCTATTTACATACTCAACTTCTCTTTTCTGGTCTTTCCAGGGAGAGTCTGTTGCAAACAAAATCTTATCTATCCCATGATTTCTGAAAATCTCTTCTGGATTTTGTATATCAACTTCACCAAAGAAAAAGGATGTATCAAGATACACATCTTCACCTATCAAGTGCTCAAGCGTCTCATCAAAAAATCTATATCCACCCATATGCGCTGCAACAATCTTTGCACCCGAAAAATCTTTTAGGACCTTATGAAGCTTTTTTGGTGTACAATGGTAAGGTGGCATAAAAGCCGGATCAACTCCGCTGTGAAAAAGTATAACCATATCGTTTTTTGCAATAGCATCATAAATGGGGTACATCTTTTTATCATCTACAAAAAAATCCTGATAATCAGGGTGAAATTTTATTCCAGCAAACCCGTTTTCTTTTAACCACCTTATCTCTTCTTTCCACTTATCAAACTCAGGATGAACTGTGCCAAAACAAATTATGTCCTTGTTTTCTTCCATTACCGACAAGGCCCATCTGTTAATTGTCCTTGTTTGCTGAGGTTTTGTTGCAATGGGCAGAACTACGCACATGTCAATTCCAGCTTTTTTAGCAGACTCTTTCAAACCTGACAGACTGCCGTTGTGATAATATGGCATACCAGAATTTTGTGAAAGTTTTGACATTGCTCTTGGTGCAAGTTCATCTGGAAAACAGTGGGTGTGAAAGTCTATAATCATACTCTCCTACTCTCCTTTTTTCTTTTCTAAATTTTTCATTTGATTATTGCAAATATCTTTCATTTTCAGGTGGCTGGAGCATAAAATTTTTTAAAACTTATCTCCAGTTTTAATATTTTACCATAGTTTCCTTATTAATTATTCACAAAATTTCTTTTTGTCTTCATCTAAAACTTTATTTAAAATGCTAATTGTTTTTTTCTTTTTTTTTTTTTTTTTTTGCTAATATGAAAGTAAATAATTAACTTGAGAGGTGATTTCATTATCTAAAACTTTTGTCTTCTAATTCAACAACTTTGTTCTTCTTATTCTATTTTCAAATATACCAAAGAGTCGAAGGGTGATTTACTAAGGATTTCTAATATACTAAAAACTATAAAAGCACAAAGAATAACTTTATAGCATTCTATATTACTATGGTATATATTAGGTTAAATTATACAAAAGTACAGAAAAAAGAAACATTAAGAGGAAACTTTTTATGTAGCAGCAAAAAATTATGTGCAGAAAAAATAAAAATTGGTTTTTGTCTTTGCTAAAAGTTCTTTGGCGTCTTCGGCTTTCTGAAGTTTATTTTGTAGTATGTGTTATGCGGTGCATAAATGAAACAGCATTTATATCCGATTCTGATCAAAATATAATGTAAGAAGGGAATTGTTGTTAAAATTGTGAATTGCAGTTATATAAATAATTAACTTGAGTAGGAGGAGGAGTATTATGATAGTTAGAAATAAAATAATTACTAAAATACTAGCAGTATTGATGATAATATCTTTTTCTCTTATTACGAGTGCCTTTAATATTAAAGCGTATGCAGAAAACAATGAATTGATTGTTGACAATGGTATTTTAAAAGGAATACAATATAAAGGTGGAAATTTTGTTAAAGTTGATTCCGAAAATCAACTGGATTCTAAATTGATAATTAAAAAAATGCAAATAAAAAATGATGAGCTTATTTTAGAAGCTGTAATAGAAAATAAAAATATGCAAAACTTAATTCAAGCAACTGGAAAAATATATTATTCTCAAAACATGATGTTGAAGAAAACAAGATCTCTAACAGTATTATTTAACAATGAAGGAGATTACAAAATATTATCATTTATACTTGAAAATAACGCCAATGAAGGACTTCTTCTTCCTGTAAATAGAAAACTTAAAAATAAAACTGTGGCTAAAATAGCAGTATTGTGCATAAACACAAATGATATTTTCTACTTTGAAGATGTTTTCCCCAGTATAAATAAATTATCAAGCTTATATACTGTTGCTAAAGAGCCAGCTGAAACTTATAATAAAGATGAAATTGATAAATCAGGTATAGAAATTGGCAAAACAAACATTGACGAAGCTGACAAAGTAGGTTTTTCTGAAAATTGGTTTATGCCTTTTATCGCAAACAGTAATACTTCCCAGCTTGAAGAAACCAAAGATGTTAGCCATAAGGAATCTCAAATTGTTAGTCTCACAACAACGTCTCCAGTACCTGGTGTTCCCGTGAGTGATTTTACTACTCTTGGCAAGAAGTTATTTACAGCTGATAACGCTTATGGTTACTACAAAAACACTGTAGAGTGGCCAGTAGGAAGCGGCAATAGACTTACAACTTTACTAAAATGGGGATATACAGTTAATCCACCTTCAGATACTAGAAACAACACAGCTGTAAATGGTGGTATTCAGTTAAGTATCGAAACCGAAGCCCAGTATATTTATCTTTCATATAACGGTTCAATTCAATTATTTGATAATAGTGCCAATTTAAGAGTAAGAAATGCATATATTCAAGTAGGTATTGGAACAGGAAATACCGATATAATGTATAGAATTAGTAGAGAGGAACAACTTTATGTTACTAATATAAATTTTGATATAGTTGCAGCAGTGGGATTATTACCTTTTGCT
The DNA here is from genome assembly GCF_000022325.1 of Caldicellulosiruptor bescii DSM 6725. Lineage (NCBI taxonomy): Bacteria > Bacillati > Bacillota > Caldicellulosiruptorales > Caldicellulosiruptoraceae > Caldicellulosiruptor > Caldicellulosiruptor bescii. The sequence continues at coordinate 566,909 of NC_012034.1, read as the reverse complement.
CAAAATTATACCAATGCAGTTGATTTTTTTAGATCAATCATATCACGAGATGAAGTATTAGCCCCTACTTACTTGTATCCTATGTCAGTAAAAGAGCAAGAAAAGCAAAAAGGAAATACTGTTAGGGCTTTCAAGCTTAGTGCACTATCAAACTCATATTTAAATACAGAAGGTCACCGCTTGCTTTTAATGTATGATGTTTGTGTGCCAACTGACAGAACAAAAGTTTTAGGGAGTCGTACACTTTATAATAAATTTTATTTTGAAATATATTCACGTCATCCTGTTTGGTTAACATATAGTGTATTGGAAGCAACTGTAGACAAAACAATTACAAAAAATTATTATATTCAATAATGCTAAAGCATAACCATCTAAATATGAATGCGCTGCATAAGCTTTGAATTATGCAGTGCATTAATATACTTTTTTTATTTATGGAGGTATATTGAGAGAGGAGGAAATTCATGAAGAGAAAAATCATTTATATCCATATTGTTTTCTTGGTTATAATAGCATTAATTTTATCTATTTTTTATAAAAATTACTCAGTAAAAAGAACATATTTTGTTAGAGCTTTGGAGAATATGAAATCGATAGTCTCTTCTGAAATACGAGAAACCACGTGGTTTACAAATAATATAATATATAATTTTGATAAATACGGTTTTTCTATGGAAAATGTATTGTTTTTAAAATCTAAAGTAGAATTTGTTTCTTATATTATAGAGGCACTTAAGTATATAGACATCGATTCTTTGGAGATACTTGATTATAATGCAAAATTAAATTCAATGTATTGGACATTTTTACAATATGGTAGATTTTTGAGTAAAGTTATTGAGTATATTAAAGATGGAGGCAAGCCTTTTAATTTATTTGACAACAATGATAACAAGTTTTTAATAAAAACTAAAAAAGATATATATAACGAGTTTTTATTATATCACGACCTTTTTTCAAAATTAGACTTACACGTAACAAAGTCTTCTACAGGTACTGAGTTATTTAATAAGATTATTAAAACCTGGGATATTGAAAAGGCAAACAAAATAGTATACCCTTCTGAAAGAAATTAAAAATAAATCTTAGCTTGTGATAGCTTATGAAAAAAAAAGATTAACTACATTAGGGTTGATATGTTTATGAAAATAACAGGCAGCAAAAGCTATTATATTAAATAAAACTAAAATATTTGCATTTGACTGTCTTAAAAGTTATTGGGACTGTCCCTTCATTACAATAAATATAAAGTTTTTAATTAGTATCACATAAATTTTTTAAAACTTTGTTTTTAAGACAACCCCAAGTACTTTTTATTTTTGGGGGGAAATCCTTAATGAATAAAAAACTTATTTACAAACTTGCTTTCTTATCAATTATTTTAGCCTTGATTTTGGCAGTAATTTGCTGGAATTACTTTAATATCAAAGAGAGATTTGCTAACTCAAGTAAAGCCGCTAAATATGAATTTTTCTGTTCAATAAAAGATACTTACTTTAATGCTTTATATTTCATGGAAAATTTGAAAAAAAATAAATTGACTTTTTCTCAGGAGTTTTTATATCTAAGAGATAGCTTGACCAGTAGCGCACGTCTTTTAGTAATATTACGTAACACAAATCCCAGATATAGAAAATATGAATCAAAGCTCCCATCTATTTTTTATACGGTTAATGATATTAACTTGTTAATAGGACAAATATATTTTAATCTCTCAGAAGGTAAACCTATTACTACAAATGATAGCAATAAACTTAAATTTTTAACAAACGAAGATATTTACAATATGCTATCAAATTATTGCAGCTTGATAAAAAACATAATATCTGAAAACGGAAAGATTATAGAAAGTGATAAAGCTTTATATGACCCCGACAAGTATTTTGATAAAATGCTCGAAAAGTGGGACATAAAAAAAGCAGAGTTGTTATTTCACAAAGGCTTAAAAGCTGATATAACTGATTGGCCTTGAATTAGTTCACCTTTAGTTTAATTTTTACCCCTCCTAAAAAGTAAATTTCATCGCATATCCCCTTTCATTTGATTGAGCTATTTGTCTTTGATAATAAATATAGATATTGTTTAATCGTCAAGACTAACCTGGTAGAAAAATGGAAACAGACAAGAAAGATACAAAAATAAAAAGCCAGTCCAACTTTTTAGGACTGGCTTTTTTCAAATGCTTGAGAAAAATTATTTTACTCTGCTTCCATGCATTTTGAAAAGCTCTGGCATGACTTCTCGGACAACCATTTCAAGCTCATCGTCACCAATAACAGTTGTTCTTCCATTTTCGTACTCCCTGTCAACCCACTCTTTAATTTTAGCAACTCTCGGGTCGCGCTTGTCAATCTTCTTGTCACCTTCAAGCCTAAAATATGTGTTAATCCATGCAGCGATACCTGCAAGCCCAGAGTATGCATCAACTGCAATGACAATTGACCTGTTTAAAATCTTCTTTGTATCAAAGATGTTGTAGATTTCCTCATCCTTTAAAATACAGTTAGCATGAATCCCTGCTCTTGTTGCATTAAACGCTCTGCCAACAAACGGCGTTCTTGGTGGAATCTCATAGTCAAGCTCTTTTTCAAAGTAATCTGCAATCTCAGTAATTACCTCAAGCCTCATATTCTTTGTTGTACCTCTAAGCTGAGCATATTCAATTACCATAGCCTCAAGCGGAGTATTACCAGTCCTCTCACCAATACCCAAGAGTGAACAGTCGAATGCAGAAGATGAAAATTTATTAAGATGAAAATTATTTATATCCATATTGTTTCTATGGTTATAGTAGACTTGATTTTATCTGTTTTCCACTAAAAAATTATTCAATAAAAAGACGCAATGATTTAACATATTATATTGTTAATTTTCAAGATCATTTTTGAATACAATCTATTTTCGTGCCAAACTCAGGATGAACTGTGCCAAAACAAATTATGTCCTTGTTTTCTTCCATTACCGACAAGGTCAATCTGTTAATTGTCTTTGTTTGCTGTGGTCTTGTTGCAATGGGCAGAACCACGCACATGTCAATTCCAGCTTTTTTAGCAGAGTCTTTCAGACCTGACAGACTGCCGTTGTGATAATATGGCATACCAGAATTTTGTGAGAGCTTTGACATTGCTCTTGGTGCAAGTTCATCTGGAAAACAGTGGGTGTGAAAGTCTATAATCATACTCTCCTACTCTCCTTTTTTCTTTTCTAAATTTTTCATTTGATTACTGTAAGTATTTTTCATTTTCAGGTGGCTGGAGCATAAAATTTTTTAAAACTTATCTCTTAGTTTTAATATTTTACCATAGTTTCCTTATTAGTTATTAACAAAATTTCTTTTTGCCTTCATCTAAAACTTTATTTAAAATGCTAATTGTTTTTTTTTTTTTTTTGCTAATATGAATGTAAATAATTAACTTGAGTGGTGACAACAGTTTGCACAGTATTAAAAATTTAATATGATCTTTTAATGTCATTATTATTTCATTTAATTGTTTTTTTGTATATAAAATTTTTCACTTATTATCACTTTTTGTTTAAAATCACTATTGTTTTTACCTGTATTTTTCAATATACTTTTGTATCATAATTCCATAATAAACAAAAAACAAATGAAAATAGGGGTTATGAGGAAAATGAAAAGTATTGTATTAACTTCTAATAATCTTAATTTGAATCTTAAAAATAGCTCTTGCCTTCAAAACCCGTCAGCCCAAAAAAGTACTGCAGAGCAAATTTCAAAAAGTTATCTCTCACCTTCAAAACAAAATACAGCCCAAAACAACTCTAAAATTTCGCCTGCCTATGTTTATGAAAAAGGTTTTCCTGCTGATGAGTTCTATGGTAAAATAGTTTACGAAAGACCTCAAAGCAAAATCCATGTATCTCAACAACAAGAAAATTCAATAAAAGCTCTGAGTAATAATGCGACAAATAGCACATCTAAAAAAATAATCGGAGCTTCAACTATTCCATCTGTTTTTAGAAAATTAGAAAATCTTACAAATGATATTAGGGAGAAAATTTCAGATTCATTGAAGAAAACTGAAATAAATGCTATAAGAACAGAACTGAAAGTAGGGTTAGAAGCTTTGAGGACAGTAAAAGGTAATGAGTTGAAATATGCAATAAACTTTTTAGAGCATGCTTTGCAAGATAAGCCTTCTGATATGATAATTACAAATGAAAAAAGTGAATTGTCTAAAAAAATAAAGAAGAACATAGATTATAAAAAAGCAAGTGAAAAGGTTATTTTAGTGGCTGGAGGATTACTTCCTACAATGAAAGTTGGGGAAGAATATGATAAAAACAAAAAAGAATTTTCCGTAACATTTTCTAAAGAACATGATTTGGACCTCTATTTAGCAATAAACAATGCAAATCTATACTTTAAAAAGGAGAATGAAGATACTATAAGCATATGGCTTCAAGATACATATAATTTTGACAATGCTACTTTGAAAGAGAATTCAATAGAGTTGATAGATGACTGGTTAAAGGGTAAATTAACCTTTGGTAAATGGCTTAATGAGTTTGGACAAGATTTAGAGAAAAATCATATTGTTAACGAGTATGAAATTAAAATTAAAATAGAAACAGTTAAGATATTAATACCTCAATAGAAAAAAGGTGGTATAATCTAATGGTAATTAAAATTTTTAAATTTATTTTAATAATTGTTATAGGAGTTATACTATTTTTTACTTTCTCAGTCGGTATATTGCTATTTTTACTTCACTTAAATCCCGATCCACCAAAGTATGTAAAAAACCGTGCTGAGTGGATTAGGTTGTATAAGATATTTGATACAGAGTTTCCTGAGCCGATAAAAGAAGAAAAAATCGTTAGATGTGAATTTCTGTTCTTTGACTTGCTAATTTTTGATGAAAAAGACAAACCCAAATTAGAAAAGCTAACAAAAAACTGGGTTTATGTTAAAGATAGCAAAATACCAGAAAACATATACAGTAAAATACAAAATGACCCGGACAATGTATCTGGTAAGGTAAAAGAAAATATTGAAACTATTATATGGTATGCTAAACTTTTTTCCTTAGGGAAACACAGACTCCCTGACGAGTGGAAACCACTTTTTTTTGATATTGATGGAAAACGTGTATATGAAAATAAAGGTGCAATCTTGAATGAAAAATTAGCTCAGAATATGCTCATAGAAATGAAAGAGGAATATAAGTTTTATAGATATTACAAAGCAACAAAGGCTGGAACAAAAGAACTTTCTCTTTATTTTATATATATTCCAAAAACCAATCATTTATATGTATTAAATGATGGTTACTACACTGAAAGGATAGACTATATTAAAGATAATTTACAAGAGTTACAAAATAAAAATAAATGAACTATGTTCTTTAAAGTTTGTTGAAAACAAAGAGTTAAAAGGATGTTAAAAAATAAGGAAAAAAATATCTGTGTTTCTATCAATTTTTGTTGTAATAACAATTATTGCAATGGGAATGTTTTTAATCTTTAAAGATGATCTTTTTGTTTTTAGAAATAACAAGCCTATTTATACAAAAGGTGAGCCAGTTTTGGTAGAATTAAAATTTGGATCTACAAAGGGAGAATTGATAAAAAAATTAGGAAATCCCAAAAAAGTTAAGAAAGAATGGTGGGTGCTTATGGTGATTATGGAGAATATTGTTACTATGATTGGGGAAACCTTTGGTTAGCACCAGGTGTTAAAAAGAATTCATTTTATATAATATACGCAGTGATTAACAAGAGAGGAATAAAAGGACCGAGAGGAATTGAAGTTGGAGATAGTTATAAAAGAGTGCTAAATAAATTTAGATATAGTCCAGAAAAAATTGGTGGCAAAAAATATCTATACTATATCAAGCCAAAAACAAAAGATGATATCACACAATTTGGTTGCATAACCTATAATGAAAAAGGTGAAATTGACAGCATTTATTACCAAGACAGTCCCTATTATGGAATTGAATTTAAAATATCAAAAGGTAGAGTAAAGCAAATTGTGGCATATTATCATGATAATTAGAGGTGAAATCTTTGAAAGCCAGAAAAAGAATTATTGTACTAATACCAATCATGATTTTAATTTTGCAAAGCACCCTTGTTTTAAGCAATGATAAAAATGAAAAAATTGAAAAAGGCTATTACGATTACAGCGGCAAAAAAGGAAGTAAAGATATAATAATGAGCATATATATTAACAACTCAAAAATTATAGGACTCTGCGCTTTTAAAGGAGTTAAAGAGCATATAAAAGTAGAAGGAAAATTGAAAAACGGAAAAATAACATTAATCGAATATAACAAAAAAGGCCAAATTGCAGGAACTTTTTATGGTGACTTGATAACAATAGATACAGTTGAAGGAACTTGGAGTAATGGCAAAATTAAAATGCCTTTTAAATTGAAGCTTGTTAACATAATTTATACGGATTATGGGAAAAGATATAACTTTGTTGGTTTCCCAGACGAAGAAGTAGTAAAATTCGCTACTAACATTCAAAAATATTTAATAAAAAACGACAAAGAAACACTTGCAAAACTGATAATATATCCTATAAATGTTAAAATTGATAGTAAAAAGAAAACCATAAGAAATGAAAAAGAGTTTATCAATAATTTTGACAAGATATTTAATGGCAATTTAAAAAAAGCAATTATCAATGCTGACCCTTTGTTTATGTTTGTAAATCAGTACGGAGCCATGTTGGGAGAAAATGGATATAATATCTGGTTTACAGGAGTACAAAAGAAGGACAAAAAGTACTACTTGTTGATTTATACTATTAATAACTGATTATATTTTAGATTTGGAATTGAGCTACATCAATTTTTATTAATTGAACTCCTTAAGATGTAGCTCTTTTTATTTGATTTATAAAACACCCGCAAGAATTAAAGTGCCTTCTCAAAAAACATATATTGTCTATTTTTTATATATACATTTTTAACTCATTGTTGCTTTTTTGTTTAAAATCACTATTGTTTTTACCTGTATTTTTCAATATACTTTTGCATTATAATTCCATGATAAACAAAAAGCAGATGAAAATAGGGGTTATGAGGAAAATGAAAAGTATTGTATTAACTTCTAATAATCTTAATTTGACTCTTAAAAATAGCTCTTGCCTTCAAAACCCGTCAGCCCAAAAAAGTACTGCAGAGCAAATTTCAAAAAGCTATCTCTCACCTTCAAAACAAAATACAGCCCAAAACAACTCTAAAATTTCGCCTGCCTATGTTTATGAAAAAGGTTTTCCTGCTGATGAGTTCTATGGTAAAATAGTTTACGAAAGACCTCAAAGCAAAATCCATGTACCTCAGCAACAAGAAAATTCAATAAAAGCTATGAGTAATAATGCGACAAATAGCACATCTAAAAAATAATCGGAGCTTCAACTATTCCATCTGTTTTTAGAAAATTAGAAAATCTTACAAATGATATTAGGGAGAAAATTTCAGATTCATTGAAGAAAACTGAAATAAATGCTATAAGAACAGAACTGAAAGTAGGGTTAGAAGCTTTGAGGACAGTAAAAGGTAATGAGTTGAAATATGCAATAAACTTTTTAGAGCATGCTTTGCAAGATAAGCCTTCTGATATAATAATTACAAATGAAAAAAGTGAATTGTCTAAAAAAATAAAGAAGAATGTAGATTATAAAACAGCCAGGAAGCATATTATTTCTGTAGCTGAAGAATTACTCCCTACAATGAAAGTCGGAGAGATAATAGGACTAAGTAAAAACGAAAAAAATAGAAATAAATATGAATTTCCTGTAACATTTCGTAAAAATCATGATTTAGACCTCTATTTAGCAATAAACAACGCTAACCTGTATTTTAAAAAAGAGAGTGAAAATATCATAAGTATATGGCTTCACGATACTTATAACTTTGATAACCATATTAAAAAACAAAGTTCAATAGAACAAATACCGGACTTAATAAAAGGAAAAATGAGCTTTGGGGAATGGTTAAATGAATTTGGAGAAGATTTGCAGAATATTGGGGTTGTCAAATCATATGAAATTTTTATCAAAATAGAAACAGTTAATGTCAACGTTCTTTTATAAATAAAGAAGGGAGTAATACCATGTGGTGGTAGGCAAAAAAATTTTGAGAGGATGCTTAATAATTGTTTTATTGGTCATAGTGTTTTTAGTTTTTATTATTGGTTCAACAGCATTTTTGATTTATGTTGTTCCTCACAAACCAATAAAGCGTGTGAAAAGCCGTGCTGAGTGGATTAGATTGTATAAGATATTTGATACAGAGTTTCCTGAACCAATAAAAGAAGAGAAAATAGTAAAATGTGAAGGCCAATTTCTTGACCTATTAATTTTTGACAAAAAAGCTAAACCTGAATTAGAAAAGCTAACTTCAAATTGGCTTTATGTAAAAGATAATAAAAAGCTATATGATTTAGATATAAAAAAGCGATACGAAATTGAAGCAGTTTTAGGTACTGTAGAAGAGTTATCTTTAGGAAAAAAAATCTTCCTGAAGAGTTAAAACCGTGGTTTTTCAGTGAAAATGGAGAAGAATATGATAGTTCAATTTTGAATGAGAAATTAGCTCAAAATATGCTTTCTGAAATGAAAGAAGGATATAAATTTTTTAGATACGAAAGATACAGGAAAGACGGAATAGGACGTGTACTCTCTCTTTATTTTTTTTATATACCAACGAAAAATCATTTATATGTATATAATGATGATTACTACTGGGAGCAAATTGAGTATATTGAAAGAGATAATAGAGAATGTGGAATTAAATGAGAATGGCGAATAAGAAATTTTTCATCTCTAAAATTGATACTATTAATAAGTGATTATATTTTTGATTTGGAAGCGAGCTACATCGATTTTTATTAATTAAACCCCTTTAAGATGCAGCTCGTTTAATTGATTTATAAAACAAATATCCGCAAATGAAAATAGAGGGCTGTGTAGAAGCAATTTAATAAATCAATGGATGTACTAAGATTAAAACCAAAGAGTGAAAAGGATGTTAAAAAATGGTGAAAAAATATCTGTTCTTTTAACAATTTTTGTTATAATAACAATTATTGCTATGGGAATGTTTTTAATCTTTAAAGATGATCTTTTTGTTTTTAGAAATAACAAACCTATTTATACAAGAAACGAACCGGTTTTGGCAGAATTAAAATTTGGATCTACAAAGGGAGAATTAATGAAAAAATTAGGAAATCCCAAAAAGGTTAAGAAAGAATGGTGGGGTGCTTATGGTGATTATGTAGAATTTTGTTACTATGATTGGGGTACTATTTGGTTAGCACCCGGTAATGAAAGTGATTTGAGTAAATATATAATATATGCAGAAATTAACAAAAAAGGAATAAAAGGACCCAGAGGAATTGAAGTTGGAGACAGTTATAAAAAAGTGTTGAATAAATTTAGGTATAGCCCAGAAAAAATTGGCGATAACAAATTTTTATACTGTGTCATTTCAAAAACAAAAGATAATGGTTTAAAAAAAATTCAGCCCACCAAGTTTGACGGTATAGAGCAATTTGGTGGCATTGTTTATAATAAGAAAGGAGAGGTTGAAAGCATTTATTATCAAGATACTCTTTATTACGGAATTGAATTTAAAATATCAAAAGGCAGAGTAAAGCAAATTGTGGCATATCATCATGACAATTAAAGGTGAAGTCTTTGAAAGCTGAAAAAATTATTGTTCTAATCTTAGGCATGTTTTTAATTTTGCCTAATACAATTGTTTTAAGCAATAATAAGATTGAAAAAGGCTATTACGATTACAGTGGCAAAAAAGGAAGTAAAGATATAACTTGGTTTACAGGAGTATAAACGATGGCTAAAAAGTCCTGCTTGTTGATTCAGAGACTATAAATAATTTTGTGTAAAGTATAAGAACCTCCTTCTTGGTAAGAATCAGAATATAACAAAAATATCCAAGAAGGAGGTTTTTTGTTATGGAGAATGTTTTAACAAAAGAGCAGCTCTTAGAGTTTATAAGAAAAAATAATATTCAGAGCGTAAGTGATATTTACGAAAGTTTAAAAGACCTGTTCAAAGATGTACTTCAAAACTTTTTAGAAGCAGAAATTGAAGAAACTCTGGGTTATGAAAAATATGATATTAAAAACAAACAAACTACTAACTCTCGAAACGGATATACTCAGAAAACCGTAAAAACAAAATTTGGAGAGATGGAAATTGATATTCCAAGAGACAGAGAAGGTGAATTTGAACCTAAGATAATTCCCAAATATAAAAGAGATATCTCTGAAATTGAAGATAAAATAATAGCTTTATATTCCAGAGGGATGACAACAAGAGATATTCATGAACAAATAAAAGATATCTATGGTATTGAAGTATCTGCTGAGATGGTAAGCAAAATTACAGAAAAAATAGTACCATAGAATAAGAGAATGGCAAAATAGACCATTGGAAAAGATATATCCGTTTATTTTCATGGACGCGATCCACTACAAGATAAAAGATGAGGGTAAAATTGTGAATAAAGCTACCTATGTTGTTTTAGGGATTAACATTGAGGGATATAAGGATGTTTTAGGAATATGGATAGGAGAAAGTGAAAGTTCTAAATTCTGGCAAGGTCGATTGAATGATTTAAAGACAAGAGGAGTAGAAGAAGTCCTGCTGTTTTGTGTTGATGGTCTTACTGGTTTGAAAGAAGCAATAGAAGCAGTGTTCCCAAAGAGTGATATTCAAAGATGTATAATCCACCAGTTGAGAAATTCATTTAAGTATGTTTCGTATAGACACATAAAAGAATTTTCAAAAGATTTCAAGAGAATATACCAGGCAACAAATGAAGAAGAGGCATTTGAGAATTTTTGTCAAATAAAAGAGAAATGGGGGAAACAATATCCTTATGCATTTAGAAGCTGGGAAAGCAACTGGGAAATGCTGACCTCGTTTTTTAAGTTTCCCCCAGAGATTAGAAGAATAAATTTATACAACAAACATTATAGAAGGTGTTCACAGACAGTTTAGGAAAGTTACAAAGTCAAAATCAGTATTTCCAAATGATATAGCTTTAGAAAAGATGCTTTATCTTGCAACAAAAAATGTTGTAAGAAAGTGGACACGAAGGTACAGAAATTGGGATGTAATATTAAATCAGCTTTTGATAATGTATCCTGAGCGTTTGAGAGAGTATATAAAGTAGATAGCAATCACCAGTTCGCATTTTAAACTGCTTCCATGGAAGCAGTTTAAAACAATAAATCAAAAACAGAGTATCATAACCCAGTATTAAATTTTGTCCACGATTTTAAAAATTTATGCATAAAAATTTTTAAAATGGTAATACTAAAAAATAGAAAGTAGACAAGTTTATCCTAAGATTATTTATAGACCCAAGTTAAGAATTTATGCATAATGTCATACACCACCACATAAAAGTTTGTAGTAATACCTTCTTAATTATTTCACTATTTGAACTATGTTGTCTGTAATACGTAAGGTAAAGACTACTTTTTAGCTTTATACGTTTGTTTTTAATATACCTGATTCTATGCCATATACACTTGGAGTTATCACAAAATAGTCTTCCAAGATGTACAATCCATCAATAAAAAACTTTACTTTCCACTTACCTGTAGGCATTTCATCGCTTATCTGTATGTAATGCCACTCAGTTATGTTGTCCATTCCCTCATCATCACTCCAAACAATACCACTGCTTTGAACAAAAAATTCCCCATTAGGCTTATACCAAAGTATACTGCTTTGATGAAAACCCAAAACATCTTTATACTCAATCCTCACACATACCTTCTCGTCTTTCCTTGAAAAAGCTCTTTTATAAATTAACTTCCCACTTTCAACTGTATCATTGCAAAAGCTAAAGTCTTTAACATATATACTTGATTCAAAATCATATGTTAAGATTTCTCCGTTGGCATTTATAGCTATGCAGGAAAATATCTGCCCGTCTTCTGTTGGCAGTGTAAACGGTGCTGCCCAGTCTATCAGCCTTATATTGTCGTCAATCACAAAAATGTATCTATAAATATCAGAAGGATTCAAATCCAGCTCACACACAAAACTATCATCTCCTCTTGTCATCGGAATGTATTTTTTTCCTGTCTTCTCTGATATGATTTCTAAATAAACTCTCTCTGCTTCTAAAAATGTGCATTCAAACCTGTACTTCATTATTTCCAACCCCTCTTTGCTATCTCTTTATCACTTCTAAGTACATTTGTAGTCATACACTTTTTTCTGTTTTCCTCAACCCATCTTTTCCACATAACCTCAAGTTCTTTTTTCTCTTTCTCACTTAGCTTAAACTCTTTTACCAACCTCTGAAAAAATGGAAATGGATAAAGTTGTATATTACTCTTCCCAAAACCTATCAACGCTTTCTTGCCTTTTTCAATATCTCCTACCTTTCGATAATAGTAAATCCCTAAATACTCTGGATCTTCTTTCTTCATAATCTCTTCTGCCTCTTTATATTTGCCATCAATTAGTTTGTTAAGAAATTCTAACATTTTTAATTGAAACTTATAATTTTTAAAATAATCTTTGTATTTTGGATAATTCTTTTTCCAGATGCTGTACACCTCTCTTAATTTATCCTTCATACCTAATTCATAATAACAGTCTCCTGAATATGATAATAGTTCAATATATCTTTTTAAAAATTTATTTTCATTATCTTCCTTATAAAGTCCCAAGAACTTTTCTATGTATTCAAGTGCTTTCTTGTAATTTCCATATGCTTCCAAATATATTTCTGCAAGACTATAGTATGCCATAGTATTAAAGTACCACGTGTCTCTTATATTCATAGAGTCATTTATCTTTAAGGATTTTTCTAACCAGTTGACGGATTCTTTCATTCTTTCTATTTCTCCAAGTTTCCAACTCCTCTGAGTAACAGCAATAGATTTTGCATAATATGCCATTTTTCTCATCAATCTCGATGTTCTATTATCTATACTTTTCAAAGCAAGGTCTGCATAATACTCCTCCATCATCGGATTATCAATCTGGTGAGCTATCTCCACAAGTCGATAATAACCGTTTATTTTTTCATCAGAAGTTTTAGCATTTTTAACAATCCATTTAGCAAGAGCTGCAGCGTTATTATACTCCCCTCTATCTTGCATGCTTGTTATTACATCATGTGTATCACTAATTGACAAAGTGTTCATTATAACTTTGTCATCTACAATGATATATCTGTTTGAAAAAAATTTAAAACCAAAATAAACCAGTATTAAACCTATCAATCCAATTATCAGCCACTTCCTGCTTTTCCTCATCCTTTTCAACTCTCATTCCCCTTCCTACTACAAACTCTTTTACCGGGTATATTTTATCAAAAAGCAATTACTCTCTTCAATACAAAGCACACAGAGCTCTTTGCAAAGCTCTGTGTGCAAAAACTTAATGACCAAAAGCTGGTTTTGCTACTTTTGTCGTAACATCAAATACTTTTTTAAGTTTTCCTAAATTATTAGATACTTTGGCTGCCTTCGCTAATTTATCTAATCCTTTGGTACCTGCTATACTAACCCCTACTTCAAACAGTGCTTCCCCTACCATTTCTCCTCTTTTGTAATCATCACCATTTACAAATTCTTCCTTTGCCTTAGCAATAGATTGCTCTACATATTTTAATGCTACCTGCGGATGTTTAATTAATTCTCTTGCTCCTTCTGCGATTTGCTTTGGATGAGTTACAACATCAACTAAACTCTTTACAGTATTTACAGCCCCTTTGATAACTCCAACAGCAACTCCTATCTTAAACTTTGTATCATTTGGTACTGCGAGCCATACACCCTGCATAGTGGTCTTTATCTTATTAAAAGTTTTCTCATCAATGCTTAACCCTATGCTTTGTTCGGAAGTTATCTTACCTGTTGATAAAGAATGAGTTACCTTAGCTAAATTTATTTCAGCTTTTCCATTGCTCTTTACTGCTCCCCCAACTGTTACATTAACTTCCTGATTATGTGTCTTCAAAAGCACCAGTTTTGTTCCACCTGCAATCTCAGCACCCCTTTTGTTAACTGTTACATTACTTACAATCTCAGTTTTATCATTAACTTTCATACTCGTGCTATTCTCAAAACTCTTGCTAATTTTTCTCTTCTCTAATTCCAAATTCAATTTACCAGAATTGCTGTGCTCAACAAAACCAGAAGCCTTCTCTGTATTTGCTTTGTACTGAGAAGATTTTTCAACTCCCACTTCTCCACTTACTGAAGATGTAAATTTTAGATACATTTTGTTGCCTGCTACATTCAAGGTTATTTTTTTCTCTTTTATAGTTTTATTCCCTACAACAGAAATACTATTTGTTGTTGTAACATCTACAGCTTTTTTCAAACCTTCTTTAATATCCTTTGCAACAGTCTCTAATTTTTCCCCAGTTGATTTTACTACTGAAGAAATTTTGTGCTCTACTGTTTTAACTGTGTTATTCAAATTTGAAACTGTAGATTTTACAAAATTGTTGACTTTGTTCTGAATACTTTTTGTAGTGTCACTAATATCTTTTTTGATATTTGAAAAAATACCCAAAATCCCTCCACTATTTCGTGTATTCGAACCATGAGTTTTACTGCTGGTAGAAGCTTTTTGCAAAGAAGTGTTTGAAAGTGTAACTTTGTATGCAGCAGTAGACTGCACAGAAGGTTTATCAGGCACAATCCAACCTGTTGAAAGCGTTTGTGCAGAAACACTATGATTGGAACTATTGACCTTAATATTGTTGTGAGTATTCTTAATCAGGTTATAATTCGTAATAATTTTATTACTCATACCCCTCACTCCTCGTTTCTTAATTTTTGTTTGATTATATCCCAAAAAAAAAAAAAAACAATATATAATATTGATGAATTTTTTCATATATTTGTTACTAAATTTGTTTAATATGTAAAATATAATCAATAAACTCTAATTTATAAAACATACCTGTAAGAATTAACTGGTCTTTATTTTATTCTTATAAGTTGTTGAATAAATAATTATACCATTAATGTTATTATATAGGATTACAAATTATTCCACGTGTATTTAAAAGAAAATTTACAGTTTTCAATTTTTTGAATATAGACCTCTATCAAATAAGTAATCATTATTCCCCTCTACATGCCTCTTATACGTTCTAAAACCTCTTAACCTTACTTGTTCTAAATTGTATTCTCCTTTTAATTTCCCAAATAATCTTTCAATTTTTGTCCTTTGCTTATACAACCTTTGCCCTTCTTCACTTCCTAAAAATTCTATATTCTTTATCCTCAAAATATTTTTTACATTACCGAAATCCTTACTATTTCTCTTATTTACCGCCGCTACAAACTTTATCTCAAGTTTATCTGCCACCTCAAACCACTTTACACAATCATAACCTGCATCCGCTAATATCACTTCAAGCCAAATATCTTAGATCAATACAAAAGTTCTACTACTCTACTGTCATGGACATTTGCACGTGTCAACCACCATACTATAGGTATAACCTCATCTCCAATTGTTGCTATTACATGTAATTTATACCCATTGAAAAAACCTAAACTAATACATACTCCTACTTCTGCCTCTTTGTCACCCCTCGAGCTTCTCAAAGGGGTAGAATCTATAGCACAAATTTTTGTCTGTGGATCTATTCTTCTTGCTAAAATTCTTGCTATTTCTTCTATATATTCTTCTTCAATTATCTTGGCCCATTTCGAAAAATATGAAATGTCAAAAGCTCTTCTCTATCCCTATAGCTTTTTTAAATTCTTCATCTTCGTTTATCTTGTATTCTAATTCCCTGAAGCTGTTTATCTTGTTTTTGACTTTGTAAACAAAACAAGCTATTATATGGCTTAACTTAAACTTCTTTGGTTTTTTACTTCTGCTGCTTTTTATCTTTAATCCCAGAGCTTTTATTACTTTCTCAATTGTCATAAGGGCACGTGGTGAAGACATATTTACCACCTAATTTATTACAGAATAGAGAATAAAAAGTTCCTACTTTCTTTAATAAGTCTTCAAGAAGTAAAGTAGGGAACTGAAACACATGGGAGGAGACCAGAGTTTTAGAATCTATGAATTTTTCAAATGGTGTCCTCCCATTCATACCTTTACCATTATGAGGTCTAAAAAAGTTCCACGTATCCTGCCACCTTTGAGCTCGTTGAATAAAGTCATCTTTGTTTTTACATCTTTCGGCATGAATCATTAAAAAATATTCGTCATCTGCTCTATGTGAATTTTCAATTACCCCCATAAGATGTTTTGCTCTTGGTGGAATAGGATTTAGTTCTACACCCAAAATAGAAAACATCTCATTCCACTCCTTTAGCTTTCTTTCACTTCCTCCGCAAAATTCTTCTCCATTGTCCAATCGGATTTTTATTGGGTTTCTTACATTATGCGTTCTTAGCCATAAAGCCACCAAGGATATAAACATAAAGCCAAAAGCAGATGAAAGTTCATAGGAGTAGGCTGTAAATCTTGCTCTTGTTGCAATGTCTATCATGTTCCACTCATAGCAAGGTAAATTGTGTTTTTTCATATGTTCATATACCTCTTCAGGAAGACTGTCTTTATCTAAAAGATGTTTTGTATCAAGTTGAAATTCAGAAAATGGAATGAGGGCTTCATAATCGTACAAACTTCTTTCACCCTTTTTTGTCTTTCTTGATTTTCTTGGTATAGCATTTCTTTTGAGAATAGACTTTATTGTATTTTCGCTTATTTTAATACCATATTTTCTGAGCAGGTAAAGAGACAAACGTCTGTATCTGAAGCCAGTTCTTTTAGATTCCTCGATAATGAGATTTTCAAGTTCAGTAGAAAGTTTTCTGGGGCAAGTTTTAGGTTTTCTTGATTTATCCTCAAGGGGACCATATATTGCTCTTCTGACAGTATGTCTTGATACACCTAATATTTTAGCAGTTCTTGATACGTTTTTGTTATTATTTTCAAACACTTTTCGGATTAATTCCCTTGCTTTTTCGGGAGATATTTTTCTCATTTCATGATATGATATAATATTCATAGTAGGCTGTCCTCCCATCCTGGTAGTTTTTTGATTTTTCTTTTGAATGGGAGATTACACTTTTTAATTATATCAAACAGGATGGAGGCAGCCTCAATTCTTTTTATGAGTTTCTCCTCACTATTTTCGCACATTCTTTCGCTGTGGTAAATATCTCTACACCTATTCGAGCTCAATTGTCATAAGTATCTTTAAAAATTTTTGATTTTGTGTTTTAATAAAATTAGTCATTGCCATCCTCCTTTGTTATGTGTTTTTTGTCTTCTCTTCCTATAATTTTACCTCAAGGAGGATGGCTTTTTATATATCTATTTATTATCTTTTATGTTAATTTCTTTTATTCAACAACCTAAATAAGTATTAATTAAAATTTGTTAATGTAGAAAGGATGATAGCAATGAATAGAAAAAACAAATTATTAATTTCTCTTTTCTTGATATTTTTTCTTTTGTTATCAGTAGTAGGCATAAAATTCTATTTTTTGAAAAATAATGCTTCTTTAACTAATTCAAATCTTGCATACGCAAATATTGAAACAAATAAAAATAGGAGTGAACAAACTCAAAATTTATTAGATAAAAACCTCAAAGAAAGTTTTGATATTCTTTTAAAAACAGAAAATGTCAGACTAAATTACAATATTCCTTCTGAAATTTCAACTCTTGATTATGAAAAATACTTCTCAGATGAAAAGGCCAAATATCTCTACAAGTTTATAAAGGATTACTTTTATAGTATTTATACAGATATGTACATCAAGCTTGATTTTGAAACAAAGCAAAAATTCAAAAAGGGTTATGAAGAATACTTAAAAGAAAATCAAAATAACATATTTAATATAGGAAAATATGCTCAATATAAAATTGATAAAGTTGCTATTTACTATTATGAAAAATTCCTTAAAGATTTAATTAAAAAACCTTATGATTGGCAAAATATTTGGAAAGAATTTCGAACAATAGCCATTGAACATAAAGCAAGAAAAGATATTTATAAGATTGATCCTGATTTTAAAAAGAGCTTTCTTTTATTAACTCCTGAAGGTAAGGAATTAGCAAAGCAAAATAATATAACAGAGGAGCAGATAGAAAAAGAAAGAGATGAATATCAAAAATTGTTAGAAGAAAAGAAGAAAGAAGTAGCAAAAGAAGTTGATGAATGGGCAAAACGAAATGGAATTATCGAATAATTTAAAAACGAACACAAAATACTTTTTTGGGGCTGCTATGTTTATGAAATAATAGGCAGCCCTATTTTTATGGACTTATTTTAAAGTTTTTAATACAAACCTTTTGGGTATAAATATTCCTGAGAACAAAATTTTATAAAAGGAGAGAACTTGTGATGAGTAAAAAGATTGAAAACATATTAAAATTTGGAATGAAGATGGAGAAAAATGCGCAAGACTTTTATTCTTTTTACGCAAATAGCCTGCAGGATGAAAATCTAAAGAAACTTTTTGAAGAGTTTGTAAAGATTGAGCAAGAACATTACAAGTATCTTGAGAATATTCTAAAAAGTCTGGGCAGCCAAGAACCACCAATTTCAATTTCATGGGTTGTAGATGACCAGAACAAAATGGTAGACCCGCATATACTTGCCGACAACTCAAAAATCTTGGAGACAGATTTTTCAGACCTTACAATATTGCGGCTTGCATATCTGATTGAGAGCGACTTTGCCGCATTTTACAAACACGCTGCTGAAAAGGTTGAAGATGGCAATGTAAAAGGTTTGCTTCTACATCTTGCCAAGTGGGAAGAGGAACATGAGAAATTCTTTAAAGATCAGTACCATAGCCTTATGAAAAAAGAGTGGGAAGAAATTGATTTGTTCTAAAAAAGACCTACAAAAAAGCAGTAAGGGAGCAGTCTTTATTCTATTTTTCAGACAGCTCCCTTTAAATATTTGTTTGAATTATTTTTGAACATAGTTTCATTTCTGTATATTTCTAACATGTTTGTAAAATAGATGCTGGTAAGAAAATTTCCACTTTGAGCATATAACAACAATAGCAGTTAGAATTAGCAAGTATATAGCAATCATAACATTCTGAGCTCTCTCTTTTTTGGCAGCAATAAAGTATAATGTTTTTGATGGGTCTTCACCACCTATCATTATCTTTTCAGGAGCTTCCCTCATCAATCTACTTCTTTCTTCTATAGCGTTTAAAATTTGAACTGGTATTTTATTTAATGCATCTTTTATTATGCCAAAATCCCATATATGATTTTCGTAACCTTTTGCACCAGCACACCACCAATTTCCATCACCTGATACTGCGTATAATGTCATTTCTTCAATATTGACAATTTTTACATCACTTTTCATGCCCCGTTGTACCAAATATTTTTCCAAATTATTTACTGCATTACCCAATGAATCATTCCCAAACACTCCAGTATTCACTATATAATTGTTCATTTTACTATCCCACTCGATAAGAAGATATCCAACAGGTATATTATCGTAATATACAATTCTTGCCCATCCATTGTCTACAAATTCAGTATTAAAAACATCTTTCCAAGAGTTAAATCTCAAATTTTTAACTTTTTCTTTTACCTCATCTCTTACAATATGATATGGGCGCCCATTTTCAGCTATCTTAACTTCAGTTGGAATATGAAATACCCTGTAATATTCATACTCTTTGCTCAACTTGAATTTTTCAATGTCATACGGTCCATTGATATTTGTTATTTCATTTAACGATTGCAGCGTAGGTGAGTCTTTTATATAATTTTTAATAAGAGTACTGATATAAAGCTTGAGCCATGACTCGGCTAAATACTGCCTTCTGAGTATATTAATTTCATCATTGTGTTCGATTGAATAGCCTGCTCCAGTAGCTGAAAATGTCGTAAAGAAAAGCAACAAAAAGGTCATTACAAAACCAATATATACCTTATTCTTTTTCATTCTATTTCACCCCCCTGTTATATCAATATGGTTTAAATACTCTTATCGCATCTATGTAATCCTGGTAATTGTCATTATCCCTCAACTCAGAATCAGGAATACTAACTATTCTACCCACAGCTGGATCCATAACCATAATATAATTTTGTAGATATCCATTTGCGTCAAAATATTGCCATATACCATTTAAAACAACAAAATGACTTTGACTTACTGTTGCTGTAATTTCTAATCCTATTGGACTTTTAAAATTTACAATTTGCTTTGCAATTTGCCTATATGAAATTATCCAGCCCTTACTGGTATCATGCGTGAAGAACCAACACCATAATAGCTCAGTGCTCTTTGTATATCATAAAGAGATGCAGGTTTATTTACATAGCTTCCATAAATATATTTCACTATATCCCACTGTGTTGCTTCTTCCCCAAAACCTAAATAGTTTTTGCAATAGTAAAGTATTGACTCGCTCCCTGCTGCCCAGCACCAATTTGAATATGTCTGACTTACCTTTTTAACTGGAAGTTCAACATACGTAACTGTATTTTCTGCAAACGCATCACTAAGGTTCAGTAAGAGTAATGTAAAAAACACAATAGCACTAATCACGATTCTTTTGTACCTTCCCTTTTTTAGTAATTTTTTGACCATATCTTCTCACCCTTTCGTTTTTTAATTCTATTTCATTTAAGAACCTTTAATTATAATTTATAACTGCTATTTTTAATTTCAATTCACAATATTGTTTTTTTTGCAATATTTTGCACTCAATCTTGCATTATTTTGTCTTGCCAAAGATGAAAATTTACCCTGGGCTGTTTTCTGTTTTTAAATTAAACCAATTACTATATTTTTTGCACTCTAATTACACACTAACAAAACAAACATAAATCCAAAGGGAAAAGTCACCTTAAATGACTATTGTAAACTGATTCAAAGTTACCATTATTGGACATAAAAACCTCTCGCAAAGCTTTAAAATTCCGCAATTAAAGAAAGTACTTTTAAAATCGTGTCTTTTTCACCTGAATTTTTATCGATATGATATAATATTTGATGTTGATTAATATAGGACAATTTTAAAATACATTTAATCAGGAGAGATATACAGCAATGTCAAGAATAGAAAAAGATTTCTTGGGCAGTATTGAGCTTTCTGACCTTGAGCTTTATGGAATTCACACAAAACGCGCTTTTGCTAATTTCAATGTTTCTGGAAAGAGCGTTGACAAAGATTTAATAAAATCGCTTGTCATGGTCAAAAAAGCGTGCGCAATTGCAAATTATGAAGTTGGTCTTTTGGATGAAAAAATTAAAGATGCTATTGTCTTTGCATGTGACGAAATTCTGGCAGGAAAATATGATGACCAGTTCATTGTAGACAGATTCCAGGGCGGTGCGGGAACATCTACAAATATGAATGTAAACGAAGTTATTGCAAACGTAGCCTTAATTCACATTGGAAGAAAACCGGGTGAGTATGACATAATTCATCCAATCAACCATGTTAATATGTCACAGTCAACAAACGATGTGTACCCTACAGCCTTGCGAATTGCCACTATATGGAATGTAAGAGAACTTTCAGAAGAATGTGCAGAGCTTCAAAAAAGCCTTCAGAAAAAAGAGCATGAATTTGAAGATGTAATCAAGGCAGGAAGAACACAGCTGCAGGATGCCCTGCCTGTAACACTTGGTCAGGAGTTTGGTGCATATGCCCAAGCTATCTCACGCGACAGATGGAGACTATACAAGGTTGAAGAGCGGCTAAGAGTGGTCAATCTTGGTGCAACTGCTGTTGGCACAGGAGTAAACGCACCTTTGAAATACATTTTTAAGGTGATAGAAATATTAAGAACTTTAACCAAAATCGGCTTGGCTCGTTCAGACTATCTTATGGACGCAACACAGAACGCAGACGTTTTTGTTGAATGCTCTGGGCTTTTGAAAGCATTAGCAGTAAATCTCTCAAAAATTGCAAATGATCTTCGTCTTCTTTCCTCTGGCCCAAACACGGGCTTTAATGAGATAAACCTGCCAGCTGTTCAGGCAGGTTCAAGTATTATGCCAGGAAAGGTAAATCCTGTTATACCAGAGCTTATAAACACAGTAGCTTTTCAGGTGATGGCAAATGACTTTGCGATAACTTTAGCAGCACAAGCTGGTCAGCTTGAGCTGAATGCTTTTTTACCTCTGATAGCAAACAATCTTCTTGAAAGTCTTAAAATTCTCAAAAACGGTATTAAAATTTTCAGGCAGCAGTGTATAGATGGTATAACAGCAAACAAAGAAAAATGTTTAGAGTATGCAAAAAAGACTCCTGCTATTGCAGCAAGCTTAATTGACAGGATTGGATATGACAAGGCAGCAGAAATTGCAAAAAAGGCTATTCTTGAGAACAAACAGATAATTGATGTTGTCAAAGAGCTAAATATTATGGATGAAAAAGAAGCACAAGAGCTTTTGAATCCTTTTGAGTTTATAAAGTTTAAAGAATGAAATCTTACAGAAAGGACTGACTTTAAGATGAACACGACACCGCGCAGTGAAAGGCTTCACATAGCTATATTTGGAAAGCGAAACGCTGGTAAGTCAAGCTTAATCAATGCCATCACAAACCAGCCAATTGCGATTGTGTCTGACATGCCAGGAACTACTACCGACCCTGTATACAAATCAATGGAAATCTTGCCGCTCGGGCCTGTTGTTTTGATTGACACAGCAGGAATTGACGATGAAGGCATACTTGGCAAGCTCAGGATTGAAAAGACACTGGAGGTTTTGAACAAAACAGATATTGCTATTTTAGTGGTATCTGACATTGATGATTTCACGTATGAAAAACAGCTTGTAAAACTATTTGATGAGAAAAAAGTGCCAAGAATTGGTGTTTTGAATAAAATTGACAAAGACCCAAATTACAAAGAAAAACTTTCTTTTTTGCAGTCAAGTTTGGGAATGCCATTTTTAGCTGTGTCATGTGCCACTTTAAAAGGCATTGATGAGCTAAAAAATGCACTTTCAAAGCTTGTTCCAGATGTTGGTGAGGATTTGCGAATAGTAGGAGATTTGATAAACCCAGGCGACTTTGCAGTTTTAGTTGTGCCAATTGACAAAGCTGCCCCAAAAGGAAGATTGATTTTGCCTCAGCAGCAGACAATAAGAGATATTCTGGATTCTGATGCAATTGCAATTGTGACAAAGGAATACGAGCTTAAAGAAACTATCGAAAATCTTGGTAAAAAACCTGCAATTGTAATCACAGACTCACAAGCTTTTTTAAAGGTTGACGCAGACACCCCACCTGATATTCCTCTTACTTCATTTTCAATTTTGTTTGCAAGATACAAAGGGGATTTGGTGGAGTTTGTTGAGGGAGTCAGGAAAATTAAAGATTTAAAACCTGGAGATACAGTTTTGATTGCCGAGGCATGTACACACCACAGGCAATCAGATGATATTGGAACTGTTAAAATTCCAAGGTGGCTCCGCCAGATAGCTGGATTTGATATAAACTTTGAGTGGGTATCAGGCTACAATTATCCAAAAGACCTCACAAAGTATAAGCTTATAATCCACTGTGGTGGGTGTATGATAACACGAAGAGAGATGCTATTTAGAGTAGAACTTGCTAAAAAACAGGGTGTGCCAATAACAAACTATGGTCTAATGATTGCATATGTCCATGGAATCTTGCCAAGAGCATTAAAACCGTTTGGGATTGAGTTTGAATATTAAAACCCCTTCCAACTTTCTTAGGAAACTGGAAGGGGCTTTTTGCCACTTATTTTATTATAAACTCACAGTTCACAACAGCAGTTATTTCTTTATCTATTGATGTTGTATCATTTATTCCATAGTCACTAACTTCAGTTGAATAAAGCGGAGTTATCTGAAAAACACCCATAGAAGCAGATTTTAATCTTTCAACGCTACTTCCTGTGCTCTTTGCAATCTGTTTTGCTCTTCTTACAGCATCTTCTGTCGCTAAAGAAAGCATTTGAATTTTCAAATCTGCAAGCTTTGTGTAATAATACTGAGGTGGCATAGACTCAAACTGAACACCGGAGTTTATAAGCTCTGTTGACTTTCGAGAAAGATCTGTAATCTTGTCTACATCTTTTGATGTAATTTGAATGCTTTGCGAAAGCTTGTAGCTATCAACTTTTGTTGAATATATTCCATTTGGAAGCATCTCGTATATTGTTTGAGTTGAAATTGAAGAAAATATTAAATCTTTTTCTGATAAACCTTTTGAAAGGAAATAGGTTTTCACTTTCTTTTGACTTTCTTCAAGAAGTCTGTAAGCTTCTTTTAAATCTTTTGCCACAACAGTGTACATCCCTGTCCACTTGACAAGGTCAGAGCGAAGCTGTTTTTTTGCAGAGCCTGTTACTGTAATGACCTTTCTTTCTGCCCTTAAATTTATAAGCCCGTTTGATAAAAAGTAAGAAGAGATTGTAAAAGAAATCCCTATAATTAAAGCAACCAGAACATAGGTAACATTTTTATTATTCAAAATTTTAACCTCCATTTTTTTACTTTATTACATTATATCATTAAATTCCTGAGGCTACAATCAAAATTTTATAAAAATAAAAGTAACTATCTGCTCGATTATTTTTTTTCTGCTTCAAAATAACCAATTAGTGTAACAATAATGCCTATAAATTTAAATGTTTTTACTATAAATCGCAAAAATTCTGCTGGGCTATAACCAATTAACGTTACTTCGTAAGCAATTCCAAATAGAATAATTGCAATTCCTAACAGCATAATTCCTATAATCTTTCATTTTTAACCTCCATTAAAACAAAAATTTGAGCTTATATTTGGCAACTCCAATGTAAAAATAAAATTTTTCAATTGTAGCAGCAGATTTTATAGCTAAGTCAATATAAATTTTTTGTAAAGAGGTTATTGAAGAAAATATTACCAACGATACATAAAACAAAAAAGTTGTTTATTCCATTTATAAGCAAAAGATAAATCATGTTTTACAAACTTGACCGAGAAGTTGCTCAAATGAAATGTAATTAATATCCAACCAGTTTTTTGCTCTGAAAACCTTTTACATATTGTTTCTTTTTTTATATAAAAAAGTTTTTCAAGTATTAACATGGAGCATATAAAGTATCCCTTTTTTTGTATCGTAGATTGCCAAATAAAAATCATATGAATTAAGGTTGATAAGAGTTTTAGTATCGAGGTTTTCATAATCTATAAACCTTGCTGTGATAACCGACTTGTCACCAATTGCTTTCCAAAATCCCTCAGAAATTTTAGGAAGACCAACTTCTTTTACAAAGCCTCCAAATCCTGTAACATTGCCAGAAAAATCTTTAACTTCTCCGCCATATATTAGTGCTTGATATGCTTGACTTAAAGGGAGTTTTTTCCAGCTTTTTTGTTTTTTGATGTATGAAACAAAACTTTTCATACCTTTGGGAGTAAAAACAAATTTGTAAAGTTTCATACCATCATTGTGAAAACCACCATAATCGTCATATATTTTTTCTGAAACTGTACCTCTTGGAAGTCTTATGTTAAAATTTTCTTCGAATTCTTTTACACCGCTGTCTTGTGAAAATAAAAGACTAAACAAAAAAATTGTAAATAAGATAGGCGCTAAGATTAAGCTTAAAAAAACTACTGAAAAGAGAACAAATTTTTTCATGGTTTGCTCACCATTTTTATTTTGCTATATTATATCACTAAATCCATACAACTACAACCAAAAATTTAAAAAATAAGAACCACCTGCCTATTCCCAGGTGGTTAAGATTGACTAAAACAAATACTTTACAATCCCAATGTTACCCACGTGCCAATCTGCTGAAAACCAATTTTTCTGTATATATTGGCAGCTTTTGGATTGTCACAAAACAAGCAAAGCGATTTTCCTTCTTTTATCAAATCACTGCAAAGTCTTTTCATGCACATAGTAGCATATCCTCTTGAACGATACTCGTGCATTGTGCAAACACTTAAAACCATTGCCATGTCTGCAATTTCTGCACCTGTTCGTGCTGATGATACAACCATTCCATCTTCTTCAATATAATATATTCTACTTCTTTCCATCAAAACATCCTGTCTTAGCTGTTCAAACGTTGAGGGATTTAAAAATTCTTCTATAGACTGATATAGGTATACTATCAGTTCAAGCTTGTCAAGGTTTTCTTCTAAATTGTCCTTATTTATTACCCTGACCTTTTCAAATTCTTCCTGAGAAAGTTCTAATTTATTCTTATCTACACTGCTGTCAAGCTTCATAAAAAGCTGCTCTCTTTTATTAAGCACATTCAGTGCTTTCAAAAACGGCATAATAACATCCTTTTTACCAGAAAAAACTTTGCACTTTGTTGTAAGTATTATGTTGCAAAATGAGTCAATGTCCCAGCTGTCAGAATTTGAATAGAAGATCAAATCTCTGCGATAGCGAAGAAGAACTGCTTTTAAATTCCCAGAGATAACGTCAAATTCTCCCCAAACCTCAACAACTGGTGAGTCAAAACCAAAACTTAAAATATCGCCGATTATAAAAATATTCCACTCTTTTTCCTTTCGGACAAAATCCATAAGGGTTTTAAAATCAGCATTTGAAAGTTTCCTTATCATAGAACCACACTTTCCTGCTTTTTTACAATTATACTACCAAATCTAAATCTAATCAACTGCTTTTAAAATCCACATATGAGAATTAAAATCACCCCACATCTGAGGAATCATAAGCCCTATGTTCATAAGCTCATCGCCAAACCTTGTTTTTTGCTCACCTTCAATTAAATAGCTCTTGCTGGGGTCAAGACCATCTAATTTTAACCTTTTGATTGGTGGGTTTGGCTGCCTTAAAATTTCAACATAGAATACAACTGCCTCTTTCTTATCCTCTGTCACATACATCCATGCAGCGCTATTTCCCTCAAATGGAGAAATTAATCTGTACAAATCTCCTTCAAATACTATATGCCATATTCTCTTATAAAGCTCAATTTGTCTCTTAATCTCTTCTTTGTCCTCTTGAGATAGCTTTGTTAAATCAAGTTCATATCCAAAACAGCCTGAAAGCGCTACAACCCCTCTTGTCTTCATTGGTGTTATCCTGCCAACCTGATGGTTTGGCACAATTGATACATGCGCACCCATAGTTGATGCAGGATAAACTATGCTTGTTCCAAACTGGATTTTAAGCCTTTCGATTGCGTCTGTGTCATCACTCGTCCAAATTTGAGGCATGTAATACAAAATTCCCGGATCAAACCTTCCACCACCGCCAGAACATCCTTCAAACAAAATATGTGGAAACTCCATTGTCAGCTCTTCCATCATTTGATAAAGTCCCAGAACATATCTGTGGAAGACCTCTTTTTGTCTCTCTGGTGGGAGCTCAAGCGAACCTATCTCTGTTAAGGGCCTGTTCATGTCCCACTTGATATATTCAATTGGAGCTGCTTTTAGAATCTCTTTCATCATCCTTAAAATTTCTTTTCTAACATCTTCTCTTGTGATGTCCAAAACGTACTGGTTTCTGCATTGTGTCAACGTTCTTCCTCGTACCTGTATGCACCAATCAGGATGCTTTCTGTAAAGTTCGCTATCAGGCGAAACCATCTCAGGCTCAAACCACAGTCCAAATTTGAGCCCCATTTCATTTAACTTTTTCCCAAGCCCGTCCAAACCGTTTGGAAGCTTTCTTCTGTCAACAAACCAGTCTCCAAGTGAGCTTGTATCATCGTCTCTTTTACCAAACCAACCATCATCTAAAACAAACAGCTCAATCCCAAGATCTTTTGCCTCTTTTGCCAAAGAAAGAAGTTTTTCTTCATTGAAATTGAAATATGTAGCCTCCCAGTTGTTAATCAGAATTGGTCTTCTTTTATCCCGATATGCTCCTCTGCAAAGTCTTTTTCTGTAAAGCTTGTGGTATGTGCGAGACATTCCTCCTAAGCCCTCATTAGAGTAAACCATCACAACCTCTGGTGTCTGAAAACTGCTTTGCGGCTCTAAAACCCATGTAAACTCAAATGGATTTATTCCCATAGTGACTCTTACAAGATTGTACTGGTCTTTTTCCACAATTGCAGCAAAGTTTCCACTATAGACAAGAGAAAAGCCATACACATCGCCATGTTTTTCGGTTGCATCCTTTGACAAAAGTGCTATAAATGGGTTGTGCTGATGTGAGCTTTCGCCTCTTGCACTTTCAATTACCTGGGTTCCGTGAATAAGTGGAGTTCTCTCGATGTATCTTTCTCTTGCCCATGAACCCCAAAGATGCAAAAGTTCAAAATCCCCTTCTGGAAAGTCAACACACGCGCTCATTGCACGAAGGATTTTGAGAGTTTGTTTTCCTAAGTTCTCAAACCTTACGCTTCTTGTTATTGCATCATAATCTTTGTAGGCTGTATAAATCAATGTGACTTTCAAATCAATCAAATCATCATAAAGCTCTATCTCCAGTGTCTGGGCTTCATCAGGTGACTCAACATATGTTGTTGGAAGACCTTCAAGTTTGGGCTTTCCATCATAGATTCTGTGAGTTTTGTAAACTAAGTTTGTAATGCGAGAGCCGTCTTCCTGTTCTATCTGATATGCAGGGTGTCTGAAATCTGAATTTCCATATGCAGGGTATTCTAAAAGCATTGTATCAAATGAGTATGTTTTGTCATTTGGGTCAGGTGTTGCACCAAATGCTCTTCCTCCTGTCACATCAAAATCTGTCCACTCAAATTCTTTAATTTTTTTCCCCCAATAAACATGGGACAAAAACTTTCCTTTGAAAAGCTTTATCACATAGCTTGTGTTCTTTGCTTCTATGAAAAACATATTTGTTTGTGGGTTAAAGGTTATTGGCATCTTTTAAGCCTCCTTCTTTTTAAGCTGGTTCTTTTAAAATTTATAATATCATCAAGAGAGATGTTTTGCTATATTCACTTAAAAAAATTAAATAAACACTAAAATTTTGATATGTCTTTTCAAAAGCTGCCGTGCAAATTCTTGATTTTCCTGATAAAATATTTTTATGGAAAACAAAACTTCATTTTAAGGAAAGGGAGCGAAATATGAGAATAAAAGTAGACTTTGAATCCCAAAAGCCAATAGAACTTCCTATTCATTACAACTACTTTGTCCAGTCCATGATATACAATACTATTGATGATAAAATCTATGCAACATTTTTACATGATAAGGGATATGAGGTTGATTTGAAAAACTTTAAATTGTTTTCATTTTCTCGCTTAGAAGGACCATTTAAAATTGTGGGAAATGATTCAAACAAAAAGATAATTTTTGACAAAAAAGTTTCACTTATAATCTCTTCACCTGTTGAGGATTTTATAACAAAGTTTTCAACTGGGCTTTTAAAAAAAGACCAAATTTATCTAAAAGATAATATACTATATGTGACATCTGCAAACATGCTTAAAAGACCAAAATTTTCAAGTTTCCATAAAATAAAAATGTTATCTCCTATGTGCGCATACAAAACAATCAGAAACGAAAATTCAGAATACAAGCACTTTTTTACTCCTTTTGATGATGAGTTTTATAACCTCATTTCTCAAAACCTGATGAAAAAATGCAAGCTTTTAATAAAAGACTTTGACGAAAAAAGCTTTAGATTTGATTTAAAACCACTGAAGGTTGAAGAAAAATCACACTTTAAACCCATGCTTTTTAAAAAGACGCCCATAAAAGGCTGGCTTGGTTTTTATACAATTGAAACTGACCCAATAATAATGGAGGTAGCATATTACTGCGGACTTGGTTCAAAAAATTCTCAGGGATTTGGACTTTTCGAAATCATTGAGTAAGTTTTTTAAGGAGATGATTGTATGGGGTATTTGATAAAGCTTGTGAAGATGGCAAGACCATACTGGAAATATCTTGTTGTCTCTGGTATATCCATGCTTGCAATCACAGCACTAAACCTTCTTGGTCCGTGGCTTGTGAGGGATTTGACAGGAATAATTACAAATATTAGCAAGTATCCAAATGCAAAAAGAATGATAATCAACATCTCTCTTATATTGATTTTATCTTACATTTTAAGGATTGTATTTCAGTTTTTAAATAGTTATCTCTCACATTATGCAGCATGGCACTTTGTAGCAGATATCAGAACTATGGTATATGACAAACTTCAACAGCTTTCCTTCAAATATTTTGTTGATAAGCAGACAGGTCAGCTTATGTCAAGAGTTGTAAACGATACTGCAAACTTCGAAGTTTTGATTGCACATGCTGTTCCAGACCTATTAACAAATGGTCTTATAATCCTTGGTGTTGCGTGTATCCTTTTTATCATAAACCCTGTTCTTGCTGCGCTATCTTTAATTCCTATACCATTTTTGATCTTGAGCGGCACAGTCTTTGCCAAAAAGATTTTGCCAAATTTCAGAGAAGCTCAAAAAGCCTTAGCAGATTTAAATGCTGACTTGCAAGACAATCTCTCAGGTATCCGTGAAATACAGATTTTTAACAAGCAGGAAAAAGAGCTTTTAAAAATAAAAGAAAAAATTTACAGGCACATTAACGCACTTTTGAGTGCGCTCAAACTCTCAGCAGTATTTCGTCCAACTGTAAGTTTTCTAAGCTCTGTTGGAACAGTGATAGTAGTTTCTGTTGGTGGACTTATGGCTTTGAGAGGAAAAGTGCCCATCCAAGATATTGTGGGATTCATTTTGTATCTTAGCATGTTCTATCAACCAGTAACTGCGCTATCACAGGTTATTGAAAATGTTCAGCAGGCTTTAGCAGGTGCTGAAAGGGTATTTGAAATTCTTGAAACAGAGTCACAAATCAAAGAAAAAGAAAATGCCATTGAACTTAAAAATGTTAAAGGAAAAATCACATTTGAAAATGTATCATTTTCATATAATCCTGACATTCAAGTTCTGAAGAATATCTCATTTGAAATTCTACCAGGACAAATGGTTGCATTTGTTGGCCCAACAGGTGTTGGAAAGACAACAATTATGTATCTTTTAAATCGCTTTTATGACCCAGATTCAGGTACAATCAAGATTGATGATATTGATATAAAGGATGTTACATTGAAATCTCTGCATGATAATATCAGTATGGTAATGCAGGATGTGTTTTTGTTCAATGGAACAGTTGCTCAAAATATTGGATATGGAAAAGAAAATGCTACCATGGATGAAATAATTCAAGCAGCAAAAATTGCCTGTGCTCACGACTTTATCCAAAATCTGCCCCAGGGTTACGACACAGTAATCGGTGAAAGAGGGGTAAAGCTTTCTGGAGGTCAGAAGCAGCGCTTGGCAATTGCAAGAGCTGTTTTGAAAAATGCACCGATATTAATCTTAGATGAAGCAACTTCTTCTGTTGATACAGAAACAGAAAAAGAAATTCAAGAAGCCATAAACAACTTAGCAGGTACAAGGACAATTCTAATCATTGCCCACCGGTTATCTACTGTAAAAAAGGCAGATAAGATTATAGTTTTGAAAGATGGCGAAATTGTGGAAATAGGCACACATGAAGAACTTTTTGCTAAAAAAGGACTTTATTATCATTTGTGTTCTGTGCAGTTAATTGATGAAAACAATAGCTTGATAAGGGGGAATATATTATGAAGTACAGGAGACTTGGAAGAACAAATATTGAAATATTTCCAATAGCATTTGGTGGCATTCCTATTCAAAGAATTGACGAGGAGTCTGCTATCAAGGTAATTCGACGAGCTATAGAGCTTGGAATTAATTTAATTGACACTGCAAGAGCTTATACAGATAGTGAAATAAAAATCGGAAAAGCTCTAAAAGGAATTACCAAAAAAATTTATTTAGCATCTAAATCACAAAATAGAACAAAAGAAGGAATTTTGAAGGATATTGAAATAAGCCTTAAAAATCTTGGTGTTGAACAAATTGATATTTATCAGCTACATGGTGTTAATGATATAGATACATTCAATAGGGTTTTTGCTGAAGATGGAGCTTACTGGGGACTGGTTGAGGCAAAGGAAAAAGGACTTATTAGATTTATCGGCGCTTCAAGCCACAGTACAGAAATTCTTGAAAAGTTAATAAATACAGATAAATTTGATGTGATCCAACTTTGCTATAATATAATAGAAACAGATGTAGAAGACAAAGTTTTCCCATTAGCACTCCAAAAAGATATTGGAATAATTGCAATGAAGCCAGTTGGTGGTGGTGTTATCCCAAATGCTGCACTATCTTTAAAATACGTCTTGCAAAAAGAATTTGTTGTACCCGACCCTGGAATAGAAACTATTGAGGAATTAGAACAAAACGTAAATGTAGCAATGAACCTTAGCCCTTTGACTGATGATGAAATGAAAAAAATAGAAAGGATACGAAAAGAGCTCGGCAAAGAATTTTGCAGAAGATGCAATTATTGTCAGCCATGTCCTCAGCAAATTCCTATTTGGGTAATACTCCATGCAGATTCAGCAATGAAAAGGCTGCCTTTTAATACTCTAAAGTCTGGCTGGTTTTATGATGCATATCAAAAAGCAAAAAATTGCATTAAATGTGGAGTTTGCGTAACAAGATGCCCCTATAATTTACCAATACCTGATATGATTGAGAAAAAGCTTGAGATTATTCGAGTAACAATTGGCGATTAATCTAATCTTCAAGCCTCTTCTCTTTAAAATTTAAGAGATGATACTCTTTGTCTTAGATTAAATAGCTAAAAATTTATAGAAAATTTTTGCTTATTGAATGTTCTTCATTTTTTGATAAAATCAATATGAATGAAAATTCCTGCATAAAATTTACTTACTAAAAGGGATAAAGGATGTGAAATACAATGTCAATAGAGCTTAATTATCAAACAATTGTAAAGTTTTTAGCAGATAGTCAACTTGCTCAACTTGCAAAAAATAGAAAAGCTTTTGAAAAGGGAATATCTCTTGCTCGAAAAATACAAAAAGAAGACATTCAATATGATCAAGAAGAAAATGCAATATTCGGCAAAGTAGAAGATGGTAAAAATGAATATTGGGTTTTTGTTGATTTTGATTTGCCTTCATATATGACTCAGGACTTTTTTGGTAATATCAAAATTGAAAATATAATCATAAGTGCTGCATGTACATGTAGTTTGGAAAATATTGATTTAGAATCTGAAGAAGATATTGATATAGAAGATTTAGTTCTGTTCGATGATTTTTGTCGGCATATAATTGCTGTGTTAAAAAGTTTTGCCGATGGTAAATATATTCTCAATAGCCTAAATAAAATGCAAGAAACTTTGCTTCAAATGTTAGAACAAAAATTAAATGAGGCTATTGAGAAGGAAAGAAAACAAAATTCCCGGATTTATCAATTTTTTGCAAGCAATTTTGAAGAAAATTATATAAAGTTTTCACTTGATAATTTATCTATAAAATCTCCTAACATATTTTTAGAAAAATACTTCGGATATTCTACTAATGATTTAGTAACTTTAAAATTAAAAGTAAAAACTTTAGATTTAAAAAGAGACTATGTGGTTTCAAATATACCAGAATTTTTAAAAGCATACGAACAAAAACAACCATTTCAGTTTGGTAAGAATTTTGTGTACAATCCTACTTATCATTTTTTTGGTGAAAAAGACAAAAAATTTTTGAATGCGCTATTGAAATATTTGAACTTTTTAGATTTAGAAACAGAAAAAAATACTATTTACCTACCTGTAAAGATAGCAAATGAAATAATCGAAATCCTTGACAATGAAGAAATTTTTATATCTTTTGATTATTTTGTGGCAAATTATTATGATGCTCAAAAAGTAAAAGTTGATCTTTGCACTAAAGTAAAACCAAAGATTTTATTTAAACTTGAAGACAATCAGGTAAGACTTTATAGTGATTTAATAGACACTGCCAACAAAAAATTTTTATATAGCGATGGTAGTTATTTTGTCTCAGGTGACACTTTATATAAGCTTTCGCCAGAGCAAAAGATATTTTCTTCAATTATCAAAAAAATGGCTGAAGCAAATAGAGTATTTAACTTTTTCAAAGTTGAATACGTTAAATTTTTTACCCTCAATAAAGAAGACTTTTGTGAGTTCATGAACAAATATTATTTATTTTTAAATGAGCACTTTGAATTAGAAATTGACCCAGACCTCAAAAAATTAATATTAGAAGATTATATTATTAAACCCAAACTATACTTAGAATTTGAAAATGAAAGGTTTGTCGCAAGAATCAGTGGAATGAATGAAATATTTGATATAATATCAAAAACAAAGAAAGTTCCATTGTTTGATTATTTTGGTTTGTTTGAGATACAAAGTATTTTATTTGCTTATGGGTTTAATGAGATAGAGTCTGACCAAGAATTCTGTTATGAATGTGTTGACCCTGATTTGTTTATGGAATTTTTAGCAGAAGGTATTCCACAAATCCAAAATATAACCGATGTTTATTATTCAGAAGATTTTAAGAAGCTTAAAATAAAGAAAGATGTAAAAATTATTCCCTGCTTAAAATATTCAAAACACTCAATTGACTTCTGGCTTGAAAGTGATGATCTTGATAGCTCAGAGCTTAAAAATATTCTTGATGCAATCAAGAAAAAGAAAAAGTATTACAAACTCAAAGATGGCTCAATTTTAATTTTAGAAAGTCCAAATATAAAAAGATTTGTTTCATTTATAGAATCTGCATCCGATATTGGCCAGGTTGTAAAAGAAAAAGCTGAGCTTTCTTTACAAGAAGCAGTGGCTGTAACAAAACTTTTAGAAGAAAGCGAAATTCAG
Organism: Caldicellulosiruptor bescii DSM 6725; assembly: GCF_000022325.1. Lineage (NCBI taxonomy): Bacteria > Bacillati > Bacillota > Caldicellulosiruptorales > Caldicellulosiruptoraceae > Caldicellulosiruptor > Caldicellulosiruptor bescii. Next base: position 532,206 of record NC_012034.1, on the reverse strand, counting down.
GCAAATGGAGTTGAAAGTATAAAAAATATTGTTGAAAAGATAGAAAATATTAGGGAAATTGATATTGAAATTCCAGTTGAGCTTCAAGATGTGTTAAGAGATTATCAGAAACTTGGAATAAAATGGTTATCTTCTCTATTTGAAAATGAACTTGGTGGAATTTTAGCTGATGATATGGGGCTTGGAAAAACTCTGCAGGTACTTGGCTTTATTCTTGCAAATAAACAAAAAATTAAAAAGCCAGTATTAGCCATTGTACCAACATCACTTATTTATAACTGGAAACAAGAGATTGAAAAATTTGCGCCAGGTCTGAAAACTTTAATTATTGACTCAACACCTGCAAAGCGCAAAAAAGCTATAGAAAAAATACCAGAGTATGATATTGTAATTACATCATATGCACTTTTGAGAAAAGATATAGAACTTTATAAGGATATCAATTTTAGTGTTTGTATCTTAGATGAAGCACAGTACATAAAAAATCCTCATTCGCAAATAAAGCTGGCTGTAAAAGAAATCTGGGCAGACACTAAATTTGCATTGACTGGTACACCAATTGAAAATAATCTCATTGAACTGTGGTCAATCTTTGATTTTATACTTCCTGGATATTTAGGTGGAGCTGAGAAATTTGTTGAGCGTTTTGCAATGCCAATTTATAGCGGAAACAATGATGTGTTGGAAAAATTGAAAAAGCTGATAAAACCGTTTGTTTTAAGAAGAGTAAAACAAGATGTATTAAATGAACTTCCTGAGCTAATAGAAACAAATATCCAAGTTGCAATGAGCCCTGAACAGGAAAAAATTTATAAGCAATTTTTGGTCTCAGCCAAAAAGGAGATTGAAAAAGAGATAGATTCAGTTGGGTTTGAAAAAAGCCAAATAAAAATATTTTCCCTATTAACAAGGCTAAGACAAATTTGCTGTCATCCAAAGCTTGTATTTGAAGATTACAAAGGAAGCTCTGGTAAGATGGAAGCACTGAAAGAAATTTTACAAGACAGCTTAGAAAGTGGGCACAGAGTAATTATATATTCTCAGTGGACTTCAATGTTATCTATTATCAAAAAAATGCTTGACAAGGAAAAAATTTTATACTTTTATTTAGACGGTGCAACAAAAGCTGAAGACAGAGTTGAAATGGTGAACAGGTTCAACAGTGGAGAGAGAAATGTCTTCTTACTTTCTCTAAAAGCTGGTGGATTTGGGCTCAATATTACTGGTGCAGACGTTGTTATTCACTTTGATGCATGGTGGAACCCTGCAGTTGAAAACCAGGCAACAGCAAGAGCACACAGGCTGGGTCAGAAAAATGTTGTTCAGTCATTTAAGATTATAGCCAAAAATTCAATAGAAGAAAAAATACTTGCTTTGCAGCAAAAAAAGAAAGACTTATTCGATAGCTTAATCGAAGCAAGTGAATATTTTATATCAAAACTCACAAAAGACGAAATAATGGATCTTTTGGAATGATGAGATGTAGAACAAATGTAAAGCATATTGGGGATTGACAAAAATTTGTTTCTATTATATAATAAAAGTTTGCAGAGAATAATTGTTTGGAATCAATTGCAGGAGTTGATTAGATGTCTGAAAAGAATAAACAGAATGACATAAAAGTCATAGCAACAAACCGCAAAGCTTATCATGACTACTTCATCGAAGAGACAATCGAAGCAGGAATTGAGCTAAAAGGCACAGAAGTAAAGTCGGTGCGCCTTGGTCATGTTAATCTCAAAGACAGTTTTGCCAGGGTTGAAAATGGAGAGGTCTTTCTCTACAACATGCATATAAGTCCATATGAAAAAGGCAACATCTTTAACGTTGACCCAATGAGAGATAGAAAATTACTCTTGCACAAACATGAAATCAACAGGCTTGCGGGTTATGTTCAGCAAAAAGGTTACACTTTAATCCCATTGAAGATTTACATCAAAAGAGGTAAAATAAAAGTAGAGCTTGCAGTTGCAAAGGGTAAAAAACTGTACGACAAGCGTGAGGCAATAGCAAAAAGAGACGCTGAGCTTGAGATAAGAAAGAAGATGAAAGAGTATTTAAGATGAGGGGGCGTGTTTTGGAATTCGACGGGGGCAGTCGGATTCCAAATAGCGGGTAGTGGTTTTCTCGGAACCACTATAAAAAACCGAGAAGAAAAATAACTGCAGACAAAGCAGAACTCGCTTTAGCTGCGTAAATAAGCAGCTAACGTCCGCCGGAGGTACCCACGGCCTCCGAGCCGGGCGCCAACCCACGTGGGGCACCGAAAGTAAGGTCGCCTGAGCCTTACTTTTGGGACCAATCTCAGGCTGGGGAAGAAAAAGCCTGTCAGTGGGCGTTTTCTTCCCGAGAGCTTAAGTACACTGACTGCACCCGGAGAAGTTTGGGGTTCGATGCCTTCGGACGGGGGTTCAAATCCCCCCGCCTCCACCAAAATAAGACAATTAGAAAATTACTATAAGAGAGGCAGATAATGAATAAAAATCTTAGTTGTTGACATACTAAATTAAAATAAGAACACGATAGATTATAAGATTATAAAGAAAAGCCAGAGCAGTCGGCAGTGCATTACCCAATTGGTAGTGCCAAATATGCCGATTGCTCATTTTTATTGGGATTTTTCCATAAAGCAGAAAGCTGTCTCACAAAATCGAAAAGCAGCCCTATCCTTTTTGGTTTTTTACCCCCTCAGCTGCCTCTTTGGTAAAAATTGTTTTTAAGGTCAACAGTAAAATTTTGATGTCTAAAAATACAGAGTAATTCTTTATATATATCAAATCAAGCCTGAGCTTGTCTTCAGGGCTTGTTGCATATTTGCCATAAACCTGGGCAAGTCCTGTGAGCCCTGCCTTTACATTATGACGAAGCGAATACTCAGGATAGAGTTTTTTAAACTGCTCAACAAAATAAGGACGCTCTGGTCTTGGTCCTATAAAACTCATTTCACCTTTTAAAATATTTATCAGCTGCGGAAGCTCATCAAGCCTTGTTGCGCGCAAAAACCTTCCAACCCTTGTTATTCTGGGGTCGTTTTCGGTTGCCAGAACAGGACCTGTCATCTTTTCTGCATCTTTTACCATTGTTCTGAACTTTAAAACATAAAACTCTCTCTCTCCTTCTGTGACCCTTTTTTGCTTGTAAATTACTGGCCCCTCTGAGTCAATTTTTATGGCAATTGCAATCAAGATCATTATAGGAAAAGAAATAACCAGCGCAACTGATGCAAGAAGAATGTCACAAAATCTTTTTATAAGCTTTTGCTCGGAAGTAAGTTCTGGCTGTTCAATTGAAAGTGTTGCAACATCATCAAACTGAATCACCCTCGCACGTGATACCAATATATCTCTAAAATCTGGTGCTATGAAAATATGTTTTTTGAATTCTATCGCCTTTCTTACAATCTCACTTTTTAAGTTTTCATCCATTTTTGAATAAATATAAATTGTATCAACAAGTTTTATATATAGTATCAATTCTTCTATAGCTTTTGGCTCAAGAACATACTTTACATCTATCCAACCTTTCGAAATATTTTGAAGCTTTTGAGCAAACTCCTGCGCCTTTGACATCTCTCCAATCACAAGTACATGCTTGACACCTTGAACTCTTTTGAAAACATATAGGACAAGTCCTCTCCATCCCAAAAGCAATAAAAACTGTACAAAAAAGGCAATTATAAATATACTGCGTGGGAAAGCAAAGTGTCTGTAGAAAAATGTTGATACAACTGTTAAAAATTGTAGAAGCATTAGAGCCAGACCCAGCGAAAATGCTATTTCGCTAATGGTTTTCATGGTAATAGTATAAAGTCCATAAATATTTAAAAGAACAAGAGCAAAAAGAGTTATTTGAGGAATTAATGTATAATAAGGCATGAAATTTTTCTCTGGAAATGTAAAGTTGAATTTTATAATATAGGCAATTATATAACCTGCATGTACAAGTAAAATGTCCATAAGAACAACAAAAAATTTGCTCAGCTTGTGATAGCTTTTAATATATGATTTCATCTCCTACCATCTCCGCTTATAATATTTTTTCTAATCTGTCTGCAAGCACCTTTATATCATGGTACTTTTGAACATATTCTCTTCCCTTTTGCCCAATTCTCTCTCTTTCTTCTTTGGACATAGCATACAAGCTCAATATTGCCTCAGCAAATGCTTTGCTGTCATAACTTTTGCAGGAAATTCCTGCACCTGACTCTTTGACAATATCGTTTGCTACATTTCCCGCAAAAACAATCGGCTTTGCAGCACACAAATAGTCAAAAAGCTTATTAAGTGATATTCCAAACCTGTAAACTTTTAGATTGTGCATAGAAACAAGTGTTATGTCAATGAATTCAAGTAAGCTTGGCACAGAAAGCTTTGAGATAGGAGAATAAAAAAATACATTTTTAAGTCCAAGCTCCTTTGCCATATTCTCAAGCTTTTCTTTTTCTGGACCGTCACCAATTATCAAAAAATGAATTCTATCACCTACATTTTCCTGGACAATTTTTGCTGCCTCTATTATGGTCTCCATTGCATTTGCCTGTCCAAGCGCACCAAGATAACAAGCTTTGAAATATCCTTTATGTTCATCTAAAATCCTTTTCGTTTCCTCTGAGAGAATATTTTTAAGACTATTAAACCTTTCTATATCACATCCGTTAGGAATATGAACAATCTTCTTTTTATCAATACCCAAACTTTCTATGTACTGGTCTGCCTTTGGCAATACCGTTACAACATAGTCTGCTTTTGTGTAAATAAACTTTTCAAGACTTCTTAAAAGCTTTACAATTACACTTCCTTCCTTCAAAGCACCAAGGTCAATACCACTTTGCGGCCAAAGGTCTCGGACCTCTGCAATGAATTTACATTTAAATTTTTTTGACAGCAAATACCCCACAATCCAGGCAAGAGGATGAAATGAAGATGCCAATATTACATCAGGTCTTTCAAACTTTCTGGCAATGAAATAAAGGTTTTTGGCATATGAAAATATGTTAAAAAGTCTTTTTATATCATTCTTTTTATAAGGAAACGTCTTTATCCACACGAATTTTACTTTCTCATATTCCTCTATTTTAAATTTCTTGCCTTTTTCTAACATCTCAACCCTCTGTTTGTGGTCAAAACTTGAAGCAAAGATGGTAACGCTATAGCCTCTTTCTGCAAGCTGCTTAGCAAAATCAAAATGCCTTGTAATTCCCCCAACTTTTGGCGGGATTGCATAGTGATTTAATATCCAAACCTTCTTCAATCTTCTTCTCCCTTTCCAAAAAACTACAACAGATATTCTTGATTATTTGAGAATCAGCAAAATTTTGTCCATATTGAGTATATCATAATTTGGGCTGATTATTAATATCTAAAATCAAAGCTTTGGGTAGACTGTTTCATGACAAAATAGTGCAAAATAAAAGCAAAATAATTAAAGTTGGCAGTTTGGCAAAAAAGGTATAATTAAGATAGGCATATTATCTTATTGAATATGTTTCGAGAAAGGGGTTTTCAAAAATGAAGTTTGGCTATTTTGACGATGCTAAAAGAGAATATGTAATCACAACACCGCTTACTCCATATCCTTGGATAAACTATCTTGGAATGAAAGATTTTCTATCTCTGATTTCAAACCACGCTGGAGGCTACTGTTTTTATAAAGATGCAAGGCTTCGAAGAATAACAAGATTTCGTTATAACAACGTTCCGCTTGATATGGGTGGAAGATATTTTTACATAAAAGATGGGGATGATGTCTGGTCACCCTCATGGATGCCAACAAGAAAAGACCTTGAATTTTACCAGTGCAGGCATGGTCTTGGTTATACAATTATCACGGGCAGAAGAAATGGTATTGAGGTTGAACAAAGGTTTTTTGTTCCTGTTGATGAAAACTGTGAGATACATCATTTGAGAATTACTAACAAGACAAATACTAAAAAAGAAATTAAACTTTTCTCTTTAATCGAATTTTGTCTGTGGAACGCACTTGACGATATGACAAACTTCCAGAGAAACTTTTCAACAGGTGAGGTTGAAATTGAAGGTTCTGTAATCTACCATAAGACTGAATACAGAGAAAGAAGAAATCATTTTTCTTTTTACTCAGTAAATGTTCCTATTTCTGGGTTTGATACAGACAGAGATACTTTTCTTGGGCTTTACAGAGGATTTGAAAACCCTGCAGCTGTTGAATTAGGAAAAAGTTTTAATTCAGAAGCTCATGGCTGGTCACCAATTGCATCTCACATGATTGAAATTAGCCTTTTGCCAGAAGAAACAAAAGAGCTTGTATTTGTTCTTGGCTATGTTGAAAATGAACCTGAAAAGAAGTGGTTTAAAAAAGGCGTTATAAATAAAGAAAAGGCGTATAAGATGATTGAAAAGTTCTCAAAACCAGAAGATGTAAATGCTGCATTTGAAAAATTGAAAGAATTCTGGGATGGGCTTTTGGACAAGTTCAATGTATCAACAGGAATTGACAAAGTAGATAGAATGGTAAATATATGGAATCAATATCAATGCATGGTTACATTTAACCTCTCCAGAAGTGCATCATATTTTGAATCCGGAATTGGTAGAGGAATGGGATTTAGAGATTCAAACCAGGATATTCTTGGTTTTGTTCACCAGATCCCAGAGCGTGCAAGAGAAAGAATCTTAGACTTAGCTGCAACCCAGTTAGAAGATGGTGGGGCATACCACCAATATCAGCCACTTACAAAGAGAGGGAACAATGAAATTGGTGGAAACTTCAATGATGACCCTTTGTGGCTGATACTTTCAACAGTTCACTATATAAAAGAAACTGGAGACTGGTCAATCCTTGACGAAGTAGTACCATTTGAAAATAACCCTGAAAAAGTGGGAACACTGTTTGAACATCTGAAAAGAGCATTTTATCATGTAGTCAACAACTTAGGCCCACATGGACTTCCTCTTATCGGCAGGGCTGACTGGAATGACTGTTTGAACCTCAATGCTTTTTCGACAAACCCTGATGAATCGTTCCAGACATGTGACAACAAAGATGGCAAAACTGCTGAATCGGTTATGATTGCAGGGATGTTTGTATATGTTGGAAAGGAATTTGTAAAGATTTGTGAAAGGTTGGGTAAAGAAGATATTGCAAAAGATGCACAATACCACATTGAAAAGATGAAAGAGGCAATTTTAAATTATGGTTACGATGGCGAGTGGTTTTTAAGAGCATATGACTACTTTGGAAACAAAGTTGGAAGCAAAGAAAATGATGAGGGTAAGATATTTATCGAAACACAAGGTTTTTGTGTTATGGCACAAATAGGACTTGATGATGGAAAAGCTATCTCTGCACTTGATTCTGTTAAAAAATATCTTGACACAGAACATGGAATTGTACTTGTTCAGCCGGCATTTACTGAGTATAAAATTCATTTAGGAGAGATTACAAGCTATCCACCCGGCTATAAGGAAAATGCAGCAGTTTTTTGTCACAACAACCCATGGATTATGATTGCAGAATGTATAGTTGGAAGAGGAGACAGAGCATTTGAATACTGGTCAAAGATTGCTCCATCGTACAGAGAAGATATAAGTGAAATTCATAAGCTTGAACCATATGTATACTGCCAGATGATTGCTGGAAAAGATGCATACAAACCGGGAGAGGCAAAAAATTCATGGCTGACAGGTTCTGCCGCATGGAATTTTGTTGCAATGACACAGTGGATTTTAGGAATAAGACCTGACTTTGATGGACTTTTAATAGATCCTTGTATACCAAAAGAATGGAATGGATTTACTGTAAAGAGAGTGTTCAGAAATGCAGTTTACAATATAAAAGTAAAAAACCCTGATGGTGTTTCAAAAGGTATAAAAAAAGTTGTGGTTGATGGTAAAGAAATGTCTTCTAATTTAATACCAGCTTTCTCAGATGGCAAAGAGCATTTTGTTGAAGTGATAATGGGATAGAAAAATTTTAAGGAGGGTATTTTTTATGAATTATGGATATTTTGATTCTCAAAACAGAGAGTATGTTATAACAAACCCCAAAACACCAACTTCATGGGTAAATTATTTAGGAACAAGTGATTATTGCCTTATAATCTCCAACAATGCCTCTGGTTATTCGTTTTATAAATCTCCAAAACTTGGAAGAGTTACTCGTTTTAGATTCAATAGTATTCCAATGGACAGACCTGGCAGGTACGTATATATAAAAGATGAAAAAACCAAAGATTTTTGGTCAATAAGCTGGCAACCTGTTGGAAAGCCTCTTGAGAAGTTCCTGAGCATCTGTCGACATGGTCTTGGATATTCAATATTTGAAAGTAAATATAGCAATATAACCTCATCTTTAAAAATCTTTGTCCCAGTAGACAAACCAATTGAAATCTGGGAAGTTAAAATCAAGAATGAGTCAGATGAGAAAAAAGAACTATCGATATTTACTTATACAGAGTTCTGTCTATGGAATTCTATGCTTGACATGATGGATTTTCAGTATATTCTTTATACCTGCAGAATGGGTTACAACAAAGAAGATGAAATTGTAGATTATTCTATCAAACTCTGGAGTCCTTATGAACCAAAAGCATTTTTCACATGCACAAATAAAAAGATTGAAAGTTTTGATACAGATAGAGATGTATTTATTGGTCCATATAACAGCGAGGCTAATCCAGAAGCAATTCAAAACGGCAGGTGTTTTGGCTCAATTGCAATAGGTGGAAATCCATGTGCTGCAACACAGGTAAAAATTGAACTTCAGCCCGGTCAAGAAGAATACTTAGTGTTTGTACTGGGAATAGGAGATGCATACAAGGAAGGAAAAGAATATAAAAAACTATTTGCATCAAAAGAAAATATTCAAAAAGAATTTGAAAAAGTACAAAAGTATTGGAATGAACGACTTAGCAAGTTTAAGTTCTCAACGCCAAGCGAAAAGATGAATTTGATGTTAAATATATGGAATCAATATCAGTGCCATACAACATTCAACTGGTCAAGGTCTGCATCGTTCATTGAAGCTGGTGGAAGAGACGGGCTTGGCTTTAGAGATTCTTCACAGGACATTCTGGGCGTTGCACATTCAATCCCCCAAGAGGTAAGAAAAAGACTTATTGAACTTTTGAGGGCTCAGCTGTCTGAAGGATATGCAATGCATCATTTCCAGCCTCTTACATGGACTCAGGGAGAACATAATATACCACCACGTGAGAGAATTTATTCAGACGACCACTTATGGCTTTTGATTGCTGTGCCACACTATATAAAAGAAACAGGAGACTTTTCCATCTTAGATGAAGTTGTTGAATATGCGGACAAGTCAAGTGCTTCTGTTTATGAGCATTTAAAACAAGCTTTGGAGTTTTCATGGAATCACAGAGGAAAACATGGACTTTTGCTTGGTCTTGCTGCTGACTGGAATGACTGTATCAACCTCAAAAACGGTGGCGAGAGTACATGGTCAACCCAGCTTTATTACAAAGCTTTATCTGAGTTTATAGAACTTGCTGAGTATATTGGTAAGACTGATGATGCTGAAAAGTATAAAGCTTATAGAAATGAAATCAAAAAGGCAATGGAAGAGTATACATGGGATGGCGAATGGTTTGTAAGAGGGTATTTGGCAAGTGGTAAAAAACTTGGTTCAAAAGAAAGTGAGCAAACCAAGATATTCTTAAATTCACAGTCTTGGGCAGTGTTTTCTGGGGCTTTTATTGATGAAAAAGGCAAAATGGCAATGGATAGTGTTAAAAAGTATCTTGCAACAGAGCATGGTTGTGTTAAGAACTGGCCAGCTTATGTTGATTATATCATAGAGGTTGGGGCTGTAACTTCTTTCCCACCAGGATTAAAAGAAAATGCTGCTATTTTCTGTCATGCTAATACATGGGTAATTATTGCAGAGGCTGTACTTGGAAGAGGCGATTATGCATTTGAATACTATATGTCGTTCCTACCTGCAAACAAAAATGATATTGCTGAAATCTATACCACAGAACCTTATGTTTATTCCCAGTTTATCACCGGAAAAGAACATCCATATTATTTTGGCCGTGCGCGAAATCCATGGTTGACAGGTACTGCAACATGGGCATTTGTTGCAGCAACACAGTATATCCTAGGGGTTCGCCCACACTACAAAGGTCTTATTATTGACCCATGTATACCAAATCAGTGGGACAGTTTTGAAGTTGAGAGAGTTTTCAGAGGAAGAAAACTTTCTATTAAGGTTTCAAATCCAGACCATATTTCAAAAGGTGTTAAAAAGATATTGGTAAATGGAAAAGAAATTGTGGGTAATCTGATTCCAGTAGAATTGCTTGATGAGGAAAATGTAGTTGAAGTTGTGATGGGAAAATAATATTCAAGACAAGAAAATAAAACTGCAAAAAGAGGAGGCACACCATTGCATATTTAAAGTGGTGTGTCTCTTTTTTGTTTCTTTTCTAAAACATCTACTGGTTAAAAACATCTAAAAATTTTGCTATATTCACTTAAAATTTTTATTTGCAAACTCAAATTTTATATGGCAATATAATTTGATATGAGTGTAATTGATTTCAAAAGAAACAAAAGCTTTAAGTCAAGGAGGTCACAACATGAGTTTACCAAAAGGATTTCTGTGGGGTGCTGCAACTGCATCATATCAGATTGAGGGTGCTTGGAATGAAGATGGAAAAGGTGAATCTATATGGGACAGGTTTACACATCAAAAAGGAAATATTTTATATGGTCATAATGGCGACGTTGCCTGTGACCACTATCATAGGTTCGAAGAAGATGTCTCTCTTATGAAAGAACTTGGACTAAAAGCCTACAGGTTTTCTATTGCATGGGCGAGAATTTTTCCAGATGGTTTCGGTACTGTGAATCAAAAAGGTCTTGAGTTTTATGATAGACTCATCAACAAGCTTGTTGAAAACGGTATTGAACCGGTTGTCACCATTTATCACTGGGATCTTCCTCAAAAGCTACAAGACATTGGCGGTTGGGCAAACCCAGAAATTGTAAATTATTATTTTGAATATGCAATGCTTATCGTAAACCGTTATAAAGACAAAGTAAAAAAATGGATAACATTTAATGAACCTTATTGTATTGCCTTTTTGGGACACTTTTATGGAGTTCATGCACCAGGAATAAAAGACTTTAAAGTTGCAATGGATGTTGTGCACAACATTATGCTTTCTCATTTTAAGGTTGTAAAAGCTGTAAAGGAAAACAATATTGATGTTGAGGTAGGAATTACACTAAATTTAACTCCAGTTTACTTTCAAACAGAGCGTCTTGGATATAAGGTAAGCGAAATTGAAAGAGAAATGGTAAACCTCAGCAGCCAGCTTGACAATGAACTTTTCCTTGATCCAGTACTCAAAGGAAGCTATCCACAAAAGCTGTTTGATTACCTTGTTCAAAAAGATTTGTTGGAAACTCAAAAAGTATTGAGTATGCAGCAGGAAGTAAAAGAAAATTTCGTTTTTCCTGATTTTCTTGGTATCAACTACTATACACGTGCTGTCAGGCTTTACGATGAAAATTCTAACTGGATATTTCCAATAAGATGGGAACATCCTGCAGGAGAGTACACCGAGATGGGCTGGGAAGTGTTCCCACAAGGACTTTATGATCTTTTGATTTGGATTAAAGAAAGTTACCCACAAATTCCAATTTATATAACAGAAAACGGTGCTGCTTATAACGACAAGGTAGAAGATGGAAGAGTTCATGACCAAAAGAGAGTGGAGTATTTAAAACAGCACTTTGAAGCAGCAAGAAAGGCAATTGAAAATGGAGTGGATTTGCGAGGTTATTTTGTGTGGTCTTTGTTGGACAATCTTGAATGGGCAATGGGTTATACAAAAAGGTTTGGAGTTATATATGTGGACTATGAAACCCAAAAAAGGATTAAAAAAGACAGCTTCTATTTTTATCAGCAGTATATAAAGGAAAACTCATAAATATAAATCAAAAGCGGGCTTTTGGAAAAAATCACTTTCTCAAAAGCCCGTTTTCTATTTTCCACCCCTCATGTGAAAGTAGCCAAATCTTTTTTTCAAGCCCACCACTAAAACCGCCCAAGGACAAATCTGACTTGACCACCCTGTGGCACGGAACAATTATCACAGCTGTATTTTTGCCAACGGCATTTCCAACAGCTCTTGAACCCTGGGGTTTTCCAACTTTTTTCGCAAGCTCTCTGTAAGAAATTACACTTCCAAAGGGAACCTTCATAAGTTCATTCCAAACTCTCTTTTGAAACTCTGTCCCTTGCAGCTGAAGTTTTAGATCAAAAGTGGTTCTTTTGCTTTCAAAATACTCTTCAAGTTGCAAAATAGCTTCCCTAACAACAGGGCTTATCAGCTCTTTTTCATCTTTGTGTGTAACAAACTCCACTGATAATATGCTATCGTCTTGTCCTACAATCTTTATCAGTCCAATTGGAGATATTAAATAACCAACAGATTTTTTCAATTTAAATCACCTGCTCTTTTTAACTAATACTTTTCACAACTTTGTAAATAATCAATCCAATAATCAACATCCAAAAAATAATAATGGGAATAGCATAATACCATTTATTTGGTTTTCCATCTTGCCAAATATTTTCTGTCTCTTTCTGGCATTCATTTAAAATGGAATCTGGTATAAGCTTTATTGTTATTGTAACCAAAAATGGAAGAATTATTATATCATCAAGATAACCTAAAATTGGTATAAAATCTGGTACAAAGTCGATTGGCGACAAGGCATATACAATGGTAATTAAAGCAAATATCTTAGCTAAAAGAGGTGTATCTCGTCTTTTCATTGCTAAAAAAATAGCCGGAATTTGTTTTTTTAATAATTTTGCCTTTTCTCTTATATTTTTACTCAATGAATCCACCTCTTTTAACTGTAGCCTTTTTTAAACAAAGCTACGCACTCTACATGAAATGTCTGCGGAAACATATCAACAGGCTGAACTTCCACAACTTCATAGCCATTTGAACAAAGAATGCTGCTATCCCTTGCAAGTGTTGAAGGATTGCAGGATACATAAATTATGTTTGGTATCTTGTGCTCTATCAAGCTTTCTAAGAGCTCTTTTTCACATCCACTTCGCGGAGGGTCAAGTATCACAGCCTGGGGTACAATTCCACTTTTTAATAACTTTGGAATTTCAATCTCAGCACTACCGCATATAAATTCAATGTTAGAAATATTATTATTCTTGCTGTTTTTTTTAGCATCTTCAACTGCATCTCTAACTAACTCTATGGCGTAAACCTTTTTGCAAAACGGTGCTATAAACATGGAAATGGTACCTATTCCAGAGTATACATCAAACACAATTTCTGCATCAATATTCCTTAGATATTTTACTACCTGACTGTAGAGCACCTCTGTTTGCATAGAATTTACCTGAAAAAATGACTTTGGGGAAATCTCAAATGTTAAATTCCCTATCTTGTCTTTTATTGTGCTACTGCCCCAGATCAATATATCTTCCTCACCAAGTATTACATTTGTCCTTTTAGGATTCAAGTTGACGAAGAAGGATGCAATTTTTGGAAACCTATCTAAAATGTCTTTTTTGATAGCCTCTAAATTCTCAGGTACTTTTGTGCAAACAAGAATGAGCATCATCTCATCAAATGCAAATGAATTTCTAACAACAATGTGCCTCAAAACTCCCTTATGCTTTTTTTCGTCATAAACCTCTATCTTGTGCTTTCGGATTAGATCTTTCATACCTTTTATCACATTATCGCAAAACTCATGCTGAATAAGACAGTAATCTATATCAACAATATCATGTGTCATCTTTTTATAAAATCCTATTTGGGGTTTTTTATAATCTCCACCTACTGGAAGTGCAGTTTTGTTTCTGTATCTAAATGGGTTTTCCATTCCAATAACATCATTTATTTTGGGAGTAAGCTTTCCTATTCGCCTAAAAGCATCCTCAACAAGAAGCTTTTTTAGGCTTCGCTGATGCTGGTATTTTGCATGCATCAAATGACAACCGCCACAAAAGTCATAATAAGGGCATTCTGGGTCTTTTCTATATGGGCTTTTTTCTAAAAATTCGACCAGTTTTGCTTTGGCATATTCCTTTTTTACCTCTTCGATTTTGATTTTTACAACCTCATCAATTAAAGTATTGTCAACAAACACTACAAATCCATCAATTCTTGCAATACCCTGTGCCTGGTGATTTAGTGTATCAATCTTTACAATATATTCTTGCGATTTTTTTACCACATCTTTTCCTCCTGATATTTCTTTGTTTTTTTCGCTTTAATATTTTACACCATTTTTTAATAGCAAGAAAATAATAATTTCATAAAGTCTTTGAGAAAATATATATTGAAAATCCAAAAGCTACTGTTCATTCGACATTTAATCTAAAGGAGGTCTGAAAAAATTGTTCAACCCATTTGAAGAAAAGCCAAAGCCGATTGAAAATTTTCTCATGGACTGGAAAACAATATATCCCAAGTCATACTGCAAAAATGAAGTTGACCCTTATACAAAAACAAGAATAATCCTCATGAACGGGATTGAAGCTGAAGCCTCGATGTTTTCCCATCAGTTCCATCGTCACTGCACAGACAACGACGTAAGACGCGATTTAGCAATGATGAGAAGAATTGAGCAGATGCAACAAAAACACATTAATTGGTTAAAGCCAATCGACGAGACACCTCTTGAAACTACAATAGGATATGAGCATGTAGCAGTAGACCTTACCGCTTGGCTTGCTCAAAACGAGCCTGACCCTTATGTTAAACAAACTCTTGATTTTATTTTGCTTGAAGATTTTGACCATCTTTACCGCTATGCAAACCTTCTTGACATGGACTCGAATATCCCAGCAAACAATCTGGTAAAAAACTATGTTGAAATCATCCCTGGTCGGCCGACAATTGCCCATCACAGACACCCTTATGATACTGTCAGCAGACACATTGATTTTAAAAAAGCAGATATTAGAACAAAGTTAAACATCTTCATCATAACAGCCGGTGAGCAGCAGACAATGAATTTTTATAACAACATTGGCAACACTTATTACAACAACCTTGGAAGACAGCTCTACTTAGAAATAGCCTTGGTGGAAGAAGAACATGTAACCCAGTATGGTTCGTTGATTGACCCGAGACTCACATGGTTTGAAAGTCTTCTTTTGCATGAATACACAGAATGCTATCTGTATTACTCATTCTATGAATCTGAGGTTGACTCAAATGTAAAATCTATATGGGAGATGCATCTTGATGCTGAAATTGCCCATCTTCACAAAGCTGCAGAACTTTTGCAAAAACATGAGAATAAATCTTGGTGCGAGGTCATCCCTGGTGGACAGTTCCCAAATCTTTTGCTGTTCCATGACACGCGTGAATATGTACGCAAAGTTCTTTCACAGATGGTTGAAATTACAGCTGACAAAGAAGATTTAAAAAATGTAAATGATCTACCAGAAAATCATACGTTTTTCTGGTTCCAGAATAAAGTGAACCATGATATAAATTCCGTTGCAAGCCATGTGGTGATTGATAAGCACAACACTTTAAAAGGCGAAGATTACAGAGTTGAATTGGCGCCACACCCAGTTGAAAGCTTGAGAAATAGAAAAGAAGATAATACTTCAATTGGCAGGTCAAAACAGAAAAAAGTTGTTAGTATATAAACAAAAAAAGCTGTCTACCCTTCCGGTGGACAGCTTTTTGCAATTTTTGAAATCTATTCATCTACTTTGATTGCATCTTTTCTTTCAAAAACGCTCCAAGTTTTCTATCTGTTCCAAGGATATGATTTTTGAGCCAGTCGACAACAAGTCTGTTTGTCTTTATAACTGCTGCAACTCCTGCTCCTTCCTTCTCTATCTCCTCTCGAAATTTTTTGTAGTTTTCAACAAAGTTGTCATGTTCTTTTTTATGATATAGATACTCTGGGTACAGATACTCTTTCATGTATTTTTCCTCAGTTGAAAAATGAAAAACAACATAATCACCTAAAAAGTCTAAAACTTCTGGCAATACCTGCTTCCCTTCACCCTTAGCACAAGCATCCAAAAGTCTATTTATTCTTTCAAAAAGCTCTTTGTGCTGATTGTCTATTGACTCAACTCCAACAGAGTACTGGTCAAGCCACTCTATTTGCGGCATTATCTCACTCCTTTCAAATTGAAGTTATATTCAAATATTATATACCCCAATTAATTAAAAAGTAACACATTATAACTTCTTTCTCTCAGGCTTTGCCCAACCTTTCTTTCTAAGTATAGCTTCAAATGTACCAACAATTCTGAATAACATTGTCATCTGTCTGTAGCCAAAATTTTCTAATATCGCAAACAATACAAGTATACCGAACTCTCTCCACCCTTCATATTTTCTATCAGAAAATTCTCCAAGAAGAACTGCTAAAATCGAAATAACTATTCCGTACATTATCTCAACTGCAAAGAAAAATAAGGCCACTTCTAAATTGATTATGTGAGCAAAATACGATATAGGTATAAAAATATAACCCAACATCTCCACAAACGGCCCCAATAGTTCAAACATAAGCTGATATGGCATAGCAAAAAGACCTAATATGCCATACTTAGGATTAAATAGAATATCTTTGTGCATGAAAATAACTTGGCAAAGACCTCTTTGCCATCTTCTTCTTTGTTTTGAAAGGTCTTTTAAAGTCTCTGGACATTGAGTCCATACAATCGGGTCTGGTACAAATTCAACTCTTCCCAGTGCGCCTTCTTTATAAGAGTTTTTTCTGAGCTTTACAACAATCTCCATATCCTCGCCAACAGTTCTATCAGAAAACCCTCCAACCTTTATAATAGCATTTTTATTAAATGCTGCAAATGCTCCAGATGCAATAACAAGACTTCCTATCATAGAAAGACCTTTTCTCGCACCCAAAAAAGCTCTCAAGTATTCTATTATCTGAAATCTTGCAAGACTTGAACTTGGTAGCTTTAATTTTTTTATATTGCCAAAGGAATCCAATTCGGTTCCATTTACAATCCTAACAATACCCGTTGTGGCTACAACTTCATAAGGGTTATCAAAAAATGGTTGCATAACCTTGGCTATTGAATCTCTTTCTAAAATTGAATCGGCATCAAGTGAACAAACATATGGGTATGTACATACGTTTATCCCTGCATTGAGAGCATCAGCTTTTCCCCCATTTTCTTTATCCACTACGATTAAATTTGAATACTTTTTGGAATAGTATATGACCTTTATCTCTTTTGTTGACAAAATCTTTCTAAATTTCCTATCTACAATGTAAAGGTCAAATTCGTTTTTTAATACATCCAATGTCCCATCTTTTGACCCATCATTAATTACTACTACTTCATATTCTGGATATTCAATCTGCAAAAAAGATTTTACAGATTTTGCTATTGTTTCTTCTTCATTGTATGCCGGCACCAGCAGTGATACAGGGAGTGCAAAGTCTGATGAGACAACCTCCACAATCCTTCCTTTTATCTTATTTCTCCAGTAACTAACAATACCAAAAAGAGATATTAAAATTAAAATGGCATAAACAGTATTCAAAACTAAAACATAATAAGATACAAACCATGAAAACCAGTTTATTATATGTCGCATTCGTTATTCACTACCTCTTTCTCGGTTATAAGATATTCAAATCCTTCATCTTTCATTCTTTGATAAAAACAGTGGGGGTTAGACGATTTAAGTATTTTAATTATTTCTAAAGCTAAATCTTTCTCCTGTTCAGTTCTATAATTCAAAGCACTCTTGATAATATAATCAAAATTCACTGGACTATAAAAAACCTCTCTTATTTTGTCCCTTGCAAATTTATCATTTGTTGTATAGTAAAATTTTAGAAGATCATTTAAAATAACTGGTCCAAACTCAGATAGCATCTTTCTTGCAAAGTCTCTCATGTAGAACCAGTCATCTTCAAGGGAGGCAAGTAAATATTTTAAAGAACCCTTAGATGAAACATTGCTCAACGCCCTTAAGGCTCGTAACTTCACAAAATTTATATTTTCGTTTTTTATCAGAGTTTCAAGTTTTTCTTTGCAGTTTCTACATCCTATTTTTTCAATCACTCTGCAGAAAGCTGATCTGACTTCTGGTGATGGATGATTTATAAGAAAATCAATGTGTTCTAAATCTTCTAATGCCGCAATCTCTGAAAATATATTCAAACATGATATCAGAACTTTATCCGACGGGTTTTCTTTTATCACGTATAAAATTATATCTTTTATTTTTTCGCCACCATAAACTGTAAAAAATTCTATTCTTTTTCTAACCGAATCTGGATATTTATCAATGTTTAGAAAAATAGTCTTTAAATAAGGTTTAAAAACACTTAAATTCTGTATCTCATCTATGTTTTTGAAAATGGCTTCAGCAGTTGTATCTATCAGATACGGCTCTTTAATGCTTATTTTTAAAAGCGTTTTTAGCTCATCTTCTTCGCCCACTATACTAATAACTTTTGCAAACCTAAGTTTTCGAACTTTGTTCCCTTTTTGAACCATCTTGATAGCAATGTCAAAAAAATTCAATTTCTTCAAAGCTATATATAGCCGTTTTTTTTCTTCTCCATGTACCCATGAATAATATATATTTATAACATCACTCAGAATGTAAATGTTTGAAGAATCAATAACATTTTTCTTTCCTGTTATCACATCATAGACATTTTTACTGTAATTTTTAAAAATCTGCTTTATTTTTTCTTGACGGATACTATTTATAACTTTGTATAAAAAAACAACTCCCGAAGTTATAACTAAAAGAATAACAATAATAATACACAAGATAACAAAATTTATATTATCTATCATTTAATTCACTCCAAAGTTCTAAAACTTTCTTTAGAAGAATTAATATTTTATTATCATTCAGAATTTTGAATATAAAGTAATAAGTTTCTTCCTTATTGTTAAGTTTTATAATCGAATAACAGCTTGAATTTATTCTGTTCTCATCATTTAAATAGCCAATAACCTTTTTAATTTCATATTCATCAAAACCTCTGTTATAAATCACCTCTTTTGTAGTATCTTTTAAAGCCAACAAGTGATATGAAACAAAATATTCTGATAAAAATTCATCTATAATTTTGGGAACTACAATGATATGTTCATTTGCCATTTCATTCAAAAAAGAAATAAGATGTACAACTTCATTAATATGTAAATATTCATCTTGAGTGTACAAAAGTGACCTTACCATATTGTAAACTTCTAAAGTTGAAAAAGGCTTTGGAATAACTCCAATAGCTCCAAGCTCGTATGCCTTTGCTCTTGTTGCACGATGAATATTGCTACTGAGCAAAATTACTGGAATGTAAGCTTTAACAGAACTTTTTTTGATAGTTCTCAAAACTTCAAATCCACTAATTTTAGGCAAGTTTGTATCAATTATTGCAACATGAATACTGTTCTCACCAATTTTGTTCAAAGCTTCTTCACCATCAGCAGCCTCAAAAAATACAAAGTGATGTACTGAATCAAAAGAATTTTCAAACTTTTCAATTATTGCTTTTCTTATGTATTCATTTTCATCTGCAATCAACACATTTTTAACTATCATATATTGTTCTCCCATGTTTAGAACCATCTTAATTCTTTATTACCCCTTATTTTTTATTTAAAAACAGCAAAAATAAAAACCCCTTTTTTAAAACCATTAAAAGGTCTAAAAAGGGGTTTTTTACTTTTTTCTCTTCTGGTGCCGAAGGCGGGAGTCGAACCCGCACGGCCTCAGCGGCCACCGGATTTTGAGTCCGGCGCGTCTGCCAGTTCCACCACTTCGGCACATTTTCTTTTTGAATTTTAAGCAAGATTGATTATATCATAAATTTTTGAGATTGTCAAAGCCGAAGATTTTGATAAAATTCTGCCGGTAGACTGAATTACTAACTTCATTTTATCTTCTTTCAAGGTAAAAAGTCAAGGGTCTAAAAGTGAAAATTTCTAATTTTAATATTCAAATGGTTAGGTTATAATAGAAATAAATTCAAAAAAAGCGTGAGGTTATTTGTATGGAAACCTTTTGGCTGTTTATAATATGCTCTTTATTATTTGCTCTAAATTTTTTCGTTACTAAAAAATTTGGACTAAAAAACGTTGAGTATGAAATCTACTTTGAAGAAAATAAAAAAACTGAAGGTGATGAGATTCATATTGTTGAAAGAATTTACAACGGTAAAGCTCTGCCACTTCCATGGGTAAAATCCGAATTTGAAGTATCAGCATCATTTTTCATGGAAAATGCAAAAAATTATGTAGTAGGAAATAAGCTAAGGTACATCAGCATTTTCTTTCTTCTACCTTACCAGCAAATAGTAAGGCGGCACAGATTTGTTGCAACAAAAAGAGGATTTTATAAACTTGATAAAATATATCTTGTCACTGGTGACCTTTTCGGTCTTTCAATGGATGACAGGTGTTACTATGTAAATTCCAATATTACCATTTACCCAGCATTTTTGGACCTGAAAAAACACCTTCTGCCCCGTTCAAGCCTCTCAGGCGAAGTTGTGATAAAAAGACATTATTATGAAGATATATTTCACTTTGCAGGAATAAGAGAGTATCAGTCTTTTGATTCTTTCAATAGAATAAACTGGAACGCAACTGCAAAGTATAATACTTTGATGGTAAACAAGTACGAATACACCTCATCAGGTGATGCTTTAATACTTTTGAATGTCCAAAGTTCAGAGTATGAAAGAAAAGAGGTTTTTAACAAAAACGCAATCGAACTTGGAATAAAGATTGCAGCAAGCCTGACAAAAGAATGCTTAGATAATCACATTCCAGTTGGTTTTGTTTGCAATGGCATAGACGAAGAAACTCTTGAGCCGCTTGAAATCTTGCTGCCATCACAAGATTCAAATCAGCTTTTAAAAATTCTCGAAACACTTGCACACATTAAAATTCAGGTAAACGAATACTTTGAAGCTTTGCTTTATCAAGTTTTAAGAAGTTACAACTTTCGTGAGCTTTTTATAATAACTTCTTTTGTTAACAAGGAGATGGAAGACTCTATCCTTCTTTATTCCTCACTCGGAGTTAAGTTTACTATTATTCTTCTTGAATATGATGAAAAACCTTTCAAATTAGAATCAGAAAATGTAAGAATTTTTCTGGCAAAACAGCATCTTTTAGAAAACGTTAGAACTTGAATAATAGCCGCAGGCAGGTTCTTCTTTTTTATTGTACCTGCGGCTTGAATTCTTTGAGTAAGTTCAAAAAGATTTTATTTCTGATATGCTATAAAAAGACTGACAGGTGAAATTTCAAAACTGCCTATTGCTTCCAGTTCATTTTCTTCTGAAAATATTATACCATCATTTGCTTTTATCTTCCATACTCCTTCAGGAAGTGTAATTACCTTCTTTTCTTTAAAAGGATTATATGCAACAATTATTTTTTTCCATGCATCATAGGGATACGAAATCAAAAAAGCCACAATGCCATCAGGTGCTGGCAAGAATTTTAAATATTTTCTTATTTCACCTGATGAACGCATTCTAAACGCCACATGTTCTTTTCGCAGTTTTATAAGGTCGCAATAAAATTTAAAAGTGTCATAAAACTTCTCTTTTAAACTCCAGTCAATCTTGTTTATATTATCCCCTGCGTTGTATGTGTTCGGATGTCCTCCTTTGCTCCTATTGAACTCAACTCCACCATGCAAAAACGGAATGCCCTGAGATGTTAAAATGATTGCATTCGCTAAGCGGCATACCCGGTCAATCCAGAATATATCTTCGCCAACCATTGTCTTTTGTGCCTTGTCAAAAAGAGTTAAATTATCATGGCATGAAACATAATTAACACATTCATCTGGTTCCTTTGCAAAATCGTCAATGGCTGCCCTTATACCCTGTTTTAATCTTTCAATATCAGAAAGATTTCCATGCATATATCCTGTTTTAAATCCGTCAAGGTCACCTCTTATACTATCTCTTATTCTATCGTTAAAAAGTCCAATGGAATATCCATGGTGCGCTGTTGACTCAATTGTTGCCCTCTCTTCTAAAAGGCACATACTATCTCCCATCACCCATCCTTCACCATAAATAAGGGCATACGGATTTCGCTTGCGCACTTCTTTCGCAATCATTCTCATGGTAAGTGTATCAATAAGCCCCATTAAGTCAAATCTAAATCCATCTATGTGAAAATCTTCTGTCCAGTATATAATTGTATCAAGTATAAACTTTCGGACCATTGGCTTTTCTGTCGCAATCTCATTACCACAGCCTGTTGCGTTTGAATAGTCGCCATAGTCATCTATCCTGTAAAAATAGCCGGGAACAATTTTGTCAAAAATAGAAAACTTTCCACCCTTTGTGTGGTATGTGTGGTTGAAAACAACATCCATCACAACACCTATGCCGTTTTGGTGCAAAGTTTTAATCATGGTCTTAAGCTCTTTTAAAGCTTCAATTCCACCACTTTTTGTTGAATACCAGTACTCAGGACATTGATACAAAACAGGGTCATATCCCCAGTTGTATTTTTTATCAGGATTTTTATCATCAACACTCCCAAAATCAGAAATAGGAAGAAGATGAATGTGTGTAATTCCAAGCTCTTTTAAATGTAAAAGCCCTGTTGAGAACTTTTCTTTGTAAAAACTCTTCTGACAAAGACCTAAAAACTTTCCTCTAAACTTTTCATCTACACCTGAATTTTTATCAATTGTAAAGTCTCGCACATGCATCTCGTAAATGATAGCATCTTGTTGTTTTTCTATCGTTTTCACAAACTCATCCTGTTGCCAGCCTTCAATAAGAGTATCTGCCGGGTCAAATATGAAAGATTTTTGAGAGTTTGAGGAAGAAGCTTTCGAGTAAGGGTCAGGAACCTCATACACAATAAACCCTTCGTCTTCATCATAATTGTAATGCCAAACCTCATAAAGATAGTAGTGGTTTTTCAAGTCTCCTGTAAGATATATGTTCCATGTACCATTCTCAGAACGTGCCATCTCTTTTTCGAACCTGAAATTTTCACTCTCATCAAATACCTTAACCTTTACTTTGTATGCTGTAGGTGCCCACAGTTTAAAGTAAGTGCCGTATGGCTCATACTTTATTCCAAGCTCACCCGGATAAAAAAACTCAGGCCTTGTTAGAATTTCTCTTGGTCTTGCCCAAATATGCTCTGATTTATAGACAACCTTGTATTTTAAATTTGGCAATAATCTATTTGAGGGAATAATTCTTATCATATTTGTAAAAGCCGTTTCTCTGTCAAAGTATTCAGTTATAACAATATCGTTACCAAATCCTGGTGGATACCAAAGTTTTTGGCTCGCACCTTCTGCAAATTTAAATTTTTGCCCTATCTTTATTTCTTTTAAATCCTTTATAAGCTCATATCTGCCTCTCAATTTAGAGTATGTCATCTCCCACTCAGGTGAAATTTGCCAGTCGTTCATTTCACCAATTACAAAAACTGGTTTTTTGTATGGTTTTCTATGATAATCAAAATGTCCTTCTTTTAAAACAAACCTTATCTTCCCCTTTTGTTCGCATATTTCATAACCTCTTGTTTCTGCTTCAGCTGGATTGTCAGAGTGAGGAATTATCTTGTCTATTTTTTCTATGTCTATTTCTTCTTCATTCAGAAATACTTTAAAATCTTCTTTCTTTACAGAGTGAACCATTTGGGAAAGTACTACAACTATTTCGTTAAAATCATCTATATATGCTCTCACTAACATTAAAACCACCTATCTTTTTCTAAAGAATAGGATATGCAATATTTTGAAATTATATATCATTTATACCCTTTTTTAAAGTAAAAAAATTGTAGCTTAAGAATATATATGTAAAAGATGTTTTTAGTATATTTTTTCTGGGTATATATATGAGAAGAAAATCTTCTACATATTCAGTGGTGATTAAAAAATGTCTGAAAAAAATAAAGACTTAAACTGTAAAGCAAATAATTATGCAGCTAAAATATCAATAATATATGCAGTTGTGAGCGCAATTTGGATTTTAATCTCTGATGTGCTAACAACAATTTTCTTTGCTAAAAAAGAGCTTGTTACTTTCATTTCAGTATTTAAAGGCTGGCTCTTTGTGTTTATCACTGCAAGCCTTTTGTATTTGTTGATTCGCAAAAAAATCTATTCGCTTTACCTTTCTGAAAATAAGCTTCAAAATGCTATCGAGGAACTTCAAAAGACAAATGATGAGCTTTCCAAAACACAGGAAAAGCTTGTTGTCCAGTACAAAAAACTTGCAAAAAACCAGGAAAAGATAAAAGAACTTGCTTACTTTGACCAGCTAACTAATCTGCCAAATAGAAATCATTTTATGTTAGCTCTCGAAAAGGCTATCAGGGATGCTCATTTCAAAGGGCAGCAACTTGCTCTGATGTGTATCGATATTGATAATTTCAGTAAAATTAATAATACTCTTGGTCATGCGACTGGTGACGTTGTTTTAAAAGAAATTGCGCAAAGGCTTAAAGAAGCGGTGGGTAATAACGGGTTTGTTGCAAGACTAACAGGAGATGAGTTTGGAATAATAATTTATAATTTTCTTGATTTTAACGTCTTGAATTACTTCATCTACAAAATTTTTAATTTATTTTCAACATCATGGGAAATAATGGAATATAATTTTAATATTACACCAAGTATGGGGATTGCTATATATCCTTCAGATGGGCAGGATAGTATATCCCTTTTGAAGAATGCCGATAAGGCCTTGAATCTTGCCAAGGAAAAAGGCAAAAATACTTTCTGCTTTTACAATCTGGAAATGGACAATATACTTCAGCAGAGGCTTGAATTCGAATCAGACTTGAGAAAGGCGATTGAAAAAGACCAGTTCGTTTTGTATTATCAGCCTATTGTAGACCTTGAAAAAATGCAGCTGTGCGGAGCAGAAGGGCTTATTCGCTGGATACATCCACAAAAGGGGCTTATATCGCCCATGTCTTTCATCCCAATTGCTGAGCAGACAGGACTCATATCACAAATTGGTCAATGGGTATTGACAAAGGTCATTACGGATTTGAAGAGCATCAGAGAAGTAACAAACCACAACTTTTATATTTCTTTCAATGCGTCCTTAAGAGAGTTTTCAAGCGCAAATTTTGTTGATAACGTACTTTATACAATTGAAGCCTTAAAAGGTGACCCAACTTCTTTGGGAATAGAGATTACAGAATCGGTTGCAATGGCAGACCCTCAAAATACCATAAAGTCGCTGAACACCTTCAAAGAAAAAGGCATTAAAGTTTTTCTTGACGACTTTGGCACAGGTTATTCTTCCTTGAACTATCTAAAACAGCTTCCCATTGATGTTGTTAAAATCGACAGAAGTTTCATAGCCAATATGAGCACTGACATTAAAGAACAAAAAATAGCCAAAAGCCTGATTAACCTTTCTCACATCTTAGATTTAAAAGTTGTGGCAGAGGGTATTGAAAATAGTCAGCAGGCTGAGATATTAAAATCTTTTGAGTGTGATTTTGGACAGGGATATTTGTTTGGAAAACCTCTTCCAAAAGACCAATTTATAGAGTTTGCAAAGAGGTTTTGAATAGTATTAAATTCTAAAGCCACAGCCACATAATTATGGCATCATCCGGGGGGTTGGAATAGTAATTTTTTCTTATACCTTCCTGAACAAATCCAAAGCTCTTGTAAAGCGAAATAGCAACATGGTTTTTGCTTCTCACCTCAAGTGTAAGACCAACCAAACCATTTTCTTTTGCATATGAAATGAGGGCAGAAAGAAGAAGTTTTCCTATTCCCTGCCCTCTTTTTTGAGGATGTACAGCAATATTTGTAATATGACCTTCATCCACAATATGGTGCATTCCTGCAAAACCCCATACTCTGTCATCTTCTTCATATACATAATATATAGCAAACTCATTTTTAAGCTCATACTCAAAGCTTTCTCTGCTCCATGGCATAGAAAACGATAAAATTTCTATCTCATGCACCATATCTATATCCTCTTTTGTCATCCTTCTTATTAGGCCTTTTCTCATGTGTCATGGTCCCTTTCTGCATACGATTTTTTAAGGTAAACTGGTATAAGGTCAAAATGAGAACAAATCTTGCCTTCCTGGGCAAGTGTGAGAGCCAAAATTCCAACATTTGATGCTTTTTGATACTGCAAAAACTTGGGAGATATTCTAAACTCAGAGAAATCATAAATATCCAAACCCTCACCAAGCAAAACAGGATCATATTTTTTTGCAAGCTCTTTTGCTTCTTCGATATCAAGTATCGAAGTTGGATGATATGTTTTGAGTTTGCCCTTCTCGAATCTGAAAATTCCAGTAAATACCTTTTGCGACTTTGCATCTAAAATGGGCATTAAAAAATCTGAACAAGCCCAGAAGTTATAGCAAAGAGCCATCAAAGTATCAACACCTATACATGGCTTTGAAGTAGCATAGCAAAAACCTTTTATTGTTGAAACACCAATTCTAAGTCCGGTAAAAGAACCAGGTCCTATTGATGCTGCAAATAGGTCAACATCTTCTATTTTACTCGAGGCATTTCTTAATACCTGGTCAATTAAATCGATTAACATCACAGAGTGAACAAGTTTTGTGTTAAGAACTATCTCAGAAATCACCTTGTAATCTTCCAGCAAGGCAGTGCTTGCCACCTTGCCAGACGTCTCAATCGCCAATATCTTCATCTTTTTCTATCACATCCTCAATCTTTTTGTACTTCTCACCAACACCTGTTATCAATATTTTTCGAACATGTTCATCTACTTTTTTAATCTCAACTTTTAAATATTCTTTAGGATAAAGTCTTTTTAACTTATCCGCCCACTCAATTATAACAATTCCATCACTATAAAAATACTCCTCATACCCTATATCCTCAAGCTCTGCCTCTTCAATCCTGTAAATATCAAAATGATAAACCAAAATACCATCTTTGCCTTCATATACATGAAATATTGTAAATGTCGGACTTGAAATATCTTCTATCCCGAAGGCACTTGCAATACCCCTTGTTAGAGCAGTCTTACCGCTTCCAAGTTCTCCTTCTAAGGCAACAATTGCACCTTTGAAAAGATTTCTTCCAATTTTATAGCCAATCGATACTGTCTCATCATACGAATAAGACATTATCTCCTTCATATTTCATAGTTTCCCCTTTTTTTATTTGCGATGATATACAACTCTACCATCAATCAAGACATATTCAACCTCAGAAAATATGTCAAAAGGATGACCCTTGTATATTACAATATCAGCATCTTTACCTTCCTTTATACTCCCAACTCTGTTATCAATTCCTAAAATCTTTGCAGGGTTTATAGTAATTGCTTTTAGAGCCTCTATCTCATCCATTCCGCTCTTGCACGCAAGCGCGCTACATAGCACAAGATATTTTTGCGGAATGACAGGATGGTCAGTCATAATAGCAACAAGAATGCCTTCTTTAGAAAGTATACCTGGATTTTTAAAATCAAGGTTTTTAAGCTCAACCTTTGATCTATCAGTAAGGTTTGGTCCAACAATGCATGGGATATTTTCTTGTTTTAGCTCATCCACAATCAAATATCCGTCTGTCACATGATCAAGAGTAATATTTACATCAAATTCTTTGGCAATCCTTATTGCCGTGAATATGTCATCTGCTCTGTGAGCATGTGCTTTCAGCGGAATCTCTTTTGTTAAAACCTTTATAAGGCTTTCACTTTTCATATCAAACTCTGGCATATCTTTTTCCTCATCCTGCTGAGCCTCAAGCTTTTTATTTAAGTACTCTCTTGCCTTAAAAAGTGCCTCTCTCAAGATTGCAGCAGTTGCCATGCGTGTTTGAGGCATCTGGTGTTTTTCGTGATAAACGCTTTTGGGATTTTCACCGAAAGCAACCTTCATTGCAGCAGGTTCTTTCACAACCATCTTGTCAACTCTCTTGCCAAACGTCTTGATGACACAAAACTGCCCGCCTATCACGTTAGCGCTTCCCGGTCCTGTTGCAACACATGTAACGCCACCTTCAATTGCCTCTTCAAAACTTCTGTCAAATGGATTTATAGCATCAATTGCTCTTAAGTGTGGCGTGACAGGGTCTGAGTCTTCGTTCCCATCGGCACCTTCAAACCCGACAGAGTCTTCCCACATCCCTATGTGTGAGTGTGCATCTATAAAGCCTGGAAAGACAAGCCTGCCTGTTGCATCTATTACCATGCTACTATCTTCATTTATGTTTTGGTCTATCTTGGCTATCTTGCCATCCTTGATAAGTATATCGCCTTTTTCAATAATTCCTTTTTCATCCATTGTGTAAATTTTTGCATTTTTTATTATGATGTCCATATTCTTGATTTTCCTCCTTTAAATGTATTACAAGATTATTTGGTTGCATGCATAAGATATGTCATATCAAATTTGGGTTTTAGCGCTAAGTGCGCCTCAACAGGTTTCTGGTAAAGATATACTTTCCCATATTCTTTTGTTAAGACATAAACCTCTTCAAATCCACTTGATTTTATGAGATTTATATACTCGGATGGACTTTTTAGAGTTTTCACCTTTTCCATAAACTCTGGTCTTATGCCTAAATCAAAATCAAGTTTTAAGACCTCGCCAGAAAGTTTATCAAATGTAATTTCAAGTTTTCCATTCATTATGTAGGCATTTCCTATATAGAGTTTATAACTTATAGTGTGTTGATTGTCATTTTCAAATATATAAGATTTAGCTACAACGTATTTGCCAACAAGCACCTGCATAATCTGTTCGGCTCTATCGTTTAAGACCTTAGAGTCAACCTTTTTTATTTCACCAGATGATTTTAAATCTGCCATGGCTTTTAATATGTTCCCGTACTTGTCGGCAGTTATCTTTACAGTGCCAAGAAAACTTTTCTTAGTGTATGAGTATTCTCCACCTGAAGATACACTAAATTCAGAAGCAGAAAAAGAAATACGTCTTGCCTGAGAAGAAAGCAGATTCAAAATTTTTCCAAATTTCAACTTTACATATTCAACTTGTGCTTTTTTTTGAGCATACTCAACATAGCTATTGTAATCCCGAATATTTAAAGTGTTTGTAGGTAGATTAATCTGTGGATACACCTTACCATCAACAAAGTCATAGTAGACATCCTTTAATCCAAGTATATTGTTCATTGTTGTATATTTTAAAAAAGAATCACTACTCAAAACAGGTACAACCTTTATGCTACTTAAAATTTTGCTCTCTTCATTTCCTTTTTTGGCTGTACTTTTGAAGTTAATATCTTTATACCAGTTTATATTAAATTCTAAAAGTTCACCATTATCTCTGTTAAGTACAACTGTTGCCCAGTTTCCTAAAACCCTTTTGTCTCCTTCGTATCGATTAAAAACACAAACATAAGCGTTTGGCATTGATGCTACTTCAAGCTCAACATTCCCTTTTGTATACGGCGCAAATTTATACAAAAGCTTGAAAGCTTTTGCTTTTACATCACTTATCGAAAATCTGTTAACTGTATCTGAGGGAGTCAATTTCTTAAAAAAAACTATTGACTGGTCTTCTTTTATATATATTTCATATTTTGATTTTGTGTCTTCAAAAAGATATTTGAACATAAAGGTATCATCCGGTAACTTTTCAATGACAATATTGTCCTCAACAAGATTTGCATTCTTCAGTTCAAACATATTTTTTATATAGGTTATGTTGTCATTTTGGGATGGTGTATTTTTGACCGTAAAATTTCTGATTAAAAGGATTATAAACAAAATTCCAAATATAAACGCTGCAATGCTTATTCCAAGTCTTTTTGTATAGATCTTAATTTTCATAACAATCGGTTTTTTAAAACCTTCCCTCGCTTTTTCAAAGCAGATTGTTACTTTAATTGTATCATTTTGTTATTTCACCTTCAATATACGCAAAGGCATTGTGGTTGTGAATGCTCTCAATTGACTCAACAAAAACCTTATACCATTTTATTCGCCCATCTTCCTTCATTTTCAAAACAACCTCTCTCAAAAGGTCTTCAACAAAGCGAGGGTTCTGGTAAGCTCTCTCTGTCACCCATTTCTCGTCAGGTCTTTTTAAGATAGAATAAAGAGGGCATGATGCAGAAGCTTCTGCAATCTCAACAAGTTCCTCAATCCACATAAATTTCTTCATCCTCACTTCTATCGTCACATAAGCTCTCTGGTTGTGAGCTCCATACTCCGAAATTTCTTTTGAGCATGGACACAGAGTGTGAACAGGGACAATCACACCAACCTTGAGATCAAATTTCTGGTCTTTCTCAGCTTCAAAATAACAGTCAACTTTAAGCGGAGAAAGCGTTGCTGTCACAGGTGTTCTTTTGTTGATAAAGTAAGGAAAATCAAACCTTATATAGGCTTTTTCTGAATTAAGCTTTTCTTTTATTCTATCCAAAAGCTTTTCTATCTCCTTAGGTCCCACAACTTTCAGCTCATCTATAGCTTCGATGAACCTGGACATGTGCGTGCCTCTGATATCACCTTTTAGCTCTGCTGCAGCAATGATTTTTGCAATCGTTGTCTGAGTTTTGTTTTCTCTATCCATTACAACAATTGGCCAGTTCAAGTCTTTTATCCCTACTTTCTGGATGGAAATTCCTCTCTGGTCTTTCTGGCTCTGAACATCAATCATTCATCTTCACCCCTGTATATGACGCTACTGTCCTCTGTCTCCCACACTTCAATTTCATAAAGCTTGACGCCTTGTTCTTCTATTTTTTTGCTAAGTTTTTTCCATATCCACTTTGCAATGTTCTCAGCAGTAGGATTTTCTATAATATCGTTTATATATGCATGGTCTAAGATGTCAATCACTTCATCCTGTACAATCTTCTTTAAAAGCACAAAGTCTATCACCATGTCCTGGTTATCGAGTTTTCCTTCCACTGTTACAGCAAGCTTGTATGTGTGCCCGTGAAGGTTTTCACATTTTCCATTATACTTTGTGAGATTATGCGCTGCATCAAATTTGAAGATTTTTTTGAGAAGCATGATTAAATCCTCCCTTTTTTGAAAGCTAACGAAAAAATTTAAGAGGCTGTTCTTCAAGACCCAAAATACAGCCTCTTTTAAAGTTCTTAAGCAGAAAAGATGTGAATGAACTCTTTTGGAGTAATTATTTTTATATCAACACTTTGTATGCCTTCATCACGGGTAACAAAATAATCCGCATGTACTCTCTTTGAACAAAATATTTGCAGGGCATCTTCCAAGTCTTTATACCCGCTCTTTAATGATTTTATTATATCACTTTTTAAAACACTCACAATATCAATTTTTTTAAACATTATGAGTAACAATTTTCTAACTTTCTCTTCTATATTTATCCACATCAGGAATTATCTTATCCGCATCTATTATCATCACAAATCACCCCATATATATCAATTACTTTCAAAATTTATTATTCCACATTCTTTATACTATTTTCTCACAGCCTGAACTGACACCGAATTTCCAGCCAAGTCCTTGACATTCGGTGATATATTCACAATGCTTCCTGCCGGGAGTGGGTTTGTGAATGTGATCTCAATAACTCTGTTATCAGAAGATTTTACAAAACTTATGATATTACCGCCTGCAACGCATGAGAAGTTTTGAGCAATTAGTGTAGAAGCATCCATAGGTTCAGAAAATGTGAGCTTGACTTTTCTTGTATCAGTCGAAGAAAACTCTGCTGTGACATCAGGGGAAGTCCTTTCTGTCACATGCTCAACAGTTTGAGCTTTCAAGACAATAGAAGGATTTCCATTGCTATCTACTATTAAATCTGGTCTTTTTATCTCCAAGCTTACCTTGCTATCCACAATCCCCGACTTTTTGACTTTCACATAAACTATACCGTTTTGGACGTAAGCTGTGTAATCAACATCTGGAATTAAAGTAGTACCACTAACCTTTAGCTCAATTCCTGCAGCCAGAACTGTACTATTTATACCTGGCAAGGCAAAAACTGGCTCATCAAATGTAATAGCTATTGTGTCTGATTGATTTCCACTTCCAACAGAAACCCCTGTCTGCTGTGGAGAAATTTTGTCTTTGAGTAATATCGACGGATAAAAGTTAATATCAAATGTTGGCAGAATTACAAGGTTCTGTTCAAACTGGTCTTTTATATTCGAATTTACTGTAAATATTTTCAGCTGTTCAGCATCTTGACCGGAATCATTTGTATCAGCCATAGCGCTTGAGGTCAAAGAAATTGATGTTTTTAAAGTAATGGTCTTTTTATCTTGAGAAATTGTATAACTTACAATTCCAAGGCTAACCACTTTATCGTTGTCAGGATTTCCATTTAAACTTGAAGTCGAATATGCGTTTCTGAACATTATCGCTGCAGGGTCAAACGATGCAAAGATGTATCCATTCAAGCTTCTTATTTCAATTGTATTTTTGTCCACTGCAACAACCTCAATGTCTTGCGCAGATATTCCTCTAAAGTTTGCCGACACAGAAAGTGGCATTGCTATTGTAGCATTTGCTATAAAATTGCCTGCCTTGTCAGTGAGTGTAGGAGCTGCCAATTTGTCAACTACAGCTCCAGATTGACTCCATCTGCCAGGCGTTGAATCGTCTGCCCCTGGAATTAAAAGGGTGATTCTGTCGCCGTTTGGTGAAATATAATCAATTTTTGCTCCTTTTACGCTCGAAAGTGGAATTGTTGCACTTGATGCCCCTACAAAATAACTGCTCAAATTTTTTAATTTTTCAACATCCATAGGTTCTGAGAAAAATATGTCTATTTTGTCTACATCCGAAGAAGAATCATACTTCGCAATTGCAGCTGTGATAGTTGGTGCAAGAGTGTCTTTAGCATCTATCGCAAATGAAACAGTATCCATAACATTTTCTCTCACAGATGTATCGCAGATGCCTAAAATCTTCAAAGTATATCTTCCACCATTTATTGCTGCAAGTGTCGAAAACTCAACAGCAAATGTTGAATTATCTTCCTCCTTAAGCGGTTTTACGCTTTTTGCATAAGCTTCCACTATTTGTGTGCCATCTCCTGAAAGAAGGGAAAAGCTTTGAACCTTATCAGTAGCATTTACATTTTTAGTAAATGTTACCTTAATTATATTCCCATCCAAAACCTCAACACTTTTGACTGCCGGTTTTGTAGTATCATCCTGAGCTTTGGATGTTACTGATACCCAATCTGATACCTTGTTGCCAAGAAGGTCTTCAACGTATCGGAACCTCACTTCAAATGAAACAAGTGCCCTGCTATCAAGCTTCAATTGTGGATTTAACTGAATGTCAATTGTTTTTTCATCTGAAAGAAGTGTTATTTTTGCGCCAATTGCATGGTTGGTACTGTCCTGTGCTTGATAAACCTCATACTCGCCTGTTGGAATTAAACCATCTAAGCTTCTTATCTCTTCATCAAACACAAGCCTTATTTGATTATTTGAAACAAGGTCTAAGGACACAAGCTTTGGCGGATTTTTTTCAAGCACTGTTGTAAATGTAGCTTTAAAGTCAGGGGCTTTGTATCCTGCAAAGTCTTTCGCTTCTGTTATTTCAACTGTGTGATTCCCATCAGCAAGAGGATATAAAAGTTCAACGTCAATAGCATTCTCTTGATGTTTTGGTGTGAGCTTGGCATATGCATAATTTGAATCAATTCTAATGTTTGCCCCAACCGAAGACAAATCGCATACCTTGTAAGTACTTGTCGAATCAATGTTCATAGGCTCAGAAAAAATAATCTTAAACCTTTTGCTATTGACCACCTTAAAATCCACAACCTTTGGCTGGGTTGCATCAATAACTGTTAGTTCCTTTGTAAGAGTCAAGCTCTGACCTGTTTCTGAAAGAAGGTTTGAAATCTCAACCATCAATTTGTCAGTTTGATTTAGTTTGTTTGGGAAGATTATACTCACAGTTTTATAATCGCTTGAAATAAACTTTTTCACATCTGTAACTTCTTTGCCATTGACATAAATTTTTATCGGCAGGTTATCCTGCTGGCTCTTTGAAATCGGCTTTGTAAACTTTAAATCCACTTTCTTTAAACTCTCTATTTTGATATCCTCTGCAAAAGAAAAAGGCATTGTCTTTGCCACAAACTTTAAAGTTGTAGTTTGCCCTTTGTAAAAAAGCGTGTACTCTTTCCCTTCTTGCTGCAAAGATGTTTTTATCTCAACAGCCTTTTTGCTTGAGTCTGCAAACTTTGCGTCCAAAACAGAAAGCCCACCATCAAACGAAAAGTCAGATTTAACAATTGAAGAAAGCTCCTTATCAAATGTTACCTTTAAAGTTTGCAGGTCAATTATTTCAAGCCCGACAGGTTTTGCAGCTTTCAGACTTTCATTCAAAAACGCATTGTAAAGTATAGCTGCCGTCTGCCCTCTTGTGACAAGCTTTCCTATATCAATTTCGGATTCTATTCCATAAAAAATATTCATCGAATATGCTTTCTGGATATAATTTAGTGGCCACTTGCCTTTGAGCTCAGACTCCTTTACACCAAGTGCTCTTACAACTATAGCAGTCAACTCTTCAACTTTTAAGTACTGTTCTGGCTTGAAAGTACCATCTGTATACCCTGAAATCAATCCTATTGCTTTTGCTGCTTCTATGTAGCCAAGTCCCCAGTAATTTGTCTTAACATCTTTAAAAGAAGATTTTTTTTGATTTGCATAAAAATCAGCTAAAGGCTTTTTGCCAAGCAGCATGATAATCATTTTGGAAATCTCTGAACGTTTGAGAGGTTTGTCAAGATTCAAATTTCCTTTTGTGTCACCTGTCATTATTCCTTTTTCCTTTAAAACCTGTGCTGCTTGCTGATAGTATGAAAGGTTTTGAGAAAATGAAGTATTTACCAAAAAGCTTAATAATAAACTCAGTAAGCTCAATAAAGCAAAAAGTTTCTTACCCCAACTTTTATTCATTGCTATTCTCTCCTTTGATCAATATTTGCATTTCTTCACAGCATTTATATAAGGTATTATATCATGTTTTTTGGAAAATGTTTAGAAAAAGGATGATAAAAAAGACTGCCGCGCAGAAAAAATTGGTTTTTGCCTACAACGGCAGTCTTGTATGTTTTCTTATTCCTCTTTTTTCTCTTCAATGAAATCCTTTAATTTTTTTAGCACCTTTTTCTCAAGGCGTGAGATGTACATCTGCGAAACGTTCATCTCCTCAGCAATTTCCTTTTGAGTCTTCTCTTCAAAAAACCGCTTTTGAACAAACTCTCTCTCAAAAGGCGAAAGCCTTTCAATCGCCTTTTTTACAGCTTCAACATTTTCCACCTGCAAGATGTTTTCATCACTCTTGCCAAGAACATCTCCAAGCGTCATCTCTTCATCCTCATACATTGTCTGGTCCAAAGACTGGGGAAGATAGTTGTTAGATGCTTCCATTACCTCTAAAACTTCTTCAGCACTCATGTTAAGATGCTGAGCAATCTCTTCTACCTTCGGTGGTCTTTTCAATTTTGTAGAAAGCACTTCTGTTGCAAGTTTTATCTTGGCAGAGGTTTCGTAGATTCTTCTTGGAAGTCTGATGATTGAAGCTCTATCTCTAAAATACCTTTTTATCTCTCCCATTATGGTCGGGGTTGCAAAACTTGTGAATTTATAGCCCTTGTTGGGTTCAAATCTCTCAACAGCGTTTATTAGTGCAATACATGCAACCTGATAAAGGTCTTCATAGTCTATTCCTCTTCCTACAAACTTTTTTGCTATAATCTCGGCTATATAAAGGTACTTGTTTACAAGTTCATTTCTAAGTTCAATAGACTTTGTTTTTTGATATTCTTCGAAGAGTCTATCAATTTTTTCATCATCAATCTCTAATGTCCTTTTTTCATCAACCATCAAATCAGACCCCTCGATGATATTTTTTGAGTTTTACTCTATGACCATCCCCAGTTTTTTCAAATTCTGCATCATCTGTTAAAGTTTGAAGGATCATCTTTGCAAGCTCGTTGTCTCTCAGCTCACCATTAGGCACATCAATTCTTATGTCCAAAAACTCACTTGCAATGTTAAACTCCACAGATATTTTCCCTTTTAGCTTTTCTATTTCAAATAGGTTGAAAACCTCTGATATGGCCATTTTCAAATCCTCTATTGTTTCAAAATCAAAGCCTGCTCGCGCAGCTATCCCAGATAGTGTTAATCTTACTACCATAATATATTCAGCTTTGGGCGGAATTGTTAACATAATTTGGTCCATATTCGACTTTTGCCCCCTCATTCAATTCTGAACACCTTGTCAAGCCCAGTGATAGTGAAAACCTTCTTCACATTGGGTTTTAAGTTCTTAAGAACGATATTTGTACCTTTTTGCTTTGATTTTTTCAAAGCACCTACAAATACACCAAGCCCGGTTGAGTCTATATAGCTTACATCGTTCATATCAATAATAACGTCACTTGATGATGTATCAATCAATGAATAGAGCTTGTCTTTCAAAGTTGGTGAAGAAAATATGTCAAGCTCACCTTTAAGCTCTATCACAACACCATTTTCAGAAATTTTCTCTTTTAAATCAAGGTTCATAACAAAAACCTCCGTAAATATTTTTGTATATCTTATTATACCATTTTAAAATCTACTTTTCCAACCAGTATATTTTGTTTTCATAAATGTAAATATATACTGGAATAAAAAGTTCTCCTGTTTTCCTATATACAATATCAATATCAGATGGTTCTACATCTTTAAGGTTATACCTTTTTTCAAATTCTTTTACAGCCGTTTTTGCATCTATTATTTTTATACTTTTAAATTTTGAAAAGTTTTTAAGATAAATCCTACCACCAATAACATCTGCATTGTTTGAATAATCTATAAAACTGTCCACATCAAATATCCTGTATCCGTTAAAATAAATGACAATCTCCGCCCTGTAGCCCTCCTCTTTGGGAAAGACAGATATTTTGTAATCCTTTATACCAAGTTTTTGTAAAATAAGGCTGGTCTTATCATAAACGCTCTTGAAAACATCCTCTTGTGCCTGGTTTTCTGAAAATCGGTAAATTGAAACCTGTATATCTCTTTTGGCTACCACAAAATTTAAATAACCATCATAAACATCAGCTTGAACAATATTTTGGGGAGTAAAATACACTTTTTCATACACACCAGATGACACAATGGTTGATAAAATATCCAAAACATGTTCTTTGTCTATTTTAAGTTCATCCTCTTTTAAAACATAAACACTTTCCAACACATTCTCTTCCTGCACTTTTACTATCATATCTTGCTTTTCTTTTTCAACTTCTTTATTCTGTTTTGTAACAATTACGGATGTATCTGAGCTTTCGTTTTTAGAATTTGAATCAAAATCTTTCTCTATACTCTGCTTTGTTTTACTTTCAAAATCACTTTTAACAATTTTGGGGTTTACAGCATTTTGCAAAGATACACTTGAATTTGGAACTTTTTTGTCTATATTATTTTTGTTTTCATTTATAGTAGAGCTTGTTTTTTTTGTGACTTCAGAAGATTTTTCAGAACCTGATTTTGTGGAAAATGATGTTACAAATGTCCCTTTACTGTCACTGCTCATCCTTTTATCATCATTTGAAGTTTGCTTTTGCCCTGTGCTCTGAGTCTGACTTTTCACAAGATCATCACTTTTTTGCAAAGTTTTTTGCTTGGTAAAAAGATTGCTATTTTTGCTATTGTTATCATTCTGTTCTGTCTCTTGTCTTGTACTTGTATCCTGCTGCTGGAATACTTTTTCCATCTCTGTCTTTACAAATGAAGTGTCCTGCACATTCAATCTCATCAAATCAAGTTTTAAAGCCCCAAAAGCAACAATAGCTAAAACTATACATGCTGCAACAACTGTTGATATCCTAAAGAAAAATCTTCCTTTTTTTCTCTTATCATATTCTTTTAACAACAAATCTTTCAGCTCTTGTTTAAATTCTTTTCGATATTCAACTTTAAAAGCCTCTTCAAAAATTTTGTCAAGTTTTTCATCATTCACTTTCATGCACCTCTTTTAAAAGCATTTCTTTGAGCGAATGTATTGCTCTGAAAAATAGGGCTCTTACAGCTACATCGGATTTGTTTTTTATTTTTGCAATCTCATGAAATTTCATATTCGCACCGTACCGCAGAATCACAACTTCCTGCTGGTCCTTTGTAAGCTTTTTAAGTGCACTTTTAATTATATCTTTCTCAACTTTATCTAAAAGCTCATCCTCTGGATTTTTCATCCACGGACTGTCTGAAATTTTCTCAATATCAACAAATTCTTTTTTGTTCCTGTAATAGTCATTTACAACATTCTGAGCAATACGGAATATCCATGCTGAAAAAGAACCATTTTCTTTCCATTCAAACCTGTCAAGTGACCTCAGCACTTTTATAAAGGTTTCGCTTGTCAGGTCTTCTGTAATAAGATGGTTGAACGTTCTATAGTATATGTAAGAGTAAATCTTGTCGAAATACATCTCATATAACTTTTCAAAGTATTTCTTGTCTTTCTTTGCTTTTTCTACCAATTCTCTTTCATCCATTGTCTACTTTTATTCCCCTCTTGTTTATTTTTTATCACACACCTAAAATTTTACTATATTTATTATAACGCGAAAAGCAAAAATTTTGTTTCGTTACCAAAATAACTTGTTGTTCGTATAATAATAAAGACTAAAAGGTGGCAGGTGCACATATTTTAGAATGAATATATACCAGTTCTTCGTGGTAATTTTGTCGCTTAACCTTGACGCACTCTTCTTTGGAGTTGCATTTGGTGCAAAAGGAATTAAAATTCTTACAAAGTCAAAGTTAATCATCTTTTTTACGTCAATGAGTATCACCATAATTTCATTTTTCATGGGAAAAGGCTGTGGTAAATTTCTTGAACCTCAACTTTCTTCACACTTGGGCGCTATTTTTATGATAATAATCGGCATAGTATTTGTAATTAGAACACTTATTGAAAAGAACAACAGCCCTTTACCCAAGACACTTGTTAACCTCTCTTTAAAATCGATCGGACTTACTATAAAAATCATAAAAGAACCTGGACTATCCGACATTGATAGTTCAGGGTCAATTGAACCTGCAGAAGCTCTCTTAGTCGCTCTTGCACTTTCGTTTGATAGCCTTTCTGCTTCATTCTCATTGGGTCTTTCAAACCTTGCAAATATATATCAAATACTTCTTATACCAGTATTTCAATTTATAGCTATCTCTGCAGGAAATGTCTTTGCCTACTTTTTTAAACTCTTCAAAAAATCAATTATTGCCAATTACATCCCCGGAATTGTTTTAATTATTCTTGGAATTTACAACCTATTTTAAAAAAGACAAAGAGGCTGAAAAGTCCTGTTCAAAAACAAGACCACGGCCTCTTTGCTTTTTACTATTCTTTTGCAAGCCTGTAAATAGCATTTGCATAGATTTTGCTACAAAGGATTAGCCTATCTATAAGGATATATTCATCTTTCTGATGGGCAACTTCTTCATCACCCGGCATATTTGGACCAAAAGCAACCACATTTTTTGCCCACCTTGCGTATGTTCCACCGCCAATCACAAGCGGCTGTGTATCGTCGTTTGTAAATTCTCTGTAAACCTCAAGCAAGGTCCTGATTAAAAAGTGGTCAGCTTCAAAATAAAGAGGGGGAACGTTTGTCACCAAACGATATTCAATATTATAATCCTGCAGCACTTCCTTTACTTTATTTTCTATCTCCTCATATGAGGTGTCAACTGGATAGCGAACATTTATTGTAAGGACAAGTCTGCCTTTTTCTTTACGTATCATCCCGACATTTGACACAAGCTTGCCTGACTTTTCATCTTCAAACCCTATTGAAAGTTTTTCTCCAAACACATCAAATCCAATATGATTATTATAAAAATCAATAAATCTTCTAAACTCATCCTCTTTTGTCCAAAGATCATTTAAAATATCAAACATATACGATATTGCATTTTCACCTTTGAAAGGCAGACTCCCATGAGCAGAAACTCCCTTTGTAATTATACATGTCTTACCAGCTTCTTCAAAAACTTCTGCCTTATCATTCAGCCCTTTTATACTAATAATTTCTTTAGCTTTTTGGACATCAAAACTGCCTTCGAACCTGCACTTGTCAGGCACCATGTTAGGTCGCTGTCCACCCTCAATTTCAAAGGTATCTTCCACATCTTTTGTAAGCTCAAACACCAGAAAACCTTTTTCACCTTGAATGACAGGAAAATCAGCATCTGGAGTAAACCCAACAGTTGGATATTTTGCTCTTTCAAAATAATACTGAAGACACTTAGAGCCACCCTCTTCGTTTGTCCCAAAAACAAACCTTAGCTTTCTTTTAAGAGAAATCTTCCCTTCCTGGGTAAGCTTTTTAACCACATACATGCCATAAAGAGCCGCAACAGTCGGACCTTTGTCATCAATCGCGCCACGTCCAAAAATTTTACCGTCCTTTACAACCCCTTCATAAGGTGGCACACTCCATCCTTCCCCTTCGGGCACAACATCTAAATGACCTATAACACACACATCCTCATCCTGATTCCCATAGACCGCCTCAAGCGCATATCCATCATAGTTTTTTGTTTCAAATCCCAAGCTTTTGCATAGATTTTCACACACAAGCAGGGCATCATTAATTCCCTTGCCAAACGGCATATTTGGTGCAGGTGTATCCTCAACACTCCTGATTTTTATAAGCTTTAAAGTAGTATTCACTATTTCATCTTTTAAATTTTCAATTTCTTTATTTATCATAACTTTTACATCATTCACTTTTTATCATCTCCTTTTTTTGGTCTAAATAGCTTAAAACTCCTTTCAATATTGAGTATGAAAGCCAGTCTTGGTATTGATGGTTCTGGAGCAAAGACAGTTCCATTTTGTTTGACATAAAACCGCATTCTATCAATATAGCAGGAATTTTGAGGTTTTTCAGGATATATACATCTATTGGTTTTGGCTGTCGTCTATTTACAAGTCCATTTGGCATATATCTCAGTTCATTTTGGACAAACAAAGCAAGTTTTTTCGCCTCCTCATTTGATTTGTCATAAAACACCTGCGCACCAAAGTACTTACTCACCGGAAAGCTGTTTAAATGAATAGAGATAAAAACCTGAGGATTATTTTCTAAAACAATCTCTTTCCTCTTTTTTAAGTCATGGGCCTTTTTATTATATTCGCTCAAATCATCTTCTGTTGAACGTGTAAGAAGAACTTTAAAACCAAACATCTCAAAATATTCCTTCAATTTTCTTGCAATCTGAAGGTTTATCACAGATTCTTTTATATCACCACTCACTGCCCCCGGGTCAAACCCACCGTGCCCCGGGTCAACAACAACAAGATTTTTTGCTTGACAATTATTTTCACTAAATATCTCAACAACTTTTAATATATTGGTATTTACGAACAAAAAAGCTGTTAAAGCTATAAAAGCTAAAAACGCTGTGCAAACTGAAAATAGCTTTAATTTTTTATTTTTCAATCTTTTTATTCCTTCCCTTATCTCTATTTCCCATTTCATAATTAAATTTTATGCTAATTCTCTTCTTCTTTATCATCCTGCAAAAATTCTTTTATTGTCTTTGCAAAAAGAATAGGTGTGAGGGATATAACAATTACTAAACACAAGCTTAAATAAAATCCTTTAGAAAACGGTCTTAAGATATTTTCACCAAGATAAGCGTACAAAAAACATGCAGGT
Source organism: Caldicellulosiruptor bescii DSM 6725 (assembly GCF_000022325.1). Lineage (NCBI taxonomy): Bacteria > Bacillati > Bacillota > Caldicellulosiruptorales > Caldicellulosiruptoraceae > Caldicellulosiruptor > Caldicellulosiruptor bescii. The sequence continues at coordinate 490,554 of NC_012034.1, read as the reverse complement.
ACTGTTCCAATAAAGGTGGCAAGTATAAAGTCTCTGTACCTTATCTTTGAAAGACCACATATATAGTTTATAGCATCGTAAGGGAGGATTGGCACAAGCCTCAAAAGTAATATGATTAAAAAACCTTTTTCAGCTATCTTCTTGCCTACATTAGAAAACTTTGTGTTTTTAAGCTTTTTTTGCACATAGTCTTTACCAAAATACCTTGCAAACACAAAACCAATGGTAGAAGAAAGAAGAGTACCTACAATTAAAATAAGTGCCCCAAATAATGTGCCAAATGAAAGTCCTGCAGCAAGCATAAATACTCCTGCCGGAATGAAAATTATAAAAGATTTTACTGAGTAGAGTATTAAAAATGCAACTGGTGCCCAAACACCAAAATGGGTGATATACTGTTTTATAAACTTGGGGTTTAGCTGATGTTGTTTTTCGGCATATACAAGAGCAAATATGGAAAGTACCATGATAAAAATGAATATCCAAAGTTTTATTTTATCTTTCACTCTTATCTCTTCAACCATCTTGTTTCTGCTCACCTTCTTGACTGAGGTTCTCAAATATCATACTTTCAACAAAAAACTGATTAAATTCCTGAGAATTTGAAAGTTCTATATAATCTACCTTCTTTACTATCTCCTGAGCTTCAAACTCCATTTTCTTGCTCAAAAGTGCAAGCAAAGCTCCCGCACCAGCACTGTTCCCAACAGAAACTATTTTATCTTTCAGTTTCCTTGGAATAATACCAATTCCAACAGCAGATTTCGGATTTATGTAATTCCCAAAACCGCCAGCTAAATATACATTTTCTATATCATCTTCTGTAATTTTAGCATGTTTTATCATTGTCTTTATTCCAGCTGAGATTGCTGCCTTTGCAAGTTGAATCTCTCTTATATCTTTCTGAGTTATATAGATAGAGTCGGTGATGAAAAAGGCTTGTTGATTGTTAACTTCTTTCATGTATGATTTATATGTATCATTTTGAATACAAAACCTGCCAGTTTCATCTATGATACCTTCTTTAAGCATATAAAAAACAGCATCAACTATCCCTGAACCACAAATGCCGAGTGGCGGTTTTTGCCCTACTGTTGTAAAATGTATCCTACCTTCTTCTATTTTTACACTATCAACTGCTCCCTCAACAGCGCTAATTCCGCATGAAATATTAACACCTTCAAATGCAGGACCTGCAGCGGTTGAACATGCAATCAAAAATTGATTATTTCCAAGTACCATCTCGCCGTTTGTTCCAAGGTCCAAAAGAAGCGAAACCTTAGGACTTTTATGCATTCTAATTGAAAGTATCCCAGCAACAATATCAGCACCAACATATGCTGAAATGCTATTTAAAATCTTGACAGCACCTTCTGAATTTATTTCGAGTCCCAATTCATTCGGCTTTGCAATAATATTTTCGGTAAAAATTGGCACAAATGGAGAAACTGCAATTGTTTGAGGGTCAACCCCCAGAAGAAGATGTAACATTGTTGTATTGCCTACAAATACTGTAACATATATATCATCTTGAGATATAAGGTTTTTCTGTGTAAGAATTTTTAATGCTCTGTTTAGTGAATTTAAAATTTCTTTTTGAAGAATAAAAAGCCCTTCTTCTTTTTCTCTTGCAAAATCTATTCGTGAAATAACATCAGCACCAAATTTCTTCTGAGGATTTACAAAAGAGTAAAAATCCACTACTCTTTTTTTAATCATATCAACAAGATAACATACAACAGTAGTTGTTCCAATATCCACAGCAAGACCAAATGCAAGGGAAGAGTTTTTCACATCCACAATCTCATCTGAATAAATAACTGCATAAAAATCCTGGTCCTTTAGTCTTGCAAGCTTTTGCAAGGTTCTTGGCAAAACTTTTAAATTGCTATTACCAATTACTTCTTTTAGCCTCAGTTCAAAACTTTTTTGGTCGTCTAAAGAAGGTTTCTGTAAAACCACCTTTTTTACAATTATATTTTCTTCATACTCAAAATCATTCAAGGTAAAATGTGAAAGTACATTTGCTTTTTCAGAAAATTTTTCTAAAAAAACATCTAAATCTTCGCAAACCTCTACCTTACATGCAAGCCGAACACCTCTTGATATCTCATCTTCTCTCAGGTGTCTTCTTTCTTCCGGTGTAAGATTTTCTAAATAAGGTTTTTGACCTTTTTTGACTCTCACCTTGCACTTTCCACACACACCTCTGCCGCCACAACTTGCTTCAATGTCAAATGAACTTCTTTGAAGGACATCCAAAAGATTTGAGCTTTTTTCTGCTTCTATTTCTATCGCAGATTTATTTTCAGTATATATTCTTAAAACAGGCATTTTGTATATTTTCACTCCTTTTTTGTCAAAAAGAGATTTTCTCTTATCTTTTTAATTGCACCTGTCTCATACACTGCTTTCAAAAACACAACCAAAAGCGGACCTATCACAAACCCCCACGCTCCAAACACTTCAACACCTGCATAGATAGAAACAAGTGTTGTAAAGGTCGAAATCCCCACCTGGTTCGCAACAATCTTGATAGAGGCAAATTCACGAATGCCTAAAATTATAAGATATACAATCAAAAGTTTTATTCCAAAATTAGTGTCCCCAGCTATAAAACTGCCTGCAATCCACGGAAGCAATATTATGCCTGAACCTATGATTGGAATTATGCTCATAAGCCCCAGAAGAAGACTTACCACCAAAAAGTAAGGCGCCTTTATTATAGAAAGCCCTACAAGCCCTGAGAGAAACATTAAAATTGCCAGAATTATCTGAGACTTTGCATAGTCTACAACAGAGTCTATAACTTTAAAAGCAATTGATGAAAGTTCTTTGTAAATCTGGACTGAAAAGTTTTGAATTAGCCATGACCTCATTTTGTGTCTGTCGCGCATAAAGAAAAAGGCTGACAGAACAGAAAAAAACCACACCGTGACACCTTTTAAGGTTGCTGGTATAACCTTTATTACCTTTAAACTCATTGTGGCAATTTGGTTAAGTACATTTGTAAGTTCGTCAACACCTGATTGAATAAAATTTACAATAGGCCCCGGCAATCCTGAGTATATATTTTTTACATTTGAAAAGAGCTTGTCTAAAGCCTGATAAATTTTATCATAATCAATATTTTGAAGACTCGCAACTAATCTCATGCACTCATTCACAAGTATATATATGCCCTCTGCAAGCATAAAACCAAGTATTATGTTGAGGACAATAAGTATAAGTATTGCAGAGATTGTCCTGTTTACTTTATTCTTTTCCATATATTTTAAAAGCGGTTCAAACACAACTGCAATAAAGAGTCCTATTATAACTGGAATGAATGCTTTTATCATAAATCTCACAAAAAGGTCAAATGTCTTGATTAAATATGCACATGAAAAGATAAAAGCGCTAATTATGATAACATAAATCATAGCAACCACAAACCGGTTTTTTGTAAACTCCCTCATCATGACAAATAATACCCCTTTGTAATTTTTAGACCAATCCCCTTGTTATCAAAATAACCTTCCAAAGCTTTTTCCATTTCTTTTTCATTTATGCCTGTGAAATCAAATCTCAGCACATCAGATGGCACATCTTTATCGTCTATATACAAAAATGCAGGGTTTAAAACTTCATTTTTCCCTCTTTGGGTTTTTATAAGTTTCAAAAGCTCACCGTTCCTGTCTTGCAAATATTCTCCCTTTTCGAAAAATTTAAGCCTGTTTATCATCAGAGGAATTCTACCAAAGACAATTACTTCTATCTCACTTTCTTGTGCGTTTTTGTAAATTTCTATAATTCTTGTTTTAGATAGCTCAACCGAAAGACAGATTCTTTTACCACCAAGTAGTTCTAAAAATTTTAATGAAACAGAATTTGTAGTGTTTAAGCTAAAATCAAAATAAATTTCAAAGTTGTGCTTGAAAATCTCATACTGCCCAAGGTTTCTTACCAAAACTTTTTTTATACCCTTTTCTTTTATTTTTTCAACATCAACCTTTTTTAAATCTTCATCGTGTGTTATCCTGTCAAGATAAGCAACCATATTGTCATCTGTCTTTATATCAAAAATTACATTGTAAGGAATGTAGATTTCATAGTTAGAAAGATTGCGTGCCTCACACCACTTTTTAAGCTTTTCAAGTTGCCAGAGTGAATCTATCATGAAAGAAAACCGGTGACTTCTATTAAATGACCTTGCACAACCATCTTCTAAATACCTTGAAATTTCAACATCTTGTTTTAGACTTCTCTTATAAAAGCTAATTATCTTTTGAGAAAGCTTTTCAATCAATACCTTTCTCAGCCTGTTTAGTTCTGAGACCTTCACAAAACAGCCATCTTCAATATGCGCATCAAAATTTCCCATCTCAAAAATTGTTCCACCCAGTTTTGAAAAGCTGCTGATTACAGCAGCAGATGTAACTTTTTTCTCTTTTGCCTGCTGAACAACTTCCCCCTCTTCCACTACCTCAAATCTATCACATGCTGCTAAAGCTTTTATTTTTTTTTCTTTCTCTATCCATACTTTAAAATCAACCTTCCTAAATTTTTTCTCCTTATTCATTTCTTTTTCTATTCTAATTTCATGTTCTTTATTTCTTACAATAAACACCTGACCCTGAGAAAATTCTTTCAATCTCTTTTTCCTTTCAAAATCAACTTTCACCTCAAATCTTTTGTCATCTTTCTTAATAATATTGTTATTTATTTCAAGAAGAATCTCTTCAAAATTTTTGTTTCTAAAAGAAATCACATCACCGTTTGAAAGGTTATATGAAGTCTGCAAAAAAAGGGTTTCGTTCTCAAAATAAAATTTCCCAATAAAAAGACCTGTATTGTTAGGTGCTTTCTTAAAGATTATTCTATCTATATCAGTATTTTCTAAGTATCCAGTACTGAAGTTTCCTCTGTTGAAAACAAGTAGAAGTTTTTGCTTATCAGCGCTGTCGATTGTTATTTCGCCTTTCTCGTAATACATATCAATATATTTTCTATAGATTGAGCTCACAGTGTACACATAATAATGGTCCTTTAATCTTCCCTCTATCTTGAAAGAGTCAACCCCTGCTTCGATTAGTTTATCTATGTTTTCTAAAAGACAAATATCCTTTGGTGAAAGAAGATATCCTCTATCAATTACTTTTTTTTCCTTATCTAATAGCTTATAATAAAGCCTGCAAGGCTGGGCACACTGCCCTCTGTTGCCACTTCTTTTAAAAATTATGCTTGAAAAAAGACACTGACCAGAATATGAAACACACAAAGCTCCATGCACAAAAACCTCAAGTTCAATACTACTTTGCTGTCTTATGTTCTTTATCTCATCTATTGAGAGCTCTCTTGAGAGTATAACTCTCTTTACTCCTAAGCCTTCCAAAAACTTTACCTGAGCCAAGTTATGAACTGTCATCTGTGTGCTTGCATAAATAGGTAGGTCGGGAAATTCATTTATCATAATGAAAAGAAGACCTATATCCTGCACAATAACAGCATCAATTCCTTCTTTATATGCAAACTCTAAAAGCTTCAAAGCTTTGCGCATCTCATCATTGTAAATCAGGGTGTTTATTGCAAGATATATCTTTTTTCCTCTCTCATGACAAAAATCTATGGCTTTTTTAAGCTCATCTTCTGAAAAGTTCTTTGCATACGCTCTTGCTGAGAACTCTTTTGCACCAACATACACGCTGTCAGCCCCAGCTTTTATGGCTGCAATGAGCTCTTCAAACCCACCTGCTGGTGCCAGTAACTCTACCTTTTTCATTCTTCTGTGTCATCCCTTTGCGTTTATATTTCAAAGTATTTTAATATACTACTATAAATCTGTTCAATTGACTCAATAGCAAAAATTTCTTTTTTATTTCCATATGCTAAAAAAGGTACTTTATTTTTTGTATGTGTCTTTGTTGACAAATCTTCTATGTTACCATGGTCAGATGTAACAACAAGGCAAGCATCCTTTGGAAGATCTTCAATTAAGCTGATTATAAACTCATCTAAAAGTTTTATAAGCTCTAAAGCTTTTTCCATATCACATGAATGTCCTATGATGTCTGTTTTAAAATGTTCAAACAAAACAAAATCATTTTTGTTTAGCACATTCAAAAGATTTTCAGCTGCCTTCTCAGGTGAAAAAACTGGTACCTCATATCCACTTTCAATCAAAACGTGATTTGTAATATCAAAATAAACTCCCTCAGATTTCAAGAGGTCTTCCACTGTTTTGAACCTTATGCCTGCCGTCAAAACCATATAACTTGTCACAGACATTTTAAAATTCTTGTCATTTAATAGCTTTTGCAAATACTCGTTTCTGTAAACATTTGCAAAGTCTACTTTCAAACCGTGCCGGGAAAGAGTAGTGAATATATTTTGTTTGTCAATTATTTTCTTGAGGCTTGGTGTAATCTGTCCGTTGATATGAAACCCTACCTCTTTTGCTGCGTTTATGCCTGAATAAATTGTAACCTGGCCTGTGGCACTTTGCGGCAGACCTTCAATGCCAAGCGTGGCATCCAAAAACAGGACATTCCCGTCTTTTAAAAAAATGTCATATGCTTTTGGATGATAATAAAAAAAGGGGTTGTATTCATTTTTCTCCCCTTTTCCAACACCGTCCAAAAATACAAAAAGCATTTTCATTTTATCTATCACCATCAAATGCGTTTATGAAATCATCAAGTTCTTTTTTAGTCTTTTCAAGTTCCTGCTTTGTTTTTTCAAGTTCTTGGTTAAGATTTTGAATAATTTCATTTAACTTTTCAATCTCTTGATTTTGCTGCAAGAGCTTTTCCTCTGCCTTTTTTAATTTCTCTTTATACTCCTCAACCTCTTTTTGATATTTCTCGCTTTCAACACCTATCTTTGAAAGCTTCTCATCACATTCTAAAAGGTGTTTAAAATACTCGTCTGCCACCAAAAAGGCTGTGAGCATTGCCGAAAGAGATGTAGAAAGCTGCGGCTCGTTTGCCACAACCTCAGACATCTTCTTGTTTATATAATTTGCAATCTTCATTATGTATTCTTCATCTTCGTCAGTCTTTAATACATAATTCATACCCGCAATCTTTACTTCAATTCTCTTCAAATTATCTTCTCTCCTGATATTTTCATCCATCGGTTCACAATCCTTCAAAAAGCTTTGAAAGTGTTGTTATCTATATTATAGTTTTTTTTAGTATTCTTTGCAATTGAGAATTTAGAGAGGATAGCATCAAGAGGTCGGACATAGTTTTTTTCTGAGGCCTATCTAATCAGATTAATAGCCTATATTCTTTTCTGCTCTATCATCTAAAAGCAGCTTTAAATTATTTATAAAAAATACACTAAATTGAAAAACAAAATTTGGTTATAACAAATATTGCTTCTTTTCTTTTTTTTTGTTATTATAATTGCAATTTCATAATATCCATAGAAAGGAGTAGATAACGTCATTGGTTTTTGATTATATATTAAGTTAGTTTATCTGTTTATTATTTAAAATGAAGACTGATGAAATACATAGAAAATATTACTAAGTCTAAATTTGGTTTGTTTTTCAATACCAATATTAATCCTTTCGAATAGTTTTAGAGGTGCTTTGGCAGCAGAGAATATTTGATTACTTTCTAAATTTTTACTATACAAGCTTATGTTGTAGGGAAAATTCAAATTTGTAAAAACAACTGATCCTAAGATAGTGCTTGGTAATAATATTGATAAAATTTGTTGACGTAAGATTTTTAAATTTATCACAAAACTTCATTTCAAATTCTTACTTTTAAAACAGAAATTACACAATATAATGGGTTCAAATAAAAAATAAAGTTTATATTAAAAACTACTTTTATGCCATGTTTTAGTAAAATAAAAACTGACTCCTCAAGATTTGATCTATCTCAATTTAAGAATGAAATTGAAAAGTTTTACAAGGAGGTACAACTTAATGAAAAAAGTATTCTTACAATTTGGTTCTGGGTTAGGTCCCATGTCTCGATCCCTTCCAATCGCAGAAGGGTTACAAAGAGAAGGATATATCGTAAAGTATTTTGGATTTGAAAATGCAAAACCATATATGAATAAAATAGGAATTGAAGAGTTATCAGAAAATTTTAATATCAAGGATATTAAAAAAGGAGTGCAAACTCCTAATTGGTATTGTGCAGAGCAATTTTGGGAAATAATAGGATATGGTAATATGGAATGGGTAGAAAAAAAAGTTGAAGAATTAATAGAATATTTAAAAGATTTTTCTCCTGATTTTATAATATCAGACCTTGGTATATTAAGTTGTATTGCTGCAAGAATAATGGACATACCTTTGATAGCTATAACTCAAAGTTGTTATCATCCTAACATTGCTTTTGGAAGAATAAGATGGTGGGAAGAAGAACAAAATTTAAAGTTTACATTAACTGAGAAATTAAATAATTATTTTAAGAAAAAAGGTGTTTCACAATTAAATTCTTTTGAAGAAATTTTTACTGGTAGTTTAACCATAATTCCCAGTTTTCCTGAATTTGATCCAATAAATAATCCTTCAGAATTTAACACATATTATGTTGGTCCCATATTATGGGATCCATTAGACATGGCTAAAGAAGAGTATATAAAATTGTTTAACAGAGATAAAAATAAGCCTACAATTTTTTGCTATACAGCAAGATTTTACGACAATGTGGGTGAAAGTGGAATTATTATTTTTAAAACATTACTTTCAGCATTAAAAAAATTTGATGCTAACATTATTTTTTCTACAGGGAGTGATTCGGACAGGAAAATAGCAAAAGAGATTTTAAACTCTTACGGAATTGATGAAGAGAAATTTAGCATTATTGATTGGGTTCCAATGGGAATTGCTTATGGAAACTCTGATGTTGTTATCCATCATGGAGGCCATGGAAGTTGTTTAGGTCAATTTTTGTATGAGGTACCTTCATTAATTATACCTACTCATACTGAACGAGAGTATAATGCAAGAATTTGCACCAATATGGGAGTTTCTAAATTTATAAAAAGAGAAGACATTGAAAAAGCAGATATATTAGCTGAAATTGTTGAGATTTTAACTAACTCAAGTTTTAAAGAAAGATTACACTTTTGGCATACTAAACTAAATGAATATAATTTTACAGGTGTAAATAAAGTTTTAGAATTGATTCAAAAATTATAAAAAGGTGAATGATAAATGATGATAGAGGTACTACAAGAAGGTTTAAATATTGTTTTTTTAATCATTTAGTGATAATAAAAAACATTCTATTGAAATATATCCCTTCAGGGGTTAAAATCAAATTATTAAAATCTTCAAAAGGAGTTTGAAAACTCATGTATATTGCTGATCCAAACAGATACAATAATATGCTATACCTACGCTGTGGGAAAAGTGGCTTAAAACTTCCTGCTATCTCACTTGGGTTTTGGCACAATTTTGGAGATGGTGACCCATTTGACAACATGCGAAAAATTGTTCAAAGAGCTTTTGATCTTGGAATAACATACTTTGACCTTGCAAACAACTACGGACCACCACCGGGTGCTGCTGAGGAAAATTTTGGCAGAATATTTAAGCTTGATTTAAACCCTTACAGAGATGAAATAATTGTTGCAACAAAAGCAGGATACAAGATGTGGGAAGGTCCTTACGGTGATTGGGGCTCAAAAAAGTATCTTCTTGCAAGCTTAGACCAAAGCCTAAAAAGAATGAACCTTGACTATGTTGATATCTTCTACTCTCACAGACCAGACCCAGAAACACCAATTGAAGAGACAATGGAGGCTTTGTATCAGGCAGTGCACAGCGGAAAAGCTTTGTATGCTGGTATATCTAATTACAATCCTGAACAAACTAAAATAGCGTATTCAGCTGCAAAACAAATTGGACTAAAGCTTATAGTAAATCAAGTTCGATACAATATGTTTGCAAGAGATGTTGAAAATGGTCTTTTTGATACATTAAATGAGCTTGGTATGGGAGCTGTGATATATTCTCCTCTTGCTCAAGGACTTCTGACAGATCGTTATTTAGATGGAATTCCTGAAGATTCAAGAGTAAGAAAATCGGGCGTATTCTTAAAAGAAAGTGATATAACTCCTGAGAGAATTGAAAAGGTTAAAAAACTCTCTGAGATTGCAAAAAGGCGTGGTCAGACAGTTTCACAGCTTGCACTTTCGTGGATTTTGCGCAACAAAGTTGTAGCATCAGTAATTGTCGGTGCAAGCAAAGTGTCTCAGATTGAAGATAATGTGGGTTGTATTAATAATCTTGAGTTTTCAGAAGAAGAATTGAAAGAAATTGAGGAGATTTTGAAATAATCTTTATTTTTCTTTTAAAAGGAAATGGGCTGCTTTTCTTCAATTGGAATAGGCAGCCCCTGATTTTTTAGTTTTTATTATGCGTTTCTTAAATAATCAATTTTCTCTTACTATATTAATATAAAATTTCAAATTATTTCATCAAACACTCCACTAATTGTTTTGCCTTCTTTAAATAAGCTATAACTCTTTAAATCTTTTATTACAAATTCATATTCAATGTCAAAAGGTTTTACCTTTACTTTCCATATACCAAACACCTTACCTTTGATTGTATTTATAAAATTATACCTCATAACACTCCAAAAATATCTATAAAGATGTTCTTTGTTTGTAGGTTTTATATCAATGTTTATTGTAAACACAAGTTTTTCCTCGGGATTATACCATTCCATTGACACTTGGCTTTCCTTTTTAATATTTTTAGCTTGACACCACACAATTATAAATTCATCTAATTCACTAAACACTTTTTTTTACATTCACTGGTTGATAATTCTCGTCTAAGCCATTACAAGAACAAATTGCAACAATTTCAATCTTGCTTCCCTTCCTTCCTTGGTTTTCTGTTATTTATTCTCTTTGACACGAATTTGTAAACATAATAACCCAGCAACCCAAAAGCAGCTACTGACCAAAGCCATTCAATTTTTAAGGCTTTTAGTGCTACATTTATTAAACCTCCTAAAATAGGTATGACAATTAGTCCTGCCACAATAGTTATGAAAATAATAAATACTATGTATACCCGAAAAAGAATATCCTTTGCTTTGAATCTTCTACTCATGACATTTTTTCCTTCCCTATTTATCTATATTTAATTATATTTAATACGCTCCCCCACCAATAAGTTTGTGCAATCCATGCTCTACTCAAGTAATGGCATTATCAATTGCTTTACCCACTTTGGTATTATCAAACCACCTTTCTACACTCGCTATTTTATTAGTAACACTCGCAATAACACTTACTGTGCCTTTTCCGAAAATATATCCTTCACCCATACCTTTCAATACTCCACTTACTGTTTTACTTGCAACCTTTCTCTCAAGCATTGTAAAACCACTTGTGGCAGCTCTGTACGCTTTCACTCCTCCACCTATTCCACCTGCTGCAATTGATACTATGTTTGTCAATGTATTTTCACGCAAATCATTGGCAATAGAACTTACAATGTGATGAGCTACTTTTTGAATACTATTCATATTAACCCCTCATCCTCCTTTTAAAGTGTAAATGTATAAAATTTTCTGTAATAAGTTTAAAAAAAAACAAAATGTCAATACTAATTTACTGTTATAAAAATGGACTATCCAGAATGGATAGTCCATAAAAAAGTTTTTTTTAAAACATCTTATACATTTCCTTCTTTGTCCCACATATCGGACAAAACTCAGGAGCCTCATCTAAAACTGTATGTCCGCAAACAGGGCAGATATAAACATTTTTAATCTCTATATCCTTTCCTTCTTTTGCGCTATCTTGAGCCATTTTAAAAAGCTGAGCATGAATCTTTTCTGCCTCAATTGCAAAATGAAAGCTCCTTTCTGCATCTTTTTCGTTTTGATATCTTGCCGCATTTAAGTAAACATCATACATCTGGTTTACCTCAAAAAGCTCACCGTCAATTGCACCTTGAAGATTTTCCACTGTTGTGCCAACTCCAAACACTGCATCAGATGCAACCATATGCCCACCTTTAATGTCACCAAGTACTTTAAAATGATTGTTTGCATGGACCTGCTCAGCATATGAGATTGCTCTAAAAAGTCTTGCAATGTTCGGAAAACCTTCTTTTTCAGCAATGTCACCCCAAAGCAGATACCTCATGTGAGCCATGCTCTCCCCACCATATGCAGACCTTAAAAATCCTATTGTCATATCATTCTTTACGCTCATCTTTATCCCTCCTTTTATTTTTAAATTTTATTCAAATATTACAATAGAATCCTTGTTTTTAATACGAAGTACAATTGTTTCTATAATTCTAAACTCATGGTCAAGTTTGTCATTTCCCATATATGTTACAATCATATCTTGCCCTATCGTTAAATCGATGTTAGAAAACTCCGCACAAACTAAGACTGCTTTTCCTTCACCAAGTACTGGTGTTTTAAAAATGTTATTATCTACCAGTTTTGAGATTCTTTCAAGTTCCAGCACTCCAGCCATTGGGTTTATTCTTGAAAGCTGAACATAAATGTCTGGACTTAATATAAGAACAAGTTTACCTATATATCCTTTTCTTAGTAGCAATTCTATTCCTTTTACTATCTCAGAATATGCAGTCTCTCCCTCGTTCCAATTTCCTTTTTTAAGTCTATTTGTGCCAGTTGCAGTTAAAATTCCTTCCAGCCCAAGTTCTTTACAACCCCAGAATATAAATTCGTCTTCTTTTTTTGCACATTCCAAAGTAGCTCTTGCAACTTGAGAAAAATCATAAGGTCCTGTCCCAGAGAGAATATATTCTAAATCATTCCAGCTAAGTTTAAAGTCTTCGTAAATTTGTTTTAAAGGGTAATATCTTCTTACAGCTTTTTTGCTTTCTGCTTCTTCAACAACATCGGCAAAGATAGTATGTGTTTGTGGACCTAAAGGACCAAAAAGATGCAAAAATCGTCGACCAACTAACACTTTTTTTGCAGTATTAATTACAATCTCATCTATTACTTTCCAATGTTCACTTTTCAACGGTGATTGGTCTCGCCCCATGAAATACATCTTAATCTTTCTCCTTTCCTTCATCAACTAAACTTCCAATTGTAAACCCACCCTGCTTTGCTTCAGTTTCAATTCCAAGTTCTCTGAGCATATTTTTCACTTCTTCTTCACCTTCTAAAAAGTGTTCAGCTTCCTCAGGGTCAAGAATTCTCAGGAGTGTCATTAGCTCTCCCACATGTGCTTTTTCTTCATCTCTGATATTTGCAATTACTCTTTTTGCTACTTGGTCATCTGTTGCCTGCACATGAGCGTCATAGATAAAAATAGCTTCAAGCTCTGATGCAATGTCAAGGCGAATTGCCTGAATTAACTCTTGTTTTGTCATTTTCCTGTTCACATTTCCCTGAAAAGGGTTTGCAAAACTTGGCATCTCGTATTTACCTCCATAAAATTGATTTTTACTTCTTTTATTTTTTACCCATCAAATTTATAATTAAACAAAAAAATATACCGAAAATATTTCGGTAACATTCCCAAAACATATTTATAAAGTAACTTCCAGCCATTGACTGTAAAATTATATTAAGGTATGATTACGTAAAAAAGATTTTGCTGCGAAAGGAGAATACAGCTTGAGAAAGCTTCCCAAAAAGGAATCTATATTTTTGCCAGATGAATGGAACATAATAGAAGATGGATTTCATCCTGAAAATAATTTTATGCTTGAGACCATTTTTACAGTTGCAAATGGATATTTAGGCCTGAGGGGAAACTTGGATGAAGATTTTCCTGACAAAAGCCAGAGCTTTAAAGCAACATATATCAACGGCTTTTATGAAGAGTATGATATAACCTATCCAGAGGGTGGATATGGATTTGCAAAGCGTGGCGAGGCAATGGTAAATGTAGCTGATGTGAAGACATTTGAAATAATGATTGAGGGTGAAAACTTCAATTTATTCAGTGGAAAAATTTATAAACATATTAGAAAACTTGACATGAAGAGCGGAACGGTAGTACGTGAAATACTCTGGGAATCCGAACGTGGCAGAAAAATTTTTATATCTTTTGAGCGGCTTGCATGTTTTAAAAGGCAGCATTTAGGAGCAATTAATATTAGAATTAAACCTCTCAATTTTTCTGGTAGAATAAAAATTGTAAGTAAAATAGATGGAAACTCTTCAAATCTGCTTGAGACAGAAGATGTGAGGATTGGTTCTGGAATAGAAAAATTTCCTTTTGAGACAATTAAAGCTTACAGTGATAAACTTAATGGTTTTTTGATGCAGAAAACTAAAAAGAGTAGACTCTCGTATGGCTGTATGGTAGATCACGTTTTGAGCATCAAAGAATTTTTCTGCAAATCTTTTGCTGACAAAGAGAAAAATCTTGTTATATTTGAAATTGAATTTGATGCTAAATAAGATATGGAATATAGCTAAAAACAAAAAGGTCATCTTTAAAGATTAAAAACGAGACTATAAATAATTTTGTGTAAAGTATAAGAACCTCCTTCTTGGTAAGAATCAGAATATAACAAAAATATCCAAGAAGGAGGTTTTTTGTTATGGAGAATGTTTTAACAAAAGAGCAGCTCTTAGAGTTTATAAGAAAAAATAATATTCAGAGTGTAAGTGATATTTACGAAAGTTTAAAAGACCTGTTCAAAGATGTACTTTAAAGCTTTTTAGAAGCAGAAATTGAAGAAACTCTGGGTTATGAAAAATATGATATTAAAAACAAACAAACTACTAACTCTCGAAACGGATATACTCAGAAAACCGTAAAAACAAAATTTGGAGAGATGGAAATTGATATTCCAAGAGACAGAGAAGGTGAATTTGAACCCAAGATAATTCCCAAATATAAAAGAGATATCTCTGAAATTGAAGATAAAATAATAGCTTTATATTCCAGAGGGATGACAACAAGAGATATTCATGAACAAATAAAAGATATCTATGGTATTGAAGTATCTGCTGAGATGGTAAGCAAAATTACAGAAAAAATAGTACCATAGAATAAGAGAATGGCAAAATAGACCATTGGAAAAGATATATCCGTTTATTTTCATGGACGCGATCCACTACAAGATAAAAGATGAGGGTAAAATTGTGAATAAAGCTACCTATGTTGTTTTAGGGATTAACATTGAGGGATATAAGGATGTTTTAGGAATATGGATAGGAGAAAGTGAAAGTTCTAAATTCTGGCAAGGTCGATTGAATGATTTAAAGACAAGAGGAGTAGAAGAAGTCCTGCTGTTTTGTGTTGATGGTCTTACTGGTTTGAAAGAAGCAATAGAAGCAGTGTTCCCAAAGAGTGATATTCAAAGATGTATAATCCACCAGTTGAGAAATTCATTTAAGTATGTTTCGTATAGACACATAAAAGAATTTTCAAAAGATTTCAAGAGAATATACCAGGCAACAAATGAAGAAGAGGCATTTGAGAATTTTTGTCAAATAAAAGAGAAATGGGGGAAACAATATCCTTATGCATTTAGAAGCTGGGAAAGCAACTGGGAAATGCTGACCTCGTTTTTTAAGTTTCCCCCAGAGATTAGAAGAATAAATTTATACAACAAACATTATAGAAGGTGTTCACAGACAGTTTAGGAAAGTTACAAAGTCAAAATCAGTATTTCCAAATGATATAGCTTTAGAAAAGATGCTTTATCTTGCAACAAAAAATGTTGTAAGAAAGTGGACACGAAGGTACAGAAATTGGGATGTAATATTAAATCAGCTTTTGATAATGTATCCTGAGCGTTTGAGAGAGTATATAAAGTAGATAGCAATCACCAGTTCGCATTTTAAACTGCTTCCATGGAAGCAGTTTAAAACAATAAATCAAAAACAGAGTATCATAACCCAGTATTAAATTTTGTCCACGATTTTAAAAATTTATGCATAAAAATTTTTAAAATGGTAATACTAAAAAATAGAAAGTAGACAAGTTTATCCTGAATGATCTCTTACCAAGAAGGTTGGTCTAATTTAAATACACAAGATTATTTATAGACCCAAGTTAAGAATTTATGCATAATGTCATATACCACCACATAAAAGTTTGTAGTAATACCTTCTTAATTATTTCACTATTTGAACTATGTTGTCTGTAATACGTAAGGTAAAGACTACTTTTTAGCTTTATACGTTTGTTTTTAATATACCTGATTCTATGCCATATACACTTGGAGTTATCACAAAATAGTCTTCCAAGATGTACAATCCATCAATAAAAAACTTTACTTTCCACTTACCTGTAGGCATTTCATCGCTTATCTGTATGTAATGCCACTCAGTTATGTTGTCCATTCCCTCATCATCACTCCAAACAATACCACTGCTTTGAACAAAAAATTCCCCATTAGGCTTATACCAAAGTATACTGCTTTGATGAAAACCCAAAACATCTTTATACTCAATCCTCACACATACCTTCTCGTCTTTCCTTGAAAAAGCTCTTTTATAAATTAACTTCCCACTTTCAACTGTATCATTGCAAAAGCTAAAGTCTTTAACATATATACTTGGTTCAAAATCATATGTTAAGATTTCTCCGTTGGCATTTATAGCTATGCAGGAAAATATCTGCCCGTCTTCTGTTGGCAGTGTAAACGGTGCTGCCCAGTCTATCAGCCTTATATTGTCGTCAATCACAAAAATGTATCTATAAATATCAGAAGGATTCAAATCCAGCTCACACACAAAACTATCATCTCCTCTTGTCATCGGAATGTATTTTTTTCCTGTCTTCTCTGATATGATTTCTAAATAAACTCTCTCTGCTTCTAAAAATGTGCATTCAAACCTGTACTTCATTATTTCCAACCCCTCTTTGCTATCTCTTTATCACTTCTAAGTACATTTGTAGTCATACACTTTTTTCTGTTTTCCTCAACCCATCTTTTCCACATAACCTCAAGTTCTTTTTTCTCTTTCTCACTTAGCTTAAACTCTTTTACCAACCTCTGAAAAAATGGAAATGGATAAAGTTGTATATTACTCTTCCCAAAACCTATCAACGCTTTCTTGCCTTTTTCAATATCTCCTACCTTTCGATAATAGTAAATCCCTAAATACTCTGGATCTTCTTTCTTCATAATCTCTTCTGCCTCTTTATATTTGTTATCAATTAGTTTGTTAAGAAATTCTAACTTTTTCAATTGGAACTTATAATTCTTAAAATAATCCTTGTACTTGGAATAATTCTTTTTCCAGATATCATACACTTCTCTTAATTTATCCTTCATACCCAATTCATAATAGCAATTCCCTGAATATGATAATAGTTCAATATACTCTTTTAAAAATTCATTCTCTTTATCCTCCTTAACAAGTTGTAAAAACTTTTCTATGTATTCAAGTGCTTTCTTGTAATTTCCATATGCTTCTATATATATTACTCCAAGTGAATAATATGCTCGTCCATTAAAATCCCAGGTTGTTTTAGGCTCATCCAAGTCATTAATATTTAAAGATCTTTTTATCCAGTAAACAGCTTCACTCATTCTTTTTATCTCACCAAGTTCCTGACTTCTCTTCCCAACTGCTACACCTTTATAAAAATAAGCAACCTTTTTAACCCACAATGAGGTATCACTGTTTAACTGCTTCAAAGCAAGGTCTGCATAATACTCCTCCATCATCGGATTACCTATCAGATTGGCTATTTCACACATTTTGAAGCAACCACTAATTTTACCATCAGAAGTTTTAGCATTTTTAACAATCCATTTAGCAAGAGCTGCAGCGTTATTATACTCCCCTCTATCTATCATCCCATTTATCACACTAAGTGTATCATCTATTGACAAAGTGTTCATTATAACTTTGTCATCTACAATGATATATCTGTTTGAAAAAAATTTAAAACCAAAATAAACCAGTATTAAACCTATCAATCCAATTATCAGCCACTTCCTGCTTTTCCTCATCCTTTTCAACTCTCATTCCCCTTCCTACTACAAACTCTTTTGCCGGGTATATTTTATCAAAAAGCAATTACTCTCTTCAATACAAAGCACACAGAGCTCTTTGCAAAGCTCTGTGTGCAAAAACTTAATGACCAAAAGCTGGTTTTGCTACTTTTGTCGTAACATCAAATACTTTTTTAAGTTTTCCTAAATTATTAGATACTTTGGCTGCCTTCGCTAATTTATCTAATCCTTTGGTACCTGCTATACTAACCCCTACTTCAAACAGTGCTTCCCCTACCATTTCTCCTCTTTTATAATCATCACCATTTACAAATTCTTCCTTTGCCTTAGCAATAGATTGCTCTACATATTTTAATGCTACCTGCGGATGTTTAATTAATTCTCTTGCTCCTTCTGCGATTTGCTTTGGATGAGTTACAACATCAACTAAACTCTTTACAGTATTTACAGCCCCTTTGATAACTCCAACAGCAACTCCTATCTTAAACTTTGTATCATTTGGTACTGCGAGCCATACACCCTGCATAGTGGTCTTTATCTTATTAAAAGTTTTCTCATCAATGCTTAACCCTATGCTTTGTTCGGAAGTTATCTTACTTGTTGATAAAGAATGAGTTACCTTAGCTAAATTTATTTCAGCTTTTCTATTGCTCTTTACTTCTCCCCCAACTGTTACATTAACTTCCTGATTATGTGTCTTCAAAAGCACCAGTTTTGTTCCACCTGCAATCTCAGCACCCCTTTTGTTAACTGTTACATTACTTACAATCTCAGTTTTATCATTAACTTTCATACTCGTGCTATTCTCAAAACTCTTGCTAATTTTTCTCTTCTCTAATTCCAAATTCAATTTACCAGAATTGCTGTGCTCAACAAAACCAGAAGCCTTCTCTGTATTTGCTTTGTACTGAGAAGATTTTTCAACTCCCACTTCTCCACTTACTGAAGATGTAAATTTTAGATACATTTTGTTGCCTGCTACATTCAAGGTTATTTTTTTCTCTTTTATAGTTTTATTCCCTACAACAGAAATACTATTTGTTGTTGTAACATCTACAGCTTTTTTCAAACCTTCTTTAATATCCTTTGCAACAGTCTCTAATTTTTCCCCAGTTGATTTTACTACTGAAGAAATTTTGTGCTCTACTGTTTTAACTGTGTTATTCAAATTTGAAACTGTAGATTTTACAAAATTGTTGACTTTATTCTGAATACTTTTTGTAGTGTCACTAATATCTTTTTTGATATTTGAAAAAATACCCAAAATCCCTCCACTATTTCGTGTATTCGAACCATGAGTTTTACTGCTGGTAGAAGCTTTTTGCAAAGAAGTGTTTGAAAGTGTAACTTTGTATGCAGCAGTAGACTGCACAGAAGGTTTATCAGGCACAATCCAACCTGTTGAAAGCGTTTGTGCAGAAACACTATGATTGGAACTATTGACCTTAATATTGTTGTGAGTATTCTTAATCAGGTTATAATTCGTAATAATTTTATTACTCATACCCCTCACTCCTCGTTTCTTAATTTTTGTTTGATTATATCCCAAAAAAAAAAAAAAAAAAACAATATATAATATTGATGAATTTTTTCATATATTTGTTACTAAATTTGTTTAATATGCAAAATATAAACGGAAGTTAAGGCGAAAACTAATTAAATGGTTTGTAATGTTTTAAAATTACTGATGAGGTTGTTGAATAACAGAAATAGCCATATAGAGTAAACATAGTAACAAAAAAGTTTTTAAAAATATACTCATGAGCATTAAAGCACAAAATAAAAATTTTTAAGCTAATTATTTTGAAAAAATTACATTTTTTGTGTACAGCCAAAGAAGAAGTGATACCGCTTTTTTGGATTTTAACAGAGGCAAATGAACATGACTTGAAAACAAGAAGAGCTTTTGTATAGGGCATGGGGCTTTGGCTGTGAGATGGTATTAACAGATGGAGGATACGATTGTAGCAGATTACATGTATAATTGTTAATATTTTTTATTCAACAACCTAAAATAAATAAAACAACCTCCATCTCTGATACTTTTGTTCATATTCTGATTCTTGACAAGATGGAGGACTTCATATTTTCAAAAAATTATTTATTACTCTCATATAACAAACTATCTTTTGGTATGTATAATTTAAGACAAAACGACTCTTTTAATTTCAATGAATAATCAGTTGTTAATAGTATGAATTAACCAATACACATTACCATTCCTTACTACATCTGTAAACTAAACGTTATATCCACCTTCTCCTAACATAGCTTCATATTGATTCGCAGGCATAATCAAAGGCTCAGCATTTATTATCGCTTTTTTCAAATTGGCATCAAATATCTTATCAAAATTGTTGATAAACTCTTTTTCATTTCTTATTGTTTTCTTTTTACCGTCAATTTTGACCTTAATTGGATATGCTATCAGTTTTCCAAGTGCTTTCTTGTCGTTTTTTATCAAATATTCTTGAATGTTAGTAGCAAATTTCAGTACTTCATCATCCGGAAAACCAACAAAGCTGAATTTTTCACCATAAGGCATATATATTTCGTGCTCATTTATCAGTTTAAAAGGCATTTTTATTTTGCCATCACTCCAAGTCCCTTCAATTATATCTACTGGTCTTATTAGACGACCATCACTCTTTTTAATCACTTTATCTTTTATAATGCCATTGAATGTTCCAACTACTTTACCTTTTGAGTCAAGCTCATTTAACTTTATTTTACCACCTTTTATTATTCCTTCTACCTTTATATACTTTCTTACACCTTTGTAAGCATATAGACCTGTAACCTTTGAATTGTTGATGTATATGCTCATCACTATATTCTTTTTCCCTTTTTTACCAGTGTAATCATAATAATCTTTTTCATCTTTATCGTTGCTTAAAACAAAAGTGCTTTTCAAAATTAAAATCATGATTGACAACAGTACAATAATTCTTTTTCTGGCCTTCAAAAACTTCACCTTCTCAAGTATCATGATAATGTACCACAATTTGCTTTACTCTGCCTTTTGATATTTTAAATTCAATTTTATTAATAGGAACTGTCTTGGTAATAAATGCTGTCAATTTCACCTTTTTCGTTATAGATTATACTACCATATTGCTCGATATCATTAGTAGAATCAAATTTTAAACCATAGGTGTTATCGTTGTTGCTTGTTTTTGGTTTGATACAGTATAGATATTCTACGCCACCAATTTTGGGGACTATATCTAAATTTATTTATCACTCTTTTATAACTATCTCCTACTTCAATTCCTCTCGGTCCCTTTATTCCTCTCTTGTTAATCTCTGCGTCTATTACATAATATGAATTCTTTTTAACACCTGGTGCTAATATAATGCTACCCCAATCATAGTAACAATATTCTACATAATCACCATAAGCACCCCACCATTCTTTCTTAACCTTTTTGGGTTTTCCTACTTTTTTTATCAATTCTTCCTTTATAAATTCATATTTTAATTCTACCAAAACTGGCTCACCTTTTGCATAAATAGGCTTGTTATTTCTAAAAAACAAAAAGGTCATCTTTAAAGATTAAAAACATTCCCACAGCAATAATTGTTATTTCGACAAAAATTGATAGAAGCACAGATGCTCTTTTTCTCATTTTTTAACATCCTTATTCACCTTTTTATACAAACTTCAATGATATAGTTTATTTGCTCGTATTTTGTAACTCCTGTAATTCATCTTTAATATAGTCTATCCTTTCAGTGTAGTAAGTATTATTAAATACATATAGATGATTGGTTTTTGGAATATATACAAAATAAAGAGAAAGTTCTGTTGTTCCATCCTTTGTTGCTTTGTAATATCTATAAAACTTATATTCTTCTTTCATTTCCATAAGCATATTCTGAGCTAATTTTTCATTCAAGATTGCACCCTTATTTTCATATACACGTTTTCCTTCAATATCAAAAAAAAGTGGTTTCAAATCGTCAGGGAGTTTGTGTTTCCCTAAGGAAAAAATTTCTACATGATTTAAAACTGTTTCAATATAATCTTTTACCGTTCCAGATATAGTATAAGGATCATCTTGTATTTTACTATATAGGTTTTCTGGAATTTTGCTATTTTTAATATAAATCCAGTTTGATGTTAACTTTTCTAATTTTGGTTTGTCTTTTTCGCTAAAAATTAATAGGTCAAGAAAGTAAGTCTCACATTTTACAATCTTTTCTTCTTTTATCGGCTCAGGAAATTCTGTATCAAATATCTTATACAACCTAATCCATTCAGCACGATTTTTTACATATTTTGGTGGCTCGGAAGTTAAGTGAAGTAAAAATAGCAATGTGCCAAATGATAAAATAAAGAACAGATTAACTCCTATAACAATTATTAAGATAAACTTAAAAATCTTAATTACCATTAGATTATATCACCTTTTTCTCTACTGAAGTATTGAGATTTTAACAGTTTCTATTTTTATTTTAATTTCATACTTGTTAACAATATGATTATTCTCTAAATCTTGCCCAAACTCATTAAGCCATTTACCAAAGGCTAATTTATCCTTTAACAAGTCATCTATCAACTCTATTGAATTTTCTTTCAAAGTAGCATTGTCAAAATTATATGTATCCTTAAGCCATATGCTTATCGTATCTTCACTCTCTTTTTTAAAGTATAGATCTGCATTGTTTATTGCTAAATAGAGGTCCAAATTATGTTCTTTAGAAAATGTTGCAGAAAATTCTTTTTTGTTTTTATCAATTTTTCTTTCTTCCCCAGCTTTCATTGTGGGGAGTAATTCCTTAGCTACAGAAATAATATACTTCCTAACTTTCTTATAGTCTTCATTCTCCCTTATTTTTTTAGACAATTCACTCTTTTCATTTGTAATTATTATTTCAGAAGGATTATCTTGCAAAGCATGTTCTAAAAAATTTATGGAATATTTCAAACTATTACTGCTGGCATGTCTTAACGCCTCTAAAAAATTTTTTAATATTCCTCTTAATAAATCTTTCTTAGTTTTAGATGAAAAATCCTCAACTTTTCGTACAATGCCCTCTAAAAAATCCCTGAATTTATCCGTTATTGAAAGAGAACCTGACGGCTTTGGTGTTGAAGAAGCTCCTCCGTTTATCTTAGGAGTATAACATCCACCTGTCCTCACTGGCGAGACACTTGCTGATATTCCACCTGAATAACCTCTATCACCCCATACAAAACTGTCTGAATACCCCGGTGTTATACTCGCACTGCTACTCTCTTTCCTGCTTGCCTCACTATTACCTTTTAAAGTTATTGAACCTCCACTTGCCACCTTCGGTGTATAATACCCATTCCAACTTATATCACTCCTGTATAACGTCACACAACCACTTGGCAAACTCCCACTCCCATTGGGAGTTAAAATAAAATTGTGTCCACTGTATAATGAGTATTGAAATAATCACCAAAGGGGGTTCACGATTATGGAGAAAAATGAAATTTTTGAGACCGCTAAAAATATGGCTATCGAACAAGTGCTAAATATGTATTGCTTCCTGTGATGATCCTACTCGCCCAGCTCTAAAACAGCTTTTAGAAAACTTGCTCGATTGCTTTATGTTATCAGAAAGAACTGTTTACCTTGCTAAAAACGAAAACGACAAAGGCAATGGCTTCTATGAAAGAAAACTTGCAACACCTGTTGGCAGTCTTGAAATTTCTGTCCCTCGTACACGTTCTGGTAACTTTCGACCTTCTATTCTCCCTGACCGCTACAAAAGAGTTGATAGTTCATACACTGACCTGCTTATGTCTTTAGTCGTCAATGGTTACTCAGAAAGTTCTCTTGTCCAAACTCTTAAAAGCATGAATTTGCCTTATTCTGAAGACGAAATCGAAAAAATCAAAAACGATCTAAAAAACGAGCTTCAACTCTTTAAACAAAGAGAACTTCCTGAAAGTACTTTTGCTCTCATCATTGACGGTTACCATTGCGAAATTAAAGATAACTCAAAAGTTAAACAAGCTACTTGCTATGTTGTCCTCGGTATTGATTTAGAAGGCAAAAAAGATATCTTCGTATTCTGCCCTTTCTTCGGCAAAGAAAACAAAGCCGATTGGATGAGAGTCTTTGACGACTTAATTACAAGAGGTCTTAAAAAAGTCTTAATAGTCGTAAGCGATGATTTCCCAGGTATAATCGATGCTGTCAGACTCGCTTATCCCCTTGCCGACCATCAACTATGTTTTGTTCACCTTCAACGTAACGTTAGAAAACATATGGCTAAAGATGATGCTTCTGTTTTCAACAAAGAACTTGATAAATTAAGAACTTCCTCTTCTGACTTCGATGAAGCAGTTTTAAAGTTTAAAGAACTTTGTAATCAATATTCCTCAAAATATCCCAGATTCATAAAGGGTGTTTGCGAAAAAGCCGAATTTTATCTTGCACATATGAAGTATCCTGAAGATTTAAGAAAGCATATCTATACTACCAATGCAGTAGAAAGTGTTAACAGTATAATTGAAAAAATAAGAATAAACTCAGGCGGTTATTTTCAATCTGTAGAAATTTTAGAAATAAACATTTACTTACAAAGAGAAAACTTGCGCCGAGGCAAGTGGAAAAACGGAATACCTATTCTTAAAAAATGCAGTTACAATATATTACAGCTCTACAATATGCACTATTGATGTGGAAACACAAAATTCTTGACAAGTCTCCCGCACTCTTTAAAATCTCATTCGTAACCACTAACTTCTTGCCTCCAATTTCTATTTCCTTGCCACGCATCTTAATATCTCTCCATTACCCTTCCATGTAATATTTCATCATTTCGTCCATCAATTTATTCATTAGTATTTTAATTGAGTTACCATCTTTTTTATAAAATTTTGTACTAAAACTTTTCTTTTTGTTAACCTATACACTGGAATTTATGTGTAAATCTTATCTCACGCATCTTTATACTGTCAATACTTTTTTTACTAATTTCTTGACATAAAACTTAATTTTTCAATATAAAATCCTTCTTTCTCCAAATATCTCGAAATTTCTTCAATTTTCTCTCGCTTTCATAATTAAACATAAGCAACCCTCGGTGGCTACCAAGTAAACCTTGTATTATTTCCCATGTCAAATATAGTAGCTTACAAGCAAGAATATTTTTTCTGTGCTTTATTTGAACATAATTTTACCGAAAATATTTCGGTAACATTCCCAAAACATATTTAAAAAGTAACTTCCAGCCATTGACTGTAAAATTATATTAAGGTATGATTACGTAAAAAAGATTTTGCTGCGAAAGGAGAATACAGCTTGAGAAAGCTTCCCAAAAAGGAATCTATATTTTTGCCAGATGAATGGAACATAATAGAAGATGGATTTCATCCTGAAAATAATTTTATGCTTGAGACCATTTTTACAGTTGCAAATGGATATTTAGGCCTGAGGGGAAACTTGGATGAAGATTTTCCTGACAAAAGCCAGAGCTTTAAAGCAACATATATCAACGGCTTTTATGAAGAGTATGATATAACCTATCCAGAGGGTGGATATGGATTTGCAAAGCGTGGCGAGGCAATGGTAAATGTTGCTGATGTGAAGACATTTGAAATAATGATTGAGGGTGAAAACTTCAATTTATTCAGTGGAAAAATTTATAAACATATTAGAAAACTTGACATGAAGAGCGGAACGGTAGTACGCGAAATACTCTGGGAATCCGAACGTGGCAGAAAAATTTTTATATCTTTTGAGCGGCTTGCATGTTTTAAAAGGCAGCATTTAGGAGCAATTAATATTAGAATTAAACCTCTCAATTTTTCTGGCAGAATAAAAATTGTAAGTAAAATAGATGAAAACTCTTCAAATCTGCTTGAGACAGAAGATGTGAGGGTTGGTTCTGGAATAGAAAAATTTCCTTTTGAGACAATTAAAGCTTACAGTGATAAACTTAATGGTTTTTTGATGCAGAAAACTAAAAAGAGCAGGCTCTCATATGGCTGTATGGTAGATCACGTTTTGAGCATCAAAGAATTTTTCTGCAAATCTTTTGCTGACAAAGAAAAAAATCTTGTTATATTTAAAATTGAATTTGATGCTAAACAAGATATGGAATATAGCTTGACAAAATATTTTTCATATTTTACACAAAGAGATGTTGAAGAAGATTTGATTGAAGAGCGCTGCGCTGCTGAAATACTTGAGGCAAAAAAGATTGGATTTGAAAACCTTTTGAAAGAGCAAAGAGAATTTTTGGAAACCTTTTGGGAAAACGCTGATGTTGTGGTAAAAGGGGATCCTAAGATTCAGCAAGCTATAAGATTTAGTCTATTTTCGCTGCTTCAATCAACAGGTAGAAACGGTATTTCAAATATTGCCGCAAAGGGTCTTACAGGTGAAGGTTACGGCGGACATTATTTCTGGGACTCTGAAATTTATATAATGCCGTTTTTCATATATACCCAGCCAGAAATTGCAAAAATGTTACTTTTGTACAGATACAACACTTTAGATGCAGCAAGAAAGCGAGCAAGAGAGCTTCACCACAGAGGGGCACTATATCCCTGGCGAACAATTGCAGGAAAAGAGTGTTCCGCATACTTCCCCGCAGGGACAGCTCAATACCACATAAACGCTGATATTGTGTATGCTATAAAAAAGTATTTTGAGGCAACAGATGATTTAGAATTTATAAAAAACTATGGTGCAGAGATTGTATTTGAAGTTGCAAGATTCTATGCAGAACTTGGCCATTTCAGTGAAGCAAAGGGCGGAAAGTTCTGCATATTCTGTGTCACCGGCCCTGATGAGTATACTGCACTTGTTGACAACAATGCTTATACAAACTACATGGTAAAGATGACCCTTGAGTTTGCTACAAATCTTTATACTCTCTTGAAAGAAAAAGACAGCGATGCTTTTGAAAAGCTTTGCAGAAAAATTGAGCTCTCACAGAATGAAGTCTTGCTGTGGAAAAACATTGCTGATAACATGTATTTGCCGTACAATCCAGAGCTGAAAATTATTCCTCAGGACGATTCATTCATCTATAAAAAGAGGCTTGATTTGTCAAAAATCCCAGAGAATCAGTTTCCTCTTCTTTTGAACTGGCATTATTTAGACATTTATAGATATCAAGTTTGCAAACAGCCAGATGTTCTTTTGCTCATTTACCTTTTGAGAGAAAACTTTACATTTGAGGATTTAAAAAATAACTATGAATACTATGAGCCAATTACAACACATGACTCATCACTCTCACCAGCAATTTTTAGCATCCTTGCAGCAGAGCTTGGGTACTTAGACAAAGCATACGAATACTTTGTATATACAGCAAGAATGGACATTGATGATTTAAATCACAACACAAAAGATGGAATTCACGCTGCTTGTATGGGCGGTGCTTGGCAAGCTTTGGTATTCGGTTTTGGTGGAATGAGAACAAACAAAGGTATACTTTCCTTTGCTCCAAAGCTTCCTGAAAGACTTGAATATTTATCGTTCAAAGTAAGATATAAAGGAAAAATTTTGAAAGTGGAAATAACAAAAAGCATAGCTTCCTATACACTTTTGGAAGGTGAAAGTATTCAGCTTTCACACTATGGTAGCAGTTTTGAATTGAAAAGAGGACAGACTAAAGAATTTATCCTTGTCAATTAAAATTTTAAAGGCTGTGAGAAGATTTGTGTTTTCTCCTCACAGCCGTTTTTGTTGAGCTTACAAAAAGATATTTAGCGCAGCCTTGCTGTTGATTCTCTTTTTACAAGCTCTGGCTCTAAAATAATGTGGTTTATTGGCTGCTTTGAAATCAGGTTCAAAAGCAAGTAAAAGGCTGATTTGCCCATCTCACTCTTGTTCTGTCTTATTGTTGTAAGAGTGGGGGTGATGTAACGTGCCAAGGATATATCGTCAAATCCCACAACCGAAACTTTTTTAGGCACATCCACACCAAGTTCCTTTAATCTTTTTATAAGACCGATTGCCATCATGTCTGATGCAGCAAAAACTGCTGTGACACCTTTCTGGACAAAATAGTCTGCTGCCTTAAACCCGCTTGCCTCTGTAAAATCACCTTCATAAATAAGTTCACTGTCAACCTGAAGTCCGTTTTTGCTCAGTGCCAATATATAACCGTTTAATCTTTCTTGGCTGACATATGCTTTTTTGTGACCATTCAAAAACCCTATTTTTTTGTGTCCAAGGTTAATCAAGTGTTCTGTTGCAAGCTGTGCACCTTTTAGATTGTTTGTTGTCACATAACCTACATTTGAGTTTTTTATTGGAATGTCAAGCAAAACAACAGGATAGGTACTTTTTTGTATTTCATTCAGATACTCATCATCCATTTTGAGTCCCATGATAAATGCACCTTCAAGTCCTTTTTCCTGCATAACCGCATCAAAAGAGATTCTTTTTTGTTCCTCTGAAGATGTTGAGAGCAAAACAACCTCATAACCATTGTCCATTGCAGCTTTCCTGAAACTTATAAGTATCTCATAATAAAAAACACCGTATATGCCTTCCCTCTCCATGTCTTCAATGAACAGTCCGACTCTTTTTGTCTTGTTTGTGACAAGGCTTTTTGCAAAGATGTTTGGTGTGTAGTTTAGTTTTTTGGCCATCTCTATTACCTTATCTCTTGTCTCCGGGCTTATATCTGAGTAATTATTGAGCGCCCTTGAAACAGTGCTTGGCGACAGTCCCAAAGCTTTTGCAATATCTTTTATGGTCACATTCTTGTTCTTCCTCATTTTTCGTGTCTCCCTCTTATTTTTGAAATGTTTCACTAAAACCTTGAAAATAATTATACACTTTCTTTGCCATCTGTTTCAACATTTTTATTACTCTTTAAGCCCTGTTGTAACTATTCCCCTGACGAAATATTTCTGAAATGCTACGAAAACTATTATGGTTGGTAAAGAAAGAAGAATTGCTCCTGCTAAAACCTGGTTCCAAAATTGATAATACTGACCGTAAAACGAGTTAAGGCCTACCGGCAGGGTATACAGCTCTTCAGACGAAGCTATTATGCTTGGCCACATGAAACTGTTCCAGTTGCCTACAAATATGAATATAGCCTGAGTTGCCAAAGCCGGCAATGATAGTGGCAAAAATATCTTGAAGAATATACCAAACCGCGACAGTCCATCAATCAATGCAGCTTCTTCTAAATCCTTAGGAATTGTCAAAAAGTACTGGCGCATGAAAAATATATAGAATGCACTCACAAGCCATGGAATGATTAGTCCTTTGTATGAATCAATCCAGCCAAGTTTGTTTAGAATAAGGTAAATAGGAATCAAGAGTACCTGCCCAGGTATCATCATTGTACCTATGATAATGTAAAAAACAACCTTCTTAAATGGGAAACTTAGCCTTGCAAGAGCATATGCTGCCATGGAATTGAAAAGCAGATTACCAGCTGTCACAGCCACTGCAACCACAAAGCTGTTAAAAAGCCATCTCATAAACGGAAACTCTGTCGTGATGTATTTATAGCTACTAAAGCTCAGCTTTCCAAAGTCAACCGAGAATTTTGTCACATCTTCTACAGGTTTTAAAGAAGTTATAACAGCAATAAGGTATGGTACCAAGGTTATCAGCGCCCATAAAATGCAGATCGTATATAGCACTATTTTGACTCCAATCCCATAGGTATTTTCCTTCTTCCACACCTTTTTCTCATCTCCTTTTTTGATAATCCAGAAAAATTATTACTTAATATGACATTTCCTCGCCAAAAAATTTTCGCTGAATTAATGTCAATACAAAGATAATCCCAAACACAACAAACGCCATTGCTGAAGCAACACCCATGTTGAACTCTTTAAAAGCTGTTCTGTATATCATCACAACCATTGTCATTGCTTTTCCCATGGGACCACCATCAGAACCGCCTATAATGTATGACAAATCAAACATCTGGAGAGTGCTAATAAAAGATACAACTGTGTTGAAAAATATCATCGGTTTTAAAAGAGGTATTGTGATTTTAATAAGCTTAATAAATTCTCCTGCACCTTCAACTTCTGCTGCTTCATAAAGCTGGTCTGGAATTGTTGAAAGTCCAGACAAAAATGTAACCATATAAAACCCTACAGACCCCCAAACAGCAACACTCACAATTGCGGGCATCACAAAAGAAGGTTCATTGAACCAATTTCGAGGAGTAATCCCAATATGACTTAAAATCTGATTCACAAGCCCATCTGTTTTGTACAAAAACAGAAATATAATCGATACTGCTACAGGTGATGTAACCGTGGGAAGATAATATGTTGTTCTGAAAAACTCCTTGAATTTCACCTTGTCATTTACTATCACAGCTAAAATGAGAGCAATAATAAGCTGAGTAGGAACAACTAATACCGAATAATAAAGTGTGTTAAGAATAGAATCTAAAAACATCTTGTTTGTCAGCGCCTCTTTATAGTTAGCAAGGCCTACAAATTTAGGTGGAGCATCTCCTAAGAATGAAAAGTTCTGAAAACTTATCATAAAAGCCTTTATAAGCGGGTAAGCAAAAAATACACAAAAAGACAGTATATAAGGAAGCAGCATGACAAAAGCTGTTAAGTATTCTTGCGTTTTTGTTCTGTTTCTCATTTTTTATTCACATCCCCCTATAACTTACAGTTATATTCTTATAAATCAAGGCAGGCTTTTTTACCTGCCTTGATTATTTTCCAGGTAGTATCTTCTATTTTACTTCATGATTTGCTTTACTCTTTCCTCAATGTTCTTCTTAAGGTCATACTTTTTGCCAATTACATAGTCTTCAAATGCTTTGTTGAAGACATCCACAACTTTTGTGCCATCCAGACCATAGAAGTAGACCTGTGCATATTTTGCACCATCAACAAGCGCTTTTCTCTCTGGATAAGTTTTAGCAAAGTTTACACCTGCGCTCTTTAATGAAGGAAGTGCTAAGCCTGCTTCAACCACATACTTTTGTCCGCCTTCTCCAGTTAAGAATCTTATAAGTTTGAACGCTTCAGGTTTGTGCTTAGAATTTTTACTCATTACATATGCAACGGTGAATGCCATTGTTGACTTACCAGCAGGTCCTGCAGGAAGTTCTGCAATTCCATATTGATCTTTTGGTATCTTTCTGTCGTTTAAGAATGGAATCATCCAGCCGCCTTCAATTGTCATAGCAGCTTTCTTGTCAGCAAATGCATCCCCAACCCAGCCAGCACCTAAATCTTTTGGTGTTTTGCATATTCCTTCTTTGAAAAGGTCAAGTGCAAATTTTAAGCCTTCCAAGGCTTTCGGGTCGGTAAAGACTGGCTTACTACCGTCAAATACTTTACCACCGTTTTGGTATGCAAAAGGTTGAATTCTTGCAAGCTCAAGGTTCATTGTAAGACCTACAACCTTGTCTGTTGTAAGTTTCTTAGCATACTCTTTCAACTCCTGCCATGTCTTTGGTGGCTGCGTAAGACCTGCTTGTTTGAACATCTCTTTGTTGTAGAACAAAACTAATGTATTGTAGTCTTTTGGAAGTCCATACACTTTTCCTTTGTATATGAATGGCTGGAGAAGTGATGACTCATAACCAATTGTTTTGACATTGTACTTTTTCATCCAGCTGTCAAACGGCTCTAAGACATTCTTTGCAATGTACTGCCAAGCTGGCATTGAATCCATGTAAAAGATATCTGGTTCTGTTTTAGATGCCATGAGAAGCTGCATTTTTTGATTATAATCACCGACAATTTCAACTAATTTAATATCGACATTGGGATAGAGCTTTTTGAAGGCTGCGATTTGGTTTTGAACAATCTTCTTCTCAGCAGGAGAAGATGCCCACGCACCCAGCTTTAAAGTTATCTTGGAAGTGGCAAAAACATCTTTTTGCGCAGCACCCATTCCTGCAACCAAGGAAAGTAGGAAAATTAACGTTAATAAAATTGTTAGAAATTTTTTCATCAAACAAACCTCCTTTTTGAATTAAATATTTCGGAAATGTTTTCGATGATTTTATTATACAACAAGTTAGTAATTTTGTCTATAGGTTTTTTAATTAATTTTTAGATTTTGTTTATTAAGTATAAGTAATGCTGTCTTATATATTTCAAGCTTTCAAACTTTTTTCGAAATGTTTTCGTAAAATCAAACTCCCTGTGAAAATTTTTTCCCACAGGGAGTTCCAAGTCAAAAGGCTATAAGACCATTTCTTTATCTTTTATCATGATTTTCACTTTGCTCTTGTTCACTCTTTTTCTGATTTCAACATTTTCCTGGGTTATGACAAAATCCAGCAAGTTTCCTTTCCACCAGATGCTAAATTTCAAAGCTTCCCATTTTTCAGGAAGCCACGGATTGACAGATAGAACATCATCTTTTTCCACTTTTAAACCTCCAAAACCAAATATCAAAGCTTGCCATGTGCCGCCCAAAGACGCAGCGTGTATCCCCAAAGCTGTGTTGCCTTGATTGTCTTCAATGTCTGTCAAAGCGGTACGCATAAAATTTATATATGCTCTTTTTGTCTCACCCACTCTTACTCCCATCAAAGCATAGATACTCGGGCTCAAAGACGATTTGTGCATTGTCCTTTTTTCATAGTAATCATAGTTTATTTTCATAACCTCTTCATCAAACTGGTCGCCAAGCAAATACAAAAGCATCACAACGTCTGCCTGTTTAATGAGCTGATAGCTATTTAGCTTGTCAAGCTCAACACCTTCTGGCCAGACTGGCATATTGTTGCTGTCGTATTCTTTAATAACAAAATCTTTAAGACTAAAATATCCTTCAAACTGTTCAATTAGCTTTGTTTCAGGATGGTATGGAATATAAATCTTTGATGCAACTTTTAGCCAGTTCAAAGGTTCATCTTCTGATAAGTTTATTTTTTTTACTAACCTTTCAAAATGGCTGGGGTAATTTTCCTCTAAGCGTGTGAAAAGTTCAAAGGCCTTCTCCAAGTTCCACTTTGCAAGATAATTGGTGTAAGCATTGTTGTTGCAATGTTCATGGAACTCATCCGGACCTATCACATCATTTATTTCATATCTATCCTTTTCTTCATTGTATTTACAAATAGAAGCCCAAAACCTTGCTGTTTCAATCACAATTTCCACACCATAGTTTAAAAGAAACTCTATATCATCTGTTGCACGCACATACTCTAAAACTGCAAAGGCTATATCTGATGAGATATGATATTCTATATCCCCTGTCCATATCCGAACAGGTTTGCCAAGATAATCATACCCCCACTTTGGCGTCTCCTCTTGACCGGTGTCTGCAGACTCCCAGGGGAACTGCGCACCTTTGTATCCATTTTTCTTTGCGTTCTCCCTTGCAGCGTCCAAAAGATTGTACCTGTACATCAGCATTGACCTTGCAGCTTTTGGATTTGTGTAAATGTAAAACGGGAGCATAAATATCTCTGTATCCCAAAAAACATGTCCTTTGTAGCCTTCACCATGAAGGCCTTTTGCACCAAGGCTCACATGTTCATCTTCTGGATTTGCCATACTAAGTAGATGGAAAACATTAAATTTAAGACTTCTATCTGCAACCTCATCACCAATTACCTCAACCTTGGCAGCATCCCAAAGCTTGTCATACTCTTCTATATGCTCAGAAAGCAGCCTCTCAACACCTAATTCTTTTGCTCTTTCAAGCTTGCTTATAGAACTTTTAAAAATATCCTCAACGTTTTCTCTCGAGGACACCAATACACTCAGCTTTACAATCTCATAACTTTTTCCTTCTTTCGCCTCAACCTCAAGGTTTTCGGTAATAACGCTTCCTAAATCTTTTACAAATCTATTAAAATAACATTTCTGGCTATCTAATAAAACCTCTGTAGAACTTGCTATTCCCACTTTGTATCTTTTATCCTTTGTTGTAATACTAAGGAATATACAGCTTTTGCAATCCTTTTTATCTTCTACTTCATAATGTTTTACTCTATCGTTTGGAATATCCTTGGAGTTCATGGTATTGGCATCGATAAAACTTTCTACATTTAAAACCGCTGAGTAGTTTTCGCAAACCACATTGTACTTTTGAACAATAAGATTTTTATTTTTCATGCTGACAAATCGGAATCCTTCTATTGATGTAACTCTACCCTTTTCATCTTTTAGTCTCAATTTTCGGAAAAGCAGTCCCTGTTTTAAGTCTAAAATTCTTCTAAACTCAAGCACTTCACATTTTAAAGGATTTAGAAATTCTCTATTTATATATATCCTAAGACCTATTGGATTTGGCAAATTCACAAGTTCTGTAACCTGAGCTGTGTCTTTGTCAAATACACCTGCTATGAAAGTTCCTGGTATCTCATCACAAAAAACCTCTTCATTGATTCCCCTTATTCCTATATACCCATTTGTAAGAGCAAAACAGGTTTCATGTTTATGTGAAACTCCAAAACTTTCCTGTTCAATCAGCCAGTTTTTTTCTGAAAGTTTCATTATCAAAAACCTCCTAAACTTTTTTGAAAAGTTTTTCATGAAGATTTTCAAGAAGTTCTAAACTAATCTTATCTAATCTATCAACCACGTAATGAGCTTCTTTGAGCCTATCAAATTGACCATCTCTACAGACACCAATTGTAAGCATCCCCGCACGAATACCTGCCTTAACACCATCTATGGCATCTTCAAACACAACGCACTCTTTGGGATTTACGTTTAGTCTTTGTGCAGCAGTTAGAAATATTTCAGGGTCAGGTTTTCCTTTTTTGAAATCATACCCTGTTACAATTGTATCAAACATATTGTAAATTCCTATTTTGGTCAAAATTTTAGTGGTATTTTTGCTCGAAGAAGCAACTGCAAGTTTTATATCGTTTTGCTTCAAATGATTTAAAAGCCATATACTATCTTCAAAAGCTTCTAAATTTTCTTGTTCAACAAATTCCAAAAAAATCTTCTGTTTTTCCTCTGCCATTTCTATTAACTTATCTTCTGGCATATCATATGCAATACTTCTTATTCCATCTATTCTTGGTTTTCCGTCAACCTTCCATTTGTAATCTTCATATTCAAATTTATAACCGTGGCTTTCAAACATCTTCTTCCATGCTTTGAAATGTAACTTTACAGTATCTGTTAAAACACCATCCATGTCAAAAATAGCTGCTTTGATTTTTCCCATGAAAAGTAAACCCCTTTGCTGTGATTGTTGTATAAGATTATTATAAAAGTTTTTCGAATTGTTTTCAATATCGTTTTCGATTATTTTCGTTTTTCTAAGAAGACTACTTGAACTGTAATGAGAAACTTTTTAGCTGGAAGTTTTAAGAAACAATTGATTCCATGAAAATTATAGAGAGGGCATAATTCTTATTAAAAAATATACAGTCAATAACACAAAGCCGTCAGACGTGATAAATGAAATCCTTGAAAAGGTAGCAGTACCAAGTGAGAATTTTACTTTTTAAAATACACAACAAGTTAAGATAGACCAAACACATTTAAGCTCAGTTCTTTTTAAAAACCTCTTGCAATTTGTAAGACCTGCCATTTGGTAAGCCCAAACTTTTTTACGTGCATTGTTAAACATTTAACACATATACACAAAAATAAAAAATCCGGCAGCCACCTACTTTCCCGTGCCGTCTCCAGCACAGTATCATCGGCGTTGCGAGGCTTAACTTCCGTGTTCGGAATGGGAACGGGTGTTTCCCTCGCTCTTTCGCCACCGGATTTGTCAGCTTATTCATTTTCTTCAGCAGCTTTTTAAGCAGCCTCGCAAGTGAATAGGGAGAAAGCTAATCTTTCGGTCAAGCTCCTCGGGCCATTAGTACCGCCTTGCTCAACGCCTCACAGCGCTTACACATGCGGCCTATCTACCTGGTAGTCTTCCAGGACCCTTACCACCTTTGTGGTGTGGGGTATCTCATCTTGGGGTGGGCTTCACGCTTAGATGCTTTCAGCGTTTATCCCATCCGGACTTGGCTTCCCAGCCGTGCCCCTGGCGGAACAACTGGTAAACCAGCGGTCCGTCCAACCCGGTCCTCTCGTACTAGGGTCAGCTCCCCTCAAATACCCTGCGCCCGCGGCGGATAAGGACCGAACTGTCTCACGACGTTCTGAACCCAGCTCACGTACCGCTTTAATGGGCGAACAGCCCAACCCTTGGGACCTACTTCAGCCCCAGGATGCGATGAGCCGACATCGAGGTGCCAAACCTCCCCGTCGATGTGGACTCTCGGGGGAGATCAGCCTGTTATCCCCGGGGTAACTTTTATCCGTTGAGCGACGGCTCTCCCACTCGAAAACCGCCGGATCACTAAGCCCGACTTTCGTCCCTGCTCGAGATGTCTCTCTCACAGTCAAGCCACCTTACCGCCTTTGCACTCCTACCGCACGATTTCCATCCGTGCTGAGGTGACCTTTGGGCGCCTCCGTTACCTTTTAGGAGGCGACCGCCCCAGTCAAACTGCCCACCTGACAGTGTCCCATCACTCGGTTCAGAGTGTCTGGTTAGTGCCCCAGTGCACCCAGAGTGGTATCCCACCGCCGGCTCCATGGAGGCTGGCGCCCCCACTTCTCTGCCTCCCACCTATCCTGTACAGGACACACCAGAACACAGTGCCAGGCTGCAGTAAAGCTCCACGGGGTCTTTCTGTCCAACCGCGGGTAACCAGCGTCTTCACTGGTACCACAATTTCGCCGGGCACACCGCCAAGACAGCGCCCAAGTCGTTACGCCATTCGTGCGGGTCGGAACTTACCCGACAAGGAATTTCGCTACCTTAGGACCGTTATAGTTACGGCCGCCGTTCACTGGGGCTTCGGTTCGGAGCTTCGCCCTCTTCAGGCTAACCCCTCCCCTTAACCTTCCAGCACCGGGCAGGCGTCAGCCCCTATACCTCGCCTTTCGGCTTGGCAGAGACCTGTGTTTTTGATAAACAGTCGCTTGGGCCTATTCCCTGCGACCCTGAGCTCTTCACCCAGGGCACCCCTTCTCCCGAAGTTACGGGGTCAGTTTGCCGAGTTCCTTAGCGGTGCTTCACCCGTCCGTCTGTGGATTCTCTCCTCGCCCACCTGTGTCGGTTTCCAGTACGGGCACCTGCCTTCGCCTACGCGACGCTTTTCTTGGCAGTGTGAAGCTCAGCACTTCGCCTACTTTTTCTTCGGCTCCCCATCACGGCTCACGGTTGCCGAGTGAGCGGATTTGCCTACCCACTCCCGCTCGCCGCTTGGCCGGGGTCTACCAACTCCCCGGTTGCCTGCTCCTCCTGCGTCCCGCCTCGTAGGTTAACCTCCGGCAGGTGGCTCAGGATTATCAACCTGATACCCATCAGCTACGCCTTTCGGCCTCGCCTTAGGCCCCGGCTAACTCTGGGCGGATTCGCCTTCCCCAG
Organism: Caldicellulosiruptor bescii DSM 6725; assembly: GCF_000022325.1. NCBI lineage: Bacteria > Bacillati > Bacillota > Caldicellulosiruptorales > Caldicellulosiruptoraceae > Caldicellulosiruptor > Caldicellulosiruptor bescii. The sequence continues at coordinate 453,357 of NC_012034.1, read as the reverse complement.
AAACCCTTGGGCTTCCGACGGGCAGGCTTCCCACCTGCCTCGCGCTACTTATTCCGGCATTCTCACTTCTGCCTCGTCCACCCTGGCTTTCGCCTTGGGCTTCGCCCTAACGCAGAACGCTCCCCTACCGCTATAGCCACTTCCTTTTGTGGCTATAACCCGATGCTTCGGTGTGTGGCTTCAGCCCCGAGTATTTTCGGCGCCCAGCCGCTCGACCAGTGAGCTGTTACGCACTCTTTAAAGGAATGGCTGCTTCTAAGCCAACCTCCTGGTTGTCTTCGCGGCTGAACATCCTTTGCACACTTAGCCACATCTTCGGGACCTTAGCAGTCGGTCTGGGCTGTTCCCCTCTCGACCACGGACCTTATCGCTCGTGGTCTGACTCCCAAGCTTAACACCGCCAGCATTCGGAGTTTGATAGGGTTCGGTAACGTTTTTGCGCCCCTAGCCCAATCAGTGCTCTACCTCCAGCGGCTACAAGCTTGAGGCTAGCCCTAAAGCTATTTCGGGGAGAACCAGCTATCTCCGGGTTCGATTGGAATTTCTCCACTACCCTCAGCTCATCCGACGCCTTTTCAACGACGACCGGTTCGGGCCTCCATGTGGTCTCACCCACACTTCACCCTGGCCAAGGGTAGATCACCCGGTTTCGGGTCTACTTACGCATACTATCGCCCTCTTCAGACTCGGTTTCCCTGCGGCTCCAGCGCTCTCTCGCGCCTTAGCCTCGCATGCGTAAGTAACTCGCCGGACCGTTCTTCAATAAGTACGACGTCAGGACTTCTCAGCCCCTCCGTCTGCTTGTAGGCACAGGGTTTCAGGCTCTATTTCACTCCCCTCCCGGGGTTCTTTTCACC